>CAVJNC010000037.1:0-17622 GCA_963650905.1 Subdoligranulum sp. APC924/74
AAAACCCCCGTCAGGGCGAGAACAAATCCGACCACGGAAAGAATCGCCATGGCGACCGCCGCCACCACGCCCCAGACGAGCAGGTTCGTTTTTTTGTTTCCTTTATTCATTGTTTTTCTCCTTCGATAAGAGTTTTATTCGTTGATTTTATCCCCGATTTGCTTCGGGAATGTCTTTTTGCCGTATTTTCAGACTTCTTTTTCGCCGATATTTCCGCCGATATTCTCGTCGGTTTTTTCGCCGGTCGGCGTTTCGCCCGATTTTTCGCTCGGCGTTCCGGTTTGGTTTTCGGTCGGTTTTTCGGTATCGACCGCCCCTTCCGTTCCTCCCGCAAGGCTTTCGTTATGCGTTTCTAAAGTCGTTACCGAAGTCGTTTCCGGAGTTTCCGCTTTCGCGACTTTTCTTGCCGCGAACTTCGCTTTTATGTTATCGACGAATCGCACTTTTATCTTTCCGTCGCGGCGAAGGGTGTCGATAATGAGAATAATTCCGCCGAAAACGAGAATTATCGAGAACAACGTCATCGCGGGAACGGACGTTTCCTTGCCGAAAAGCGGCAGATTATATTCCGACGATCTGAGCGGCTCCAGAACGCCGCGGATTATGCCGTAACCGATGAAATATCCGCCCGTGGCGTAACCGTAAGTGTTGGTGCGGGCTTTCCAGAACGTGATATAAAGCGCGAGGAAAAGCAGAAAATTGAGCGTTCCTTCGTAAAAGAAGAGAGCCTGATGCCATTCGTAGTTCGCGGGAGTGCCTATCTGCACGCCGAACGGAAAGAACTGCCATGCGGGATCGGTTATTTTCTGACCGTAAACTTCCTGATTGAAGAAGTTTCCCCATCTGCCCGCCACCTGCCCGAGCGGAACGACGACCGCCGCGAGGTCGAAAACCTTTAAAACGGAAATCTTTTTTATCTTGCACACCACGAATATCGCGAGCGCGCCGGCGGCGAGTCCGCCGTAAATCGCAAGCCCGCCGTTGCGGATATCGATTATCGCAAGGAAGGGATTTTCGGCGTTTATGAACGTTTTTATATCGAAAATCACGTACCACAACCTTGCCCCGACTATACAACTCGGAACGATCGCTATCATCAGATCGAGAATAAGATCCGCATTTTCGCCCTTGCGCCTGAACATGGGCGCGGCGATAAGACAACAGAGAATCATCCCCGTGACGATGCAGATAGCGTAATAATATATCGAAAAATTACCTATCTGAATATGATTCGTATAGAATTTACCGTTGAAGATAAATCCGTCCGTATTAAGCAAATTCTGTAACATTTTGTTTTCCTTTCCGGATAAAGACGAGCGGCCGAACCGCAACGACCGGACAAGCCGATATTATTATGCGTATATTATTATACGTATATCATTATAATACAATTCGCCTTAACTTGCAACCCTTTTCGCATTATTTACCTTTCGGCGGGGTACGAACGGGGTGTAATCGGGTTACGATCGCCCCGTTAAAGCAATCCGAGAGCGTAAACCGCTTCGCAAACGCCGTCGATATCGGATTTCGTGACGTATTTCGCGAGTTTTTTGACGCATTCCGGCGCGTGAGCCATCGCCACGCCGCACTCAACCGCTTTGAACATAGCGAGGTCGTTTTCGCTGTCGCCGAAACAATAGGTGTTTTCGCGTTTTATGCCGAAATATTCGCAGACTTTTTTTATCATCGCGTCCTTGCCGTGACCTTTGTTCATACATTCGATATAATGGTCGAGATCGACGACGAAGAAATCTTTTTCGAGATATTTCACGACGTCGGGATCTATCGGGTAATACCCCCCGCCCTCTTTATCGAATTTTATCGTGGAAAATTTCGACAACGGATAATTTTTAACGTCGCGCAGAAATTCCATGTCGTCCTTTTCCTCGCCGAGATAGCGCGGGAGCGTTCCGCGATACTTATAAAATCCGTTAACGCCCTCGAAAACGGTCCGCCGCAGGTATTTTTCGGGCATTTTCAGTAAATAATCTATCTGTTCCTCGGAAAAGTCGCGGCGATAAATAACCTTTCCGCCGATTTCCGCCTCGCAACCGCCGAAAGTGAGCGCGTCGAACGGCACGTCCTTTATCAGTCCGAAATCGGTGTTGCCGCGGCTTCTGCCGGAAGCGTAAACGAGAATATAGCCTTTTTCGTGCAGTTTTTTAAGCGTTCCGAGCGTTCCGTCGCCGTATCTGCCGAACCACAGAGTTCCGTCGAAATCGAAAAACAACGCCTTTTTATCGTTTGAATCTTTCATACCGCTATATAATAATGATTTACGCCGCCCGTGTCAACCGTTTTGCCCCCGACGCCTGAATTTTGTTAAAAGCGTTATATAATTCCACTCCCAAATTTTTCACAGAATCTTAACAGAAAAAGTATTGACAAACGGGAAAATCGGTGTTATACTGTTAGCAGTTGAAAGGTTAGAGTGCTAACAGATAAAAACAGTGAGTGCTAAAACCCCGAGACGAAAAAATAAGATTACATATCAAAAGGAGATAATATTATGAGAAATTATTTGGTAAGAAGAGATAACGAAAACAACAATCTGGACTTTTTCGACGACGCGTTCAACAGTTTCTTTAAACCTATGTTTTACGAAGAAAAGTTCAACACGATGAAAACGGATATCAAAGAAACCGAGAATTCTTACGTTATGGACGTCGAAATCCCCGGGTTCGACAAAAAGGACGTGAACGTTTCGCTTAAGGACGGGTATCTTACGATAACCGCCGAAAAGACCGAAACCGACGAGGATAAAAAGCATAACTACATCAGAAGAGAGCGTTCTTCTTCCCTTTCGAGAAGTTATTACGTCGGCGACGTTTCCAACGAATCCGTCAAGGCTAAATACGAAAACGGTATTCTTTCCATCGAAATTCCCAAGGAAGAACCGAAGAAAGAACTTACCCACAACGTCGAAATTCAATAATTTTCGGCTCGCGCCGCTTCCGGAATTTTCCGGAAGCGGCTTTTTTTATGCAGACCGACAAGAAACCCCGCCGACAAGAAACCCCGCCGACAAGAAAACCACGCCGACAAGAAAACCACGCCGACAAGAACCCCCCGCAAATTTTTCACGCCGCGAAAGCATATCGGACGGACCGCGATAATAGAATAATATCGTAAGCGAAATGCCGCAAGGAGTTTTTATGGAGAAATACGATATTTACAGCGATATAAGCAAGAGGACGGGCGGAGATATTTACGTGGGCGTGGCGGGGCCCGTGAGAGCGGGCAAATCAACGTTCGTGAAGAGATTCGCCGAACTTCTTATAATGCCTAATATTACGGGTAAAAACAAGAAAAAAATCGCCACCGACGAACTTCCGCAATCCGGCGCGGGCAAAACGATAACCACAACCGAGCCGAAATTCATCCCGAGCGAAGCCGTGAAAGTATCTTTCGGCAAAACGACGGCGAAAACAAGGCTCATCGACTGCGTGGGCTTTATGGTGGACGGCGCGATAGGCCACGAGGAAAACGGCGAGCCGAGAATGGTCCGCACGCCCTGGCAGAGCGAGCCGCTTCCGTTTGAAAAAGCGGCGGAACTCGGCACGGATAAGGTCATTTCGGAACATTCCACGATAGGCGTGGTCGTCACCACCGACGGGAGCATAACGGATATCCCGCGCGAAAACTACGAAAAAGCGGAAGAAACGACCGTTTCCAAACTCAAAAACATAGGCAAACCGTTCGTTATCTGCCTGAACTGCAAAGATCCGACGAGCAAAGCGACCGCGGAACTGAAAAAGGCGCTGGAAGAGAAATACGGCGTTTCGGTCGTTCCGCTCGACGTTTTAACCTGCGGCGAGGAAGGCTTCACCGCCGTGATGGAAAAGGCGTTGTCCGAATTCCCGATAAGGTCGGCGGACGTGGAACTGCCCGACTGGCTCTGCGCTCTGCCGAGCGAAAACAAGGTTGTGAGCGAAATCATCGCCGCCGTTAAGGAAGCCTCGGCGAACATGATGAAAATGAAGGACGCCTATATGCTCGAGGACGCGCTCGCCGCCGTGGATAAACTCATTCCCACGGGCGTAAGGGCGGACGCGGGCGAAGGAAAAGTGACGATAACGGTGAACGCCGACAAAAATCTCTTCTACGAAGTGATAAGCGAAACGTGCGGCGAAACCATCGACGGCGAATATAAGTTGATGAGTTTCGTGAGGGATCTTTCCAAGGCGAAGTGGGAATACGACAGAATTCGCTCGGGACTCGAAGATGCCGACGCGAAGGGTTACGGAATAGTTCTGCCATCCGAAAAGGACGTGGAAATCGGCGAGCCGACGCTCGTTAAGCAAGGCAATCGTTACGGCGTGAGAGTAACCGCCGAAACGGAGAGTCTGCACGTCGTTAAAGTGGGCGTTAAAGCCTCGGTCAACCCCATTTCCGGCACGAAAAAGCAATGCGAGGACTTCATCGATTTCATTTCCGAAGAAACCCGCGAGGGTAAAGTTTCGGAAGCGAAGGTTTTCGGCAGACCGCTCGGCGAACTCGTTCTTGACGAAATCAACAGAAAAACGGGCGCGATGCCCGAGGAAACGCGCGGAAAACTCAAACGCGCCGTGACGAAAATGGTGAACGGCGGAAAATACAAAGTGATTTATTTCGTTTATTGAGTTCTTCTTTTGGCGGCCGCAGGCGATTGCGTTTTATCGTTAAAACGCAATCGCCTGCGGTTAAAATGGCCGCCCGCCGCGAAATTTTCGCGGCGGGCGGCTTATCGTTATTTTTCGCGTCGTCGATTTTCGCGGCGGGCGGCTTGCTGTTTCATTCCGCCTCTCGGCGTTATTTTATCTGCGGGCGGTCTGTTGTTTTTTCGTTCTGCCACCGCGTTTAAGGCGGGCGGCTTAATTACTTCACGCCGATTATAAATTTATCCGACTTCGACCGTTTCGCAGGTGAAAACGTTGAACAGAATCATCTTTTTTACTTTCAGTTTCATAACCTTTTCCACGGCTTTTTTGTAGATTTCGAGTTGCGTTCTATATTTCCCGAGCATTTCCTCGCGGCTCTTTCCGGTGGCTTTATAGTCGAGAATTATCGCCTCGCCCTCTTTAACCGCAAGCAGGTCGATTATCCCCTGAACGAGAATTTCGCCGTCCGCGTTTTTATAGCCTACTTCCTTTGCCGGAAACCCCGCCACGAAAGGTTGTTCGCGGTAAATTTTATAACCGTCGAACCGCCCGAAAACGCCGCTCCCGACGATATTCCGAAGTACGTTTTTATCGAGCAATTCCGCCTGTTCGGGCAAAAGAACGCCTTGCGAAAGTTGCCGTATAAGTTCGTTATCTACGCTTTTTGCATTAAAATCAAGATTCTCAAGGAACCTGTGATAGGCCGTTCCGCGCTCGTTCGCCTTGCCTTTTCCGAACGGTATTCCGCCTTTCCCGTCGTCCGGAATTTCGCAGTCCGGTTGCCGATCGGAAAACATATCGTCCGAAGCGTAAGCATCTTCGTAAGGATTTTCGCCGTCTACGCTGAAAATCACGGGCTTGACTTCGGACATCTCTTCCGAAATGCTCGTGACGGCGCGTTTGACGGGCAGAACGGTGTCCGCCTCGAAAGGATAGCGGAACGAAACGCTCTCGGATATTTTTTCTCTGAGCGATTCTCTCGCTTCGCCGACGAGAATATTCCTCGTTTCGCCCGCCCGACCGAAGGTTTTTATATCCGCCTTGTCGTGGACGATAACGGGCATGTCGCAAGGCGAAAAATAGTCCGTGAACTTCCGCGCGAGCGAAGCGGTGGTTTCATTCCTTTCGGCGGGGAGTTCCGCGCTCGTCACGAGGTGAAGTTTGCTCTGCGCGCGCGTCATCGCGACGTATAAAAGCCTGAGTTCTTCGCGGGCGGTGGCGCGGCGGGTTTCGTTTTTGACAAGTTCGCGTTTTAAGGTCGTGCTTTTCGTCATCGTCTGCTCGTCGTAACAATAGGGCGCGAAGCCGCGGGTTTTGGAAAGGAGAAGGACGTCGCGTTCGTCGGCGGCGTTGAACTGTCTGCCGAGCCCCGCGATTATCACCACGGGAAACTCAAGCCCCTTGGACGAATGCATGCTCATGACGGTTACGGAATTGCTCCCGCCCGCTTCCGCAACGGAAATTTCGTCGCCCGAACTCTCGATTTTCTTCAGAAACTCGCTCACGGTGAGTTTTTCGCCGCCCTTTTCGCTTTCGGCGATGAATCTGTTCACCCTTTCGAGCCTCAGTTCGCCGAGCCTGCCCGTTAAAATTTCAAGGTCGAGCGAGCAGTCTTTGATTATTCTCACGAGGATCTCGCCCGCGCCGCAGAATTCCGCAAGCAGACGTATTTTTTTGAAATATTCGTCGAATTTCGCGATTTTTGCCTTCAGTTTTTCGTCCGTTCCCTCTTCGAGGTAATATTCCACGCATTCGAGGAAAGTCGGCGTTTTTCTGTCGTCTTCGCCTGTTTCGGGAGCGACGAGCGGCGAAGAACGGGGCAACGACCGCGAACGCGCGGACGGAGCGGCTGCCCTTATCGCGGCGAGTTCTTCCTCGTCGAATCCTCCGACCGAACTTTTCATCGTAGCGATGAGCGGCGGATCGTCGGCGTAAAAATCGACGAGTCTTAAAATATCTATGAGAAGTTTGACTTCGGGATAATCGACCACGGGATCTTTCGCCGCGGACGAAACGGGAATATTGAGGCGCGAAAGGGTTTTGATGACGTCCGTCGCGAAGCCTTTGGAATTTCTTAAAAGCACCGCTATATCCTTGGGTTCCGCGGGGCGGTAATCGCCGAGTTTTATGTCGAAAATCGGCTCGCCGAGTTCTTTTTCTATCAGTTCGCCAACGAGAAGCCCCTCGTAAAAACTATCGGGTTCGTCCTCGGCTTCGGCGTCCTTCACAAGGTCGTAAACGCCCGTCGGCGACTCCTTTTTCTCCTTTTCGCCGACTAAAACGTGCATCGCCGCGTAACCCGTGTTTTCGGGGTAAAGTCCGCCGAATTTCATCGGGTTTTTCGCGTAATTTATCCTCGACGATTTTTCGGTCATCGTCGCGGAAAAAACGTTGTTCACCGCTTTTAAAACACCCTCGGCGGAGCGGAAATTTTCCGCTAAGGCGACGGCTTTGCCGACGTTATCGTAAAAACCGTCGTTCGCTTTGCCGCCGTTGTTCGCTTTACCGTCGTTGTTCGCTTTACCGTCGTCGTCCGCTTTGCCGTCGTCGTCCGCTTTGCCGCCGGCGTTTTCGAACGCCGCGAATTTCGAGGCGAAAATATCGGGGTTGCAACCGCGGAACGCGTAAATGCACTGCTTCACGTCGCCCACCATAAACAAGCCGTTCGGCGCGACGAGGCTAAGCACCGCTTCCTGAACGGCGTTAACGTCCTGATATTCGTCGCAAAAGGCGTATTTATACTTATTCCGGACCGAAGCGAGCGCGTTTTCGCTCGTCGTCAGAAGTTTATAAGCGAGGTGTTCGAGGTCGGAAAAATCGACGAGCGACTCGTCGGCTTTCATCTCGTCGTATTCTTTTTTATATAAAATCGCGAGCCGCGAAAGGGCTTTAACCGTTCTTTCGGTGGACAAAAACGCCGCTTTCGCCGACTCTTCGCCGCCGCCCGGCAACGTTTTGCCGTCCTCGAACAGTTTTTTCAGTTTCTTTTTCAGGTCGTCGAACGCCTTTCTTTCGTCCTCCGCTTCCTTCGGAACGGACGGCGCGTTTCTCACGCCCGCCGAACAAACCGCGGATATGCGGACGAGACTCTCCGCGGCGATTATTTCTTTCAGCCTCGCCGCAACTTCGTCGAAATATTCGTCCGGCTTTTTAACGCCCGCGGCGCGCAGAATTTCCCGCATGTTTTCAAAGGACGGCAAGAGCGCGGCGGCCCTTTCTTTAAGCGTCGCGGCGAGTTCGTTTTCGATTTCTTCAAATTCTTCCTCGTCAGGCGATATGCCGCATTTTTCGAGGAATTCCTCGGGGTTTTTCTCGGATAAAGCGAATTCGACCGTCTTTTTTACCACTTTTTTAAGTTCCGCGTCGCTCCTGCCCGAGCGGAAAATACGCACGAGATATAAAAAATCCTCGTCGCCTTCGTCGTAAAGTTCGGCAAAAGTTTTGTCCGCGGCGGCGTTCTGAATTTCGCAAGCGGCGGTTTCGTCGGCGATTTTAAACGCAGGATCTAACCCGATTTCGTAAAAATAACTTTTGAGCAGGTCGAGACAGAATTTATGTATCGTGGAAATGCTCGCGGAAGGCACTTCGTCGAGCGCGGCGCGCACCGCCGAATTATCCCCGCCGTCGATAAGCCTTTTTCTCAGCGCAGAAACGAGTTTCTGCTTCATTTCCGCCGCGGCGGCGTCGGTGAACGTCACGGCGAGAATCTCCGAAACCCTCGCTTTTCCGTCGAGGACTATGCCGATGAGGCGCTCTATCATAACGTAAGTTTTTCCGCTGCCGGCGGACGCCGAAACGAGCATGTTGCCTTCCGTTTCCGTCACCGCGCGAAGTTGTTCGGGCGTAAATTTATCTGCCATCGTTCTCTCCTTTTTCCGTTTCGTTTTTCATTTTCCTGTTTCCGCCCGACGGCGATTTTTCTCCGTCCGCAACCGAAAAAACGCCGCTATAGGTCGATTTTTCGCTATATTCCGTCTTTTCGACGCAGGTCGATTTTTCGCTATAAACGGTCTTTTCGGTATAAGTCGTCTCTTCGGTATAGGTTTGTTTTTCGCTATAAATAACCTCTTCGGTATAAACCGGTTCGTCGCCGTAAGCCGCCCCGACTATCGTTTCGGGCTTGACGGACGAAACTTTTCTTTCCTTAAAACCCGCCTCTTCGTCGAAGCCGCAGATCGCGCCGTATTCGCAATAATCGCAGGATTTTTCGTAAGGCGAAGCGACGATGACGCCGTCCGTAATGTCCGTAACGGCTTTTTCGGCGAGTTTTTTCGCGTACTTCATATAACCTCTCAACGTCCGGGCGTCGCAGGTACCGTTGCCGACGATTTTTCCCGTTTTTTTGTTCGCTTTGTAATCTATTACCGTACTTTTTCCGTTCGCGCGGGCGTTTTTATCCGTCGCGTCGATGATTTCGTCGGACAAGAGAGTTTTCCCCGCCATCGGAGTTTCGTTTTCGCCCGCTTTGCGGAAGGAATCGTTCACCGCGTAATAATAAGCCCCCGCAGGTTCTTCGCCGCCGCGGACAAAGGCGTTCATATAAAGATAAAGTTGCAGGTTCTGCCCCGTGTAAAACTTTTCGTCCTTTACTTTTTCGTCCACGTTGCCCGTTTTGTAATCGATTATGCGGACGTAATTTTTATATTTGTCCACCCTGTCCGCCTTGCCGTAAAGTTTAAAAAGCCCGTTTTTCGTCCTGAGCGGAACGGATTTATAGGGTTGCCAGTCGGAAAACCAAACCTCTTCGCCGACGGGTTCGAAACCGGAGTTTTTAAACTCGTTATAAATGTTGCGGCAAAGTTTTCTCCCCTCTTTTTCGGTGAGTTTCAGGGCGTAAGCAAAGTCGCCGCGGCGGGAGAATTTCGCAATCTCCGGCGCGGAAAGGGCGGCTTTTATCACCTCTTCGGCAAGTTTTTCCGCTTCCTCGTCCGTTTTCGCCTCGTCTATCCGACGAACGAAATTTTCGGCGACGTTATGCAGGACGTTACCGAAATCGAGCGAACGAACGTCTCCCGTGAGTTTGTCCGCCGCGCCCAACCCGTATTTGACGAAGCATTTATACGGGCAGGAATAATAGCACTCTATCTTGCTCGCCGAAACGTTGCCCTTCGCGAAATAATTTTCGGCGGGAATGTTTTTTCTGAAAACGATCTTTCCGTCCGCCTTGTCGAGCAGCCTTTCGGCATAGGAAAGTTCTTCGCCGTTCTCCTCGTTTTTAAGCGCGCCCAAAAAGGCGGAAGCCGCCGATAACGAATCTATAGCCCCGTTTTTGAAGTTATCCGCATCCTTAACGAGCGAGAAAAAAGCGGGGCGCAGACGCATGTAACCGAGCAGTTCCAGAACGTCTTTACGCTTGCCGGAAGAACCCTCCGTTGCGGCGAGAAGGGAGAGAGAGTTGAACGCCGCGAGCGGTTTTCCGTCCTTGCCGCAGAAAATCCTCTGAAAATAATCTATCGCGTCGCTCTTCACGTTCTGTTTTCCGTCGGGCGAAAGGTCGGCGTAAGAAAGGAACAAATCCTCTTCGAACGAAACGAAAGCAAGCCCCGCGGCTTCTTTTTCGCGCTTGTTCACGACGGTTATTTTCGGCTCGATCGCGACCGAAAGGTCCTCGAGACGGGAAATATCGCTGTCGAGAAGAAGGGCGGTGTCGCTTTTTACGAAAGGCACGTCGCCGTTAAGCCCCGCGGCGAACAGGCAGCGGAACCGCTTGTATCTGCAATCTTTGAGTTCGGCGACGTAAACACAGTCGAGAAGTTGGGGAATAAGCCCCACTTCGCACGCTTTAAAACCCGCTTCGAGCAGTTTCGAAAACTCCGTTATCGAAATCGCGTCGTCGCCGAGCACTTCGCCCGTTTTTTCCGCCGTATCGATTACTTTTCCGAGCGCGGAACTCAAAAATTCGGCTTCCTCTTCGGCGTTTATCGCGATGAGTTTCGCCTTCGTTTCGTCGGCGTTTTCCTTCACGAACGCCCTTTCGTAGAAATTTTTCAGCAGTTTAACGTACTCGCTCGCCTTGTCTGAGCGGCGGAATCGGGTTATGAAATCGGCAAGAACGTCACGCTTTGCCGCGATGTACATATCGTCCGAAACCGCGAAATTTCTGTCGAGAAAAAGCCTCGGCGTAACGCTTTTTCTTATCGTTTCGCGGACGAACGCGTCGGCGACGCCCTTATCGGGAATGAAAAGCGGATTCTGAATCATCCGCCTTATCTCGTCCGCGTCTCCGCCCCGCGCGGCGGTCTTTAAAAGCCCGAGCGTGAGCCTTGCGAGGGGGTGGGAAGAAAGGGAATGTTTCTCGTCCGAAAAGTACGGAATTTTATAATCGTCGAAAGTCTTTTTTATCCGCAGAGAATACTTCGCCAAATCGCCCGCGGCGAGGCAGAAATCGGAAAACCTGTAACCTTTGAACGTGACGAGATAGGTTATTCTTCTGGCGATAAATTCAATCTCTTCGCTTATATTCCTCGCTTCGAAAATATGCACTTTATCGCTATATAGCCCGACTTTTGCAAACTGATTATGGTCGAAAAGCCCGTTTAAAACGGTGAGTTGTTCGGGCGAAAACTCCTGATTTTCTTCCGTAACCGAGGCGGACGGAAGTTTCTTCACGAAGTTATAAACCTCGTTTCCGTAAAGGTTTTCGTTATCCCCGTGAACGGCGAAAACGTCGAGACGAGCCGCGGTTTTTTCAAGCGTTTTTATTATATCGCAAATCTGCCGGGTGAGAGAGGAATACCCCGCGACGATAACCCGCGATTTTTTCAGTTTTTCGTCGGCGGCGATGAGTTTCGGCGCGGAATCCAGAATTCCGCTCTGGTCGGTCAAGCCCCTTTCTTTCAAAAAATTCTCATACGCGCCGAACACGGCGGCGACGTCCGAAATTTTGGCTTTTATGTTTTCGGGGCAGTTTTCGCTCGTGCGGAGAAGTTCGGCGGGCGTGACTTTTGCCGATTTCAACTGCGCGATGAGTTCGCTCGTTTCGAACGCGAACGAGGGCGAAGAAGCGAGCCGCGAAAGAGTTTTTAAATTTCCTTTCATCGAGCCGAGAATTTTTTTCACCACGATCGCCGCGCTCTCTTTGGTCAGCGCGTTGTTGTCGAAGCCCGATTTTTTTATGTATCTGCCGAACGTTAAAACCTCGACGTTGAACGTTCCGCCGAGCCTTTTCACGATGGCTTTTTCCATCGAAAGAGTGAGTTTATCCTCGCAAAAAATCACCGCGCGTTCGTCCGGCGAGAGGCTTTGCCCCGCGACCAGATCCGCGGCGGCGTCTATCGCGGCGTAATAAGTTTTGACTCCGTGTAAAATCATTTTCGTCTTTCCCCGATATTCCGCCTGCCGACATAAAATCGGATAAACGGAATTATATAATAGATTTATGCCGTATTATTATATAATAAGATTATAACACAATCCGCGGCCGTTTTCCATAAGTTTATTGTGAAAATTTGTTTTTCTTTTGTTTTTTGTTTTCTTTTTCGGCGGTTTATGTTAAAATAAATTTACTTTTATATAACGATTTAAAAATTCGGAGATAACATGAAAAAGAAATTTATAGCGACGGTTTCGTGCGCGCTCGCCGTTTTCGCGCTCGCGGGGTGCGGACAATCGACCTCGTCGTTGGCGTATAACGGTTCATACTGGAATAAGGACACTTCCGGCGAAACCCCCGCGGGAAAGGAAGAGGTTATCGAATACGGCGTTTATTCCGTGGACGGAAACGACCTCTGGAGCAAAACGCAGACCAACGAAATTCTGAAATTCAAAACAAGAGAAACGACGGACGAAAACGGAAAAACCCTTTCTTCGTCCTATAAAACCGTTTTAAAATCGAACGAGGACGGCACTTTCACTTATAAAACCACGCTCACCGTTTACGGAACTTACGAAATTTCGGGCGGAGAGGAAACTTCCCGCGATTTTACCGACGTGACCGAAACGGAAACAACTTTCGAGGGTTATAACACCGGTTTTAAACCGATTAAGTCCGTAAAGAAAGTGGACAACACCGTGCCTTATCCGTCGGGTTCGACTTATTCTGTCAAAAACACGCGCTACGTTTCCACTATCGACTACACCGAAAAGGACGCTTCGATAAAAATCGAAATTCTCGAGGGCGACGAAAGCCCGGATCAGTTCGGCGAAAGGGCGAAAAAGGACATAACGGTAAGCAAATATAACAAAAATCCTTATATCGACGGCGAACTTATACTGCTTCTGTTCAGAAATTTCAAACACGAAGCGAATATGAGTTATTCGTTCAAGACCATCGAGCCGCTTTCCGGCGAACTTCAGAGCGTAACCGGTTCCGTTTACACAAAAACTTCCACCGAGAAAAGTTCGGCTTCCTATGATTATCTGACGACCTGCTCGCTTAAAAAAGTTCTGCTCGGCAACCCGCCTTATTACGATTATAATTTCAACGTCGTCCGCATTGATTTTTCAACGTCCGGCACGACGGGGCAGACTTTTATGAGAGCGTTTTATTCCCAGAGTTACGAGGGTTCGACCGACTCCAACGCCACTCGTCATATTCCCGTGATGATCGCTCAACCTTCCATTTTCAACACCGGCTTCCTTGTTTACGAACTTAAAAGCGCGACGTTTATCTGATCCGGACGCGTGTTTAAAAACTTAAAAACGCGACGTTTATCTGATCCGGATGCGTGTTTATGAACTTAAAAACGCGACGTTTATCTGATCCGGACGCGTGTTTACAAACTTAAAACGCGATGTTTATCTGATCCGAACGCGTGTTTATGAACGCATATATTAAGATTTTTATGCGGCGACCGTTTTTTAAAAAAAACGGTCGCCGCTTCTTTTCAATAACACAAAAAAGCAACCTCTTTCCGAAGTTGCTTTTTTCTTAAATCATCCGTTTAATCGGCTTATAGCCGCTTATTTGTTATCTGTTGTTTTAAAATTTTAATTATTCCGCGAGGCGTTTTATCGATTTTTCCATGCGCGCGAGCGTTTCTTCTTTGCCTAAAAGTTCGGCTATTTCCGTCGCTCCGCCGGGGGTTACCGCCATACCCGTTATGGCGATTCTCATCACCCAGAACACCGAACCGCTCTTAACGCCCTTTTCCTTGGCTTTTTCGCTGAGCGTTGCAAACAGAACGTCGTTCGAAAAATCGTCCGTTTCTTCAAGCCACTCTTTTATCTCGGGCAGAAGAGTTTTCGCAACCTCTTTGTCGGTTTTGTTTTTCTTGTTGTCGAAAAGGGCGAAATCGTAATCGGGAAGAGAAACTATCCAATCGATTTTTTCGGGAATATCGCCCAGAACTTCAACTCTGCCGTGGAGAAGTTTCGCAATCTTTTTAAGGTCGAATTTACCGTTGACCGCGGATTTTTCGAGATAAGGAAGAGCGTAAGAATAGAACTCGTCCTCGGAAAGTTCGCGGATATATTCGCCGTTGAGCCAACGGAGTTTCATTTCGTCGAAAATCGAAGGGGACTTGGAAATTCCGTCGAGCGAGAACATTTCCACCATTTCGGGAAGCGTCATTTTTTCAACGTTGCTCTTGGGCGACCAGCCGAGAAGGGCTACGTAATTTATAATCGCCTCTTTAAGATAGCCTTTTTTTACGAAATCGTCGAAGTTCGCGTCGCCGTAACGTTTGGAGAGTTTTCTCGTCGCGTCTTTCATTATCGTGGGTAGGTGGATATATTTCGGTCTTTCCCAGCCGAACGCGTCGTACATAAGGTTATATTTCGGGGTGGACGAAAGATATTCCGTGCCTCTGATGACGTGGGTTATCCCCATAAGGTGGTCGTCGATGACGTTCGCGAAGTTATAGGTGGGCATTCCGTCGCTCTTGATTAAAATATTGTCCTCGAGGTCGGCGTAGTCCACTCTTATCGTGCCGTAAACCATATCTTCGTATTCGCTCACTCCCTCTGCGGGAATATTCTGACGGATGACGTAAGGTTCGCCGGCGGCGAGTTTTTTCTCGACTTCTTCCTTGGAAAGTTTAAGGCAGTGTTTGTCGTATTTTCTGTTGCCGTTCTCGTCGGTTAACGATTCGAGCCTCTCTTTGGAGCAGAAACAATAATAAGCCCCGCCGAGTTCGATGAGTTTTTTGGCGTATTTTTGGTAAATTTCCTTTCTTTCGCTCTGAACGTACGGACCGTAGTTTCCGCCCACGTCCGGACCTTCGTCGTAGATAAGCCCCGACTCTTTAAGGGAACTGTAAATAAGTTCGACCGCCCCCTCGACGTAACGCTGCTGATCGGTGTCCTCTATCCTTAAAATAAAATCGCCGCCGTTGTGTTTTGCGTAAAGATACGCGTAAAGCGCGGTACGAAGCCCGCCGAGGTGCATGAATCCCGTTGGGCTGGGAGCAAATCTCGTTCTTACTTTTTCCATAATTCTCCTTGTTTTGCATAGGGCGGTTTATTTAAAATCCGCCCGCAAGCGAAGCGGACGAATTTCGCCGCCGAAAAATTTTTTGCGTTTTTTAAAAGTTTCGTGTTTTTATTTTACCATAAATAAAAAAAAGTGTATAATAAAATCAAGCGGATTTCCAAAATTTTTAAAATTACCGCATTGCGGCGGTAACACGGCGAATTCGAAGCGGAGGATTTATGGATAATTTCGAAAATATGAAAGAGAGCCTCAAAACTCTCGTGTCTTTCCCGTCCGTTCAGGGCGAAAAAAAAGAAAACAAACCTTTCGGCGACGGAGTTTACGGCGCGCTGAAATATTTTCTCGATCTTGCCGGCTCGTTCGGTTTTAAAACGATCAATTACGACAACTACATCGGCGAAGTCGATTTCGGCGAGGGTAAAACCGAAAAAGACGAGATTGCGATACTCGTTCATCTCGACGTCGTTCCGGCGGGCGATCTTTCTTTGTGGAAATATCCGCCTTTTCAAGCGACCGAAAACGACGGGAAAATTTACGGCAGAGGAACGACCGACGACAAAGGCCCCGCGATGGTCTGCCTTTACTGCATGAAAGAACTTAAAGACGAAGGCTACGTTCCGAATAAAAAAATCAGGCTCATTCTCGGTTGCAACGAGGAAACGGGCTGGAAGTGTATCGAGCATTTCAAACAAGTTTCTCGTTTTCCCGACTATGGTTTTTCTCCCGACGGAGACTTTCCCGTTATTTACGCCGAGAAAGGAATTTTACACGCAAAGTTTACTTTCAAGGCTCTCTCAAGCGAATTAAAAGAACTTTGCGGTGGCGAAAGAATTAACGTTGTTTGCGATAAATGCGAGGCTATAGCACCTTTAAACGTAGATTTAATGAAACAATACGAAGTTGAGGAAGAGAACGGAAAACTCGTTACCAAAGGCGTTTCCGCTCACGGTTCCACGCCCGAAAAAGGAGTCAACGCCATTTTGAATATGGTTAAATATCTCGAGAATATAGGCGTTATAGACGGGAAAATAAGGGAATATCTCTTCGAAGACAAAATGGGGCTTAAACAACTGAAAGACGAAACGGGCAACCTCACGATGAGCCCCGATATCATAAGTCTCGACGGCGACGAAATAAGCGTTTCGGTGGACTTCCGTTACCCCTCGCTTTTAAACGGCGATAAACTCGTCGAGGCTCTGAAACTCGTCGCGCCCGTGGAAATTCTATCTCATCAGAAGCCTTTGTTCAATGATAAAGAGGGATTTTTGGTTAAAACTCTTCTTAAAATTTACAACGAAGAAACGGGTAAAAACGAAAATCCGATAGCAATCGGCGGAGGAACTTACGCGAGAGCGTTGAAATTCGGCGCGGCTTTCGGCCCCGAAACGGACGAAGACTTCAAAATTCATCAGCCGAACGAATACGTTTCTATCGAAAACCTGAAACTTCAGTTTAAAATTTACAAAAGAGCGATAAAAGAACTTTCAAAGTAAATAAAAGGAAAACAAGCCCGAAAATGATAACAAGCAACCTTCCGCCGTTTTCGATAAACAGAACGTGCGCCGTGACGGGACACAGAATTCTCCCCGAAAACTTCGACAGAATAAAACTGAAAATTTATCTCGGGCAGATTGCGGAAAACGGCTACGATATTTTTCTCGTCGGAATGGCTAAGGGATTCGACCTCGAGTGTTTTTCGGTTTTGAACGAACTGAAAAAAGAGGGTAAAAATTTAAAAATTTGCGCGGTTATCCCCTGCTCGCTTCAATTTTTTTATTACACCGAAGAAGAAAAAAAATTGTACGAAGAATGTTTATCCCGTGCGGATTACGTCGCCGAAGAAAAGAAACCTTATTTTAAAAACTGCATGCTTATCCGCGACGATTATCTCGTGGACAACAGTTCTCTTATTTTCGCTTATCACGACGGAAGAAAGGAAGGCGGAACTTTTTACACGGTTAAAAAAGCGGAGAAAAAAGGCTTGAAAATTATATATTATTAATAATTTTATTTATTTTAACTAATCAAAATAGTATTAAAAAACCGTCCTATAAGTCGATTATCGGGCGGTTTTGTTATTTATTAAGTTTTTTTATTTTTTCCGCGGCGTTTCAAAACGGTTTTTCCTGCGGCGTTTCACAGCGGTTTTTTCTTTATCGCTCCGTTGTTTCTCGGATATTCCGCGGGCGTTTCTCTTTCCTTTTTTATAACGATTATATTTCTTCTTCCCGATTTTTCGGACAAAATAAAATCTTTAACCTCGACGATTTTTCCGCCGAGAATTTCCACTGTTTTTTCCGCTTCTTTAATCTCTTCTTCCGCGTCTCCTTTATAAGCGACGAAATACCCGCCCTTTTTAACGAACGGCAGACAGTATTCGCAAAGAATGTTAAGCCGCGCGACGGCTCTCGCCGTGGCGACGTCGAATTTCTCTCTGAATTCTTTCTTTTTCCCGAATTCTTCCGCCCTGCCGCAAACGACTTCGAAATTTTCAAAATCCAACTCTTTGCCGACGATACGGAGATATCCGCATTTTTTCTCGGTCGCCTCTAAAAGGGTGAAAGATAAATCCTCTCTCGCTATTTTCAACGGCACGGACGGAAATCCTCC
>CAVJNC010000038.1:0-17290 GCA_963650905.1 Subdoligranulum sp. APC924/74
CGGCGAAACAAGGAGTTTAAAATGAAGAGCGTGCTTGTGACGGGCGGCGCGGGCGGAATAGGCGAGGCGATATGTTCGAAGTTCGCCGAAAAAGGATATTTCGTCGGCGCGGGATACAATAATTCCGAAGAGGAAGCGAAAAAAATAGCCGGAAAAATCGGCGGCGCGGCGATAAAAATCGACGTTACGGACGCGGAAAGCGTAAACAATGCGGTCAAATTATTCGCTCAGAAAAGCGGAGCGAGCGGCGAAATAAACGTTCTCGTAAACTGCGCGGGAGTCGCGCTTCCGATAAAAACGTTGCTCGACGTGACGGAAGAGGAATACGATAAAATTTTCGCCGTCAATATGAAAGGCGTTTTTCTCGCAACCAAAGCCGTTTTGCCGCATATGCTCGGAAACGGCGGGGCGATAATCAACGTCTCGTCCATGTGGGGTTTGGCGGGCGGTTCGTGCGAGGCGGTTTATTCCGCTTCCAAGTCAGCGGTCACGGGCTTCACCAAAGCCCTCGCCAAGGAGTTCGCGGGCGCGAATATCCGCGTCAACGCCGTCGCCCCGGGGTTTATCGACACGAAGATGAACCGCGCTTTTTCCGACGCGGACAGGGAACTCATAAAAGAAGATATTCCGCTCGGCAGATTCGGCACTCCCGAGGACGTGGCGAAAGCCGTTTTATACCTCGCGGACGACGCCGCTTTCGTTACGGGCGTCACCCTTAACGTTTCGGGCGGAGAAGTGATCTGAACGGTAAAAAAGAACGCAAATTGCCTTAAAACCGCAAAAAAACGAATAAAAAAGGGAAAAGCGGAAAAACGGTTGAATAATATTGATGTCGGGAAAGAATCGCCGCGGCTTATATAAGCGGTTTTATATAATATGTTTTATATAAAGAGGGTTCTATGAAAGAAAAAACGCTTTTAAAAGAAAAACAGTTTTTCTCTCCGTTCGCCGCTTTTTCGGATAAAACGAAAGGTCGGCAGAAATACGAAGAGCCTTGCCCCATGCGCACCGATTATCAGCGCGACAGGGACAGAATAATTTATTCCAAAGCGTTCAGAAGGCTGAAAAACAAAACGCAGGTCTTTTTCTCTCCCGAAGGCGACCATTATATGACGCGGCTCACCCATACGCTCGACGTGGCTCAGGTCGCCCGTTCCATCGCCCGTTGCCTCGATCTCAACGAGGATTTAGCCGAGGCGATCGCGCTCGGTCACGACCTCGGGCATACCCCGTTCGGCCATTCGGGCGAAAGGGTTCTCGCCGAACTCAATCCGAAAGGTTTCGAGCATAACGTTCAGTCCTTAAGGGTTGTCGACGTACTCGAGGATCTTAACCTTACCTACGAGGTGAGAGACGGAATTTTACAACATAAAAAGAGCGGAAATCCGCATACTCTCGAGGGAAAAGTCGTTTCGCTTTCGGACAGAATAGCCTATCTCAATCACGATATAGACGACGCGATAAGGGCGGGCATAATCACCGAAAACGATTTGCCGAAAGAGGAAATGGAAATTCTCGGCGCGTCCTCGCGGGAGAGAATAAACAGCATGATAACTTCCATTTATAAGCAGTCCTACGGCAAAAACGACGTCGTTATGGAAGCGGACAAAATGGAGGCGACCGAGCGGCTCCGCGATTTTATGTTCAAAAACGTGTACACCGTTCCCGCGGCGAAAGCGGAAGAAGGGCGCGCGGGAGAAATGCTCGCGCAGATGTACGCTTACTATAAAAAACACAAGGATAAACTCCCCGATTTTTACAGAAAACTTCTCGACGAATACGACGAGGACACCGTTCTTTGCGATTATCTGTCGAGCATGACGGACAGGTACGCCGTTTATTCTTTCGAAGAAATTTTCGTACCGAAAAACTTCATTTTAAGATAGGGATTTCACTCTTGTTTGGCATCGCATAAATAGGTTTATCGCCGAAAAAACAGTCGGCGACGACGAACGTAATCCCTGAAAATAACACGAAGAAGATAAAGGAAATGGCTCTCGACGAAAAGTTTATCGAAGAATTAAAACTTAAAAACAACATAGTCGATATTGTCGGGAAATACTGCGTTCTGAAAAAGCGCGGCAACAGCCACTGGGCGTGTTGTCCTCTCCCGGGGCATTCGGAAAGAACTCCGTCGTTCACCGTGAACGAGGCGGGGCAATTTTTCAAGTGCTTCGGTTGCGGACGCGGCGGCGACGTGATAACCTTTATCAGAACGATGGAAAATCTCGATTATATCGGCGCGGTGCGCTACTTAGCGGAAAACGCGGGAATGGCTATGCCGGACGACGACAGAGATTACAAAAAACGCGAGTCGGACAAGCAGTCGAGGGACAGGCTCCTGTCGCTCACCAAGGACGCCGCTCTGTTTTACGTGCATAACCTTTCCGATCCCAAAGCCAAGCCGCACAACGATTATCTCGCGTTCAGGGGTATCGAACGGCGGACGGTAACGGCGTTCGGAATAGGCGCGTCGCTCGACAGATTTTCGCTCCCGAACCATCTTAAATCGAAAGGGTATACGGAAGAGGAAATGCTCAAATGCGGCGTATGTCAGAAAAAGACGAAAGACGACGGCTCGTCTTACGTTTACGACGCATTGTGGGGCAGATTGATTATCCCGATAATCAACAATCTCGGTTGCGTTATCGCGTTCGGCGGTCGGCTTTTAGAGAAGAAACCCGACTTCGCGAAGTATAAAAACACTCAGGAAACGGAACTGTTCATAAAGAACAGAACGCTGTATAATATCAACAATCTGAAAAAAGAAAAGGCGAAAAACGGCTTGTCGTCCATAATAATGGTCGAGGGCTATATGGACGCCATTTCTGTTTATAACGCGGGGTTTAAAAACGTAGTCGCGTCGATGGGCACTTCGCTCACAAACGAACAGGCAAGGCTTCTCAAGCGTTTCGCTCCCACCGTACTGATAAGTTACGACGGCGACGGCGCGGGGCAGAAAGCCACGATAAGAGGTCTTGAAATTCTGCAGAACGAGGGCTTGGAAGTCAGAGTGGTAACTCTCCCCGAGGGGTTGGATCCGGACGACGTGATAAGAAAATTCGGCGCGGAGGCATACGGAAAACTTCTCGAAGACAGTCTTCCGCTCGTCGATTTCAAACTGCGCGTTTTAAAGAAAGAGTTCAATCTTTCCGATACATCGGAGAGGAGAAAATACATAACCGAAGCGGTTAAAGTCATCGCGGAACGCCCCACCGAGAGCGAACGCGAAGATTTGCTCCGCAAACTCGGCAGAGATACGGACACGACTTACGAATCCCTTCGCCGCGACGCGGAAAATTTGGCGTCCGGCAAGGCGATCGAAGCGGAAAAACCCGCCGAGATCCGCGAGAGCAAGGACGGAATAGCCGAAGCCGAAAGGTTCGCGCTTTGCGCCGCGCTTCTCGATAAGCAGTACGCCCGGGCGTTTAATTTCTGCGGTTATGAGTTTTCCGATCCCGTAAGAAATAAAATCGCGGATCTTATCGAGGAGGGCAGGGAAAACGGCAAACGTGTGTTTCCGTCGACCGTGGCAACCCTTTTCGGCGAGGATGAACTCGTCGAATACAACGCGGTGTTGTCGAGCGGGGATAACGTTTTCGGCGGCGACGGAGAAACGAGGTATTTTTCCGATTGCGTTTCCAGAATGACGAAAAACAAACTGGAAACGGAACTCGCGCAGTTGAACGAGGTGTACAGGTCGGAAACCGACACCGAAAAAAGAAAAGAAATCGTAGGGGCTATTGCCAAAATAACGGCAAAACTCGCTAAATATTAACGGAGGATAAAAATGGCGATCAGCGAAGAACAACTTCAGGAGATCATAACGGCGCTTCTCGAAGAGTGCAAAACAAAAGGCTCGATCGGTTCGGACACGCTTTGCGACAGGCTCGAAAGATACGACACCGATCCCTCTCAGATCGACGAGGTTTACAGAGCGCTCGAGGAGAACAAAATCAAGATAATCGACGATTACGAAAAAGATAAGGAACTTTACGAACAGATCATCAAAGAGATCAGTATGGATGATCCCGTCAAGATGTATCTCAAGGATATCGGCAAAGTTCCCCTTCTTTCGGCTGACGACGAAATCAATCTCGCGAAGAAGATGATGGACGGCGACGAGGACGCGAAAAGAGCGTTGTCCGAGGCAAATCTCCGTCTCGTCGTATCAATCGCGAAAAGATACGTCGGCAGGGGAATGCAGTTTCTCGATCTTATTCAGGAAGGCAATCTCGGGCTTATGAAAGCCGTCGAAAAATTCGATTATCAGAAAGGCTTCAAGTTCTCCACTTACGCGACGTGGTGGATAAGACAGGCGATAACGAGGGCTATCGCCGATCAGGCGAGAACGATAAGAATTCCCGTCCATATGGTCGAAACGATAAACAAAGTGGGCAGAGTTTCGAGACTTTTGCTGCAGGAATACGGCAGAGAACCCACTCCCGAAGAAATCGCAAAGGAAATGGGTATTCCCGAGTCCCGAGTGATCGAAATTCAGAAAATCGCGCAGGATCCCGTGTCTCTGGAAACGCCTATCGGCGAAGAAGAGGACAGTCACCTCGGCGATTTCATCGAGGACGAGCAGAGCGCCGCGCCTACCGACGTGGTTGCGGGATCTATGCTCAAAGAGCAACTCATCAACGTTCTCGACACTCTCACCCCGAGAGAAGAGAAGGTTTTAAGGCTTCGTTACGGTCTCGACGACGGAAAACCGAGAACTCTGGAAGAAGTCGGAAAAGAATTCAACGTAACGAGAGAAAGAATAAGACAGATCGAAGCCAAGGCTTTGAGAAAACTTCGCCATCCGTCGAGAAGCAAGAGGTTAAAGGATTTCATTGAATAATCCGCTCACGAAAAGGCTGAGAACG
This sequence comes from Subdoligranulum sp. APC924/74, assembly GCA_963650905.1. Lineage (GTDB taxonomy): Bacteria > Bacillota > Clostridia > Christensenellales > Borkfalkiaceae > UBA10281. Next base: position 4,872 of record CAVJNC010000038.1, read on the forward strand.
CTTTATTCCGAACTTAAAGGCGGCGGAACGTTCGCCGATGTCGGTTGCGACCACGGTTATATTGCCGAAAAAGCCCTCGAAAACGGGTTTTTCGACGAGGTTATCATCTCCGATATATCCGAAAAATGCCTCAAAAAAGCCGAAAGCAGGCTTTCGTTGCGTTTCGGCGGCAAATTCGCCGCCATCGTGTCGGACGGATTCGACAATCTTCCTCACGTGGACGAAGCCCTGATTTCGGGCATGGGCGGAGAGGTGATTTCGGCGATGCTCGCAAGGCGGGCGGACAAACCTTCGCGGCTCGTTCTTCAACCGATGAAAAACGCGGAAAAAGTAAGGCGTTTTCTCGTCGGAAACGGCTATTTCATAACGAGGGATTATACTTTTAAAGATAAGAAGTATTATCACGTTATCGTGGCGGAAAAATCGGATAAAAAGTACGAATACACGGACGACGAATACCTTTTCGGCAGAGACAATCTCAGAGAAAAAAGCGACGATTTTAAAGATTTCGTCAACGACAAGATAAAACTGTTTTCGGAGGCGGCGGCGAACGCCGATTCCCCCGAAAAGGAAGAATTGCTTAAAAAAACGGAAAAATTGAGGAAAATTACGGAATGACTTATCGCGAATTGTATTTGAAATTGCTTGAATACGCGCCTATGGAGATATCCGACAGGTTCGTCAAAGAAGGCGCATACGACAACAGCGGGATGATTCTCGAAACGAAAAGGGAAATCGGAACGGCGGTTTTCTGCCTCGACCTTACGAGCGCGAGCGTAAAATACGCCCTTTCTGTCGGAGCGGACGCGATAGTCACTCATCATCCGGCGATTTATCGCCCCGTTAAAAATCTTCTCGCCGACGCGCCTCTTCTTACGGCGGCGAACGCGGGCATAGGCGTGATTTCGAATCACCTCAACCTCGACGGGGCTAAAGAGGGAATCGATTTCCGGCTTGCCGCGGGGCTCGGCGGAAAAATCGTCGCTATTCTGGACGATTTCGGCAACGGCGAAGGCTACGGCAGAATAAGCGTAACCGATAAAACTTTCGGCGAAATAACCGAAAATTACAAAAAAGAATTCGGAACGGAAAAGGTTTTCGCTTACGGCGAAAAAGATAAACCCGTCCGTAAACTCGCGTCTTTTTGCGGCGCGGGGCTGGGCGACGAGGAAGTCGAAGCGGCGGTCGCCGCGGGCGCGGATCTCGTCGTTTCCGCCGATATTCCGCATCACGTTCTTCTTCACGCTCTCGAAAAAGGGCTTTGCGTTCTCGGTTGCACGCATTACGGCTCGGAAAATTACGGAATGAAGAAGTTCGCGGAGAAATGCGCGGCGGAATTAACGAATATAAAAATTTATTTCTTCGACGACGAAAGATTCGTTTAAGGCGGTTTTGCCTTAACGGTCGCGCCGACGGAGGAAGGAGCGAAAAATGATAGAACAATTACTCCAATATCAGAGCATCGATACCAAACTCCGCGAAATCGAAACAGAAATTTCGCAGAGCGAAGAAAGAAAGAAAGCCGTTTCCGCGCAGAAGTTTTTAAACAGCGTAAACGACAACATCGCGCTTCTGGAGAAAAGGGCGGAAGAACTCGTAAGCAAATATAACGAGTCGCTCGCGCTTTATAAAAGGCTCGGGGACGAGATAAAAGAATACGACGACGCGGACGAAACGGACGATCTCGAACAACTCGGTTACGTGAAGAAAAAGGCTCAGGAACTCAACGACGAAATCGAGCGTCTCGCAAACGGCATAGATCAGATTTCGCGCGAGATATCGGCGGTTTTGAAGGAGTTCACCCAGTTGAAATCCAAAACCAAAGAGGCGAAGAGCCAATATAGCGAATTCGTTCCCAAATATAACGCTTTAAAGGCTTCGAAAGAAGAAGATATGAAAAAAATCAAGGCGGAACTCGCGAAGATCGAAAAGCAGATTCCTCCCGAGGAAATGGCTCTTTACAAAGCCAAGCGGAAGGACAAAATTTTCCCCGTTCTTTACGCGGTTCAGGCTTTCGGGAAGAAGCCGCACTGTTCGCGGTGCGGAACGGAATTCCCTATGGCGTGTTTCGACAGTCTTAAAAAAGGCGGCATAGTGGAGTGCGAATCCTGCCACAGGCTCGTTTATTATAAAGAAGAGAAATAAAATATAAAGAAGAACAATAAGAATCGATAGTCTTTATCGCCGCAAAACGGTCGGCGACGACGAAAGAAATTCCTGAGGGGAAAATCAGATGAAATTAAACTATAAAAAGACGATATTCGTCGGATTCGCGTTCTTTCTTATATGCGCGTTCTGGCAGGCTTACGACAGCATCGTTCCGATGATGCTCGTCAACAAATTCGGGTTGAGCCAGACGATTTCGGGCGTGATAATGTCGCTCGATAACGTCATCGCGGTATTTCTTCTGCCGCTTTTCGGCAGTATGTCCGATAAAACCAAAACCCGCTTCGGAAGAAGAACGCCGTACATAATCGTCGGGACGATAGTAGCCGCGCTTTCGTTTTTCGGGCTTACTTTCGCCGACAACGCGCAACTCGCGAAACTCGGAAGTTTCGGCGAAAACAGCGGCTACGAAACTCTTTTCGACGCGGACTATGAAATTCAGAACGCCGAATACAACGCGATAACGGATAAAGATCAACCCAAGACGTATCTTATCCGCGATTACGCATCGAAAATAGTAAAAAACAAACTCTATAACGAACTTACGGACGAGGAAAAGACGGAAGTCCGCGACTGGTATTCGAATATCAACGCGGAATATAACGCCGATCACTCCAAGCCGGAAACGGCTTACGGTTACGATTCCGAAACGAAAACTTACTGCGTTTTAACGGTTTCGACCGAAAAGGAAAAAATCGTTTACAGAATGCCGGACGGCTCGGAAATCGGAAAGAACGTGAGCAAAAGCAACGCATATAAAAATCTGATAACCCCGAGCATAAGCGACTACGCTCTTGAAAAAACGCTCGAGCAACCTTTAACGCTCGTGCTTTTTGCGGGGCTTCTTCTCTTAACGCTTTTTGCCATGGCGATTTTCCGTTCGCCGGCGGTGGCTCTCATGCCGGACGTGACCGAAAAACCGCTTCGCTCGCAGGCGAACGCGATCATCAACCTTATGGGAACGGCGGGCGGAATGCTCGTTCTTGTTCTCGGTATGGTTTTCGGCACGGGGAAAACTTATAACCAACTCATGAGTTACACGCCCTTCATCGGCGCGGTGTGCGGAGTTATGGTTCTCGGGCTTCTGATGTTTATCTGGAAGGTAAGAGAGCCGCAATGGGCGGAAGAAATGGAGAGGAACTCCGTCAGGGACGGACTCGAAACGGAAGAAGAGGCTAAGGTCGACCTGATTTCCGAAAAGAAACTCACCAAGCCCGAACTGAAAAGTCTTATTCTGATTTTGTGTTCCGTCGCGTTGTGGTATATAGGCTACAACGCCGTGACTTCGAAATATTCGCTTTACGCGATGAACGTTCTGCATATGGACTACAACGCCACGCTTTTAGTGGCGCAGGGCGCGGCGATAATTTCTTATATTCCCGTCGGAATGCTCGCGCAGAAAATAGGCAGAAAAAAGAGTATTCTCGCAGGTGTGGTCATGCTCGCGGCGGCGTTTTTCGGGGCGACGTTCATGACGGAAAATTCGAGCATAATCGTACTGAATTTTCTGTTCGCGCTTGCGGGGATGGGTTGGGCTACGATAAACGTAAACTCCTTCCCGATGGTCGTGGAACTCGCCAAGGGCGGCGACGTGGGCAAATATACGGGATTTTATTACACCGCTTCCATGGCGGCGCAGATAGCGACGCCCATTTTGTCCGGCGCGATAATGGAACTCGCGGGGAGCATGAAACCGTTGTTCTATTACGCAACCGTGGCGGTCGCGCTGGCGTTTGTAACGATGTCGTTCGTTATGCACGGCGACAGCAAGCCCGTCAAAAAGGCTAAAATCATCGAAAATCTCGACGTGGACGACTGATCGAAACGAATAATACGGATAGCCGCAGGCGGTTGCGCTTCGTCGCAACCGCCTGCGGCTATGGAATACATTCCTTATCACTGTAATAATTAGTGATGGCGAACGGAATACCTAAAAAAATCTGCATATAAAACAGGCGAAAACCATTGAAACAAAGGTTGAAAAGAGCGATATCGTTATCGGCTTTATCAGCCTTTTTTCTTTTGCTTCGGAGTAATAAACGGCGGAGATGTAAAAGGTTGTTTCGGACGAGCCGTAAACCACCGAAGCGCACAGAGAAACGTAAGAATCCACGCCGTATTTTTCAAAAATTCCGGTGAGCAGAGCAAGGCTTCCTCCGCCCGAAAAAGGCTTTAAAATCACGAGCGGCGCGATTTCGGAAGGAATCCCGAGAAAGTCGAAAACGGGCGTCAGAAAACTTATCAGAGCGTCCGACAGTCCGCTCAGACTGAAAAGTTCGGTCATTATGAAAATCGTCACGAGATACGGGAAAAGCGAAAAGACGACAGGCAACGCCCGCCCCGCGCCCGCGGCGAAACTGTCGTAAATCTTCACTTTTTTCAGAGCGGAATAAACGAGCAGGACGATGAGAAGAACGGGAACGATGAGAGCGACGAATTTCATTTTTCCCTCCGCTCGCGGCTTTTTGTTTTAAACCCGCGTCGTTTCGCTATCAACTCGCGGCGGTTCTCTTTAAACCCGCGTCGTTTCGGCTTAAATATAAAACAGAGCGAAAGCCCCGTTATCGTGCAGATGAGCGAAGCGAGCAGAGACGGCAGAAGAATCGCCGCCGGCGCGGCGGACGAAAACGACTGACGAAGCGAGATTACCGTCGTCGGAACGAGTTGAATGCTCGTCGAAGCGAGAACGAAAAGCCTCGTCGCTCCCTCGTGATTTCCGCGGTCGCACATTTTCGTCGTCGCGGAAATCCCCGCGGGCGTGGCGATTCCGCCCATTCCGAGCATATTCGCCGAAAGGTTCACGGCGATGTCGTCCGCTTCGTCGTCCGCGAGTTCTCCGAAAAGAAGTTTAATCGGCGAACGCAGTTTTGCGGAGAGTTTTTTGACTGTTCCCGAGTCCTCCGCAATCTGCAGAACGCCCGACCACACGGCGTAAATGACTATAAGATTCATCGAAAGTCCCACGGCTTTCTGCCCGCCTCCCGTCATCGCTCCGAGCGTTTTCTCGGGCGAAAAAACGGCGGAAACGACGAGAGAAATCAGGAAAATAAAAGTAAAAATTACGTTCACGATACAAGTTATGATAAAAATCGCCTTTTTATGTTTTACTTTTTCTCAAATTTATACTATAATATAACCATCAATCGTAACGAAGGCAGACCGGACATATGAAAGAGAAATATTATATAACGACGGCAATCGCGTACACGTCGTCGAAGCCGCATATAGGCAACACTTACGAGGCGATTCTTGCCGACAGCATAGCGAGATTCAGAAAAAAACAGGGTTACGACGTCTTTTTGCAGACGGGAACGGACGAACACGGGCAGAAAATCGAAGAAAAAGCCCGTAAATTCGGAAAATCGCCAAAAGAATACGTCGATATGGTTTCGGACGAAATCAAATCGGTGTGGAAGTGCGTGAACGTCGATTATGACAATTTTATCAGAACGACCGATAAATATCACGAGGAGCAGGTCCGCAAAATTTTCAAAAAGTTTTACGATCAGGGCGATATTTATAAGGGCGCTTACGAAGGTTGGTATTGCACTCCGTGCGAGTCTTTCTGGACGGAAAGCCAACTCGCGGACGGCAAATGCCCCGATTGCGGCGGCGAAGTGAAAAAAGCAAAAGAGGAAGCGTATTTCTTTAAAATGAGCAAATACGCCCCGAAACTTATAGATTATATCGATTCTCATCCCGATTTCATTTATCCCGTTTCGAGAAAGAACGAGATGATGAACAATTTCCTTCTTCCGGGGCTTCAGGATCTTTGCGTGTCGAGAACGTCTTTCAAGTGGGGTATTCCCGTCGATTTCGATCCGTCGCACGTTGTTTACGTCTGGCTCGACGCGTTAACCAATTACATCACCGGCATCGGTTACGACGCGGACGGCAATTCGTCCGAACTTTTCAACGAGTGCTGGCCTTGCGACGTTCACATCATCGGCAAGGATATAATCAGATTCCACACCATTTACTGGCCGATTTTCCTCATGGCTCTCGGTTTGCCCCTTCCCAAAAAGGTTTTCGGGCATCCGTGGCTTCTGCAGGACGGCGGAAAAATGTCCAAGTCCAAAGGCAACGTTATGTACGCCGACGACCTCGTGTCCGTTTTCGGCGTGGATCCCGTGAGATATTACGTTCTGGACGATATGCCTTTCGATAACGACGGGCTTATCGGCTGGCAACTCATGACCGATAAAATCAACGGCGACCTCGCCAACGTTTACGGCAATCTCGTCAAAAGAACGGTCGCGATGAGCGAAAAATATTTCGGTTGCCTTGTGGAAAGAACGGGCGTTACCGAACCCGTTGACGAAGAACTTAAAAACGCGGCCGTTTCCGCTTACGGAAAAGTCTGCGCGTTTATGGACGAATTCCGCGTTTCCGACGCGATAGACGTCGTGTTCACCCTGCTCAGAAGAGCGAACAAATACGTCGACGAAACGGCTCCGTGGGTTCTCGCGAAGGACGAAGCGAAACGTCCGAGACTCAAAGAGGTTTTGTATAACCTTACCGAAACGATAGCGATCGCGGCGTCTCTTCTCGCGCCTTTTATGCCGGAAACGTCGGCGAAAGCGCTCGAACAGATAAACTGCCCCGAAAGGGAATACGCCGCTCTGGGCGAATTCGGCTTGTATCCGGACGGAAACAAAGTTCAGGCGAACGCCGAAGTGATTTTCGCAAGGCTCGATCAGGCGGAAGTGGACAAAAAAGCCGAAGAAATAAGAAATAAATACGCAGTCGCCGAACCGAAAAAAGAAACCGCGGAGCAAAAAAAGGAAACTTCGGACGAAAAGGAAGAGATTTCCGAAATAACGATAGACGATTTCATGAAAATCAAGTTTAAAACGGCTCTCGTAACGGCTTGCGAAAAAGTCGCGAAATCAAAAAAACTGCTTAAACTTTCGCTTAAAGTCGGCGAAGAAGACCGTACCGTGGCGAGCGGCATCGCGGAGTGGTATAAGCCCGAAGAACTCGTCGGCAAAAAGGTCGTGCTTGTCTGTAATCTCAAGCCCGCGAAACTTTGCGGGGTAGAAAGTCAGGGAATGATTCTGTGCGCCGAAAAGGACGGGAAACTTTCGATAGTATCGCCTGAAAAGGGAGAAATTCCCGACGGGGCGACGGTGAGATGATGTTCGCCGACGCGCACGCCCATTTAACGGACGATAAATACGGCGGAGAAATCGCCGCAATAATAAAAAATTACCGCGAGGCGGGCGTCGGAGCGGTCGTCAATTCGGGATTCGACGTGAATTCGTCGCTCGAAGCCGCCGGACTTGCCGATAAATACGACGATATGTATTTCACGGCGGGCGTTCATCCGGACGAAGCCTCCGCGTTCACGACGGAAGCCGAACAAACGATAAGAACGCTTGCGGAAAAGAAAAAATGCGTCGGCATAGGCGAAACGGGCTTCGATTTTCATTGGAACAAATCGCCCGAAAAGGCGCAGGAAGAAGCCTTCGGAAAGCAACTTCTCATTGCCCGCGAATTCAATCTGCCGGTGGTTATCCACTCGCGCGACGCAACGAAAAAGACGCTAGATTTTCTCAAGGAAAGGCGGGAACTGCTGAAAAACGGTTTCTTAATGCATTGTTTCGGCGAGAGCGAGGAAGTCGCGCGCGAATATATCGGACTCGGCGCGTACTTTTCGTTCGGCGGGGTGATAACTTTCAAAAACGCAAAAAAAGAGGGCGTTATAAGGATGATTCCCTTCGACAGAATTCTGACGGAAACGGATTGCCCTTATCTTTCGCCCGAGCCGTTCAGAGGAACGGTGAACGATCCTTCGAGGATTCCGATAATCGCAAAAAAGATCGCGGAGGTAAAGGGCGTTTCCCTTTCCGAGGCGGAAAACATAACAGAAACGAATTTCAAAAGGTTTTACGGGATATAATAATGGATACTTACGCTTACGAACTTGACGGAAAACTTTATATCAACCTTACGAACAGATGTTCCAACGACTGCGTTTTTTGCGTGCGAAACGGAAAAGAATCATATTTCGGCAACAAACTATGGTTGTCCAAAGAGCCGACGAGCGACGAAGTCCTCGCCGCGATTCCTCAGACTGTTTACGACGAAGTGGTTTTCTGCGGTTTCGGAGAGCCTACTTTCAGACTGAAAGAGATCGTCGAAATCGGAAAAGAACTCAGAAAACGCGGATATATCGTCCGTCTCGACACGAACGGGCAGGGCAATCTGATCAACGGAAGGGACATAACCGAAGAACTCGCGGAAGCGGTGGACGAAGTGAACGTCAGTCTTAACGAATGCAGCGCGGAAAAGTATTTCGATATCTGCAGACCTGTTTTCGGCGAGGACGCGTATCCCGAACTCGTTTCGTTTGCGAAAAAATGCAAGGATCGCGGGCTTTACGTCACGTTTTCGGTCGTGGACGTCATCGGCGAGGAATCGATCGGAAAATGTAAAAAAATCGCCGCCGAAGCGGGTATTCCTTTAAGAGTAAGAGAATTTATCAAGGACAGTTGATGCAGTTAAAAGACGTATTGAACAAAAACGGTTTCAGGTTCAACAAGCGGTTCGGACAGAATTTTTTGACCGACGCCGAACTTCTGGACGACATAGTCGCGAAATCGGGCATAACGAAAGACGACACGGTCGTGGAGATCGGTTGCGGAGGCGGAACGCTCACCGCGGCGATCGCGAAAAAGGCTAAGAGAGTTATAGGGTTCGAGATTGATACCGATCTCAAACCCGTTCTCGCGGAAACGCTCGCGGGCTTTGATAACGTCGAGGTAATTTTCAAGGACGTTATGAAAACGAAAACCGAAGAGATAGAGGAAATGTGCGGCGGGGAATTTTCCGTCGTCGCGAACATTCCGTATTATATAACCACTCCGATACTGATGAAATTCGTCGAGGAATCGGAAAAAGTGAAGAGCATAACGGTCACGATCGAGGCGGAAGTCGCCGACAGACTGACCGCAAAAGCGGGAACCGGAGATTACGGCGCGATAACCGCGGGGATAGACCTCGTCGGCAACGCCGAACGGCTTCTTTTCATCGACAGAAAGAAGTTTTATCCTTCGCCCAACGTCGATTCCGCCGTGGTGAAAATCACGATGGACAGAAACAAGTACGCAGGCGTCGACAAAAAGGCTTACAGGGCGGCGGTGAGATGCGCGTTTTCGAGCAGAAGAAAAACGCTCGCGAACAATCTGATGCAATCTTTTAAAATTTCCCGCGAAGAGGCCGACGAAATAATCCGCGCCGTCACGGATAATCCGCTCGCGAGAGGGGAAACGTTTTCCACGGCAGATTTCGTCGCTTTGTCGGCGGAACTGAAAAAACATAACATAAAGTTTTAAACGGAACGGCATATTAACATTTTTAAACGCTTTCGGCATATATTAAAATGAGAGCGTTTCAAGGAGGTTTAATATGTCGTTCTTTACAAACAACGCATCGGACAGATGTCCCGGCAGAATAAACGGCAATCCTGTAAACGGGCTGTGCGAAAAAGTATGCGTAGAAGCCGAAAAAGTGTTCGACGCCTGCATCCGTCAGACGCAGGAAGAGGGCATAACGCTTGCGCTTACCGGTTTCAATCCCGCAAATCCCGTTTATCCGCTTACTTTTCTCAGCGCGAGAAGCGTCGGCAACGAGGGCGTTTTAACCAACGTTACCGTAGACAGGCTTCCCGACAGAGAGCGTTTCGGCAGGGTTCAGGCAACGGTCACCGTTCCGATGGAAGTGATATACACCGACGCCAACGGCGTGAGAGGTACGGCGACTTCTTCGGTTTCGTTCGACGTCGATATAGTTATGTACATACCCGAGCCGTCGATAATACCGTATAAAATCAATTCCGTCGTATCCATCGTCGCGCCCGAGGGGGTTTACGCCGACGCCGCGACGTTCACCGTGTCGTGCTGCGTAACGATAATAATGAAAGTCGTCATGACGGTGGAACTTCTTCTTCCGTCTTACGGCTACGCGACTCTGCCGCAGTGTCAGGAATACACGCAGGAAGTATGTTCGGGATTTTTCGATCTCCCGATTTACCCAAGCAACACTTAACGGCAAGATAAGTCAGATCGGCCGAGCCGGTTATGCCCGAAGGAAAAACCTTCGGGCTTTTTTACGTAACTTTTCTCGCAAGGGCGTAAAAAGTTGAAAAAAAAAGCGAAATGTGTTAAAATTGCCCGAGAGGAGAGAAAACCGTGAAATTTTATGCCGTAAGCGATCTTCATATGTGCAGCAAAGGCTCCAAGCCGATGGATATTTTCGGCGCGAAGTGGGAGAATTATCTCGAAAAGATTTTCGACGACTGGAACGCGAAAGTAACCGACGACGACGCGGTTTTAATCGGCGGCGACATAAGTTGGGCGATGGATTTGCCCGAGGCGCTCGAAGATATCGCCGCGTTATGCCCGCTTAAAGGTAAAAAAGTGTTGATACGCGGCAATCACGATTACTGGTGGAAAAGTATATCTAAAATAAGAAATTCGCTCCCCGAGGGCTTTTACGCTCTTCAGAACGACTGCATAAAACTCGGAAACAAGATAATCTGCGGAACGCGCGGCTGGTGCGTGGAGGGTTCGCCGGACTTCAAGGAGCAGGACAGAAAAATCTATCTCCGCGAGGCGGAACGGCTTAAACTCGCTATGATCGCGGCGAACAAAATCAAAGAGGAAAACGACGAGTTGATTTGCCTGATTCATTATCCGCCCTTCAACGTTAGGCGCGAAAATTCGCTTTTCACCGATATTTTCGAGGAAAACGGAGTGAAAAAAGTCGTCTACGGTCATCTGCACGGCAAGGATTGCAGAACCGATCTCAAAATAGTAAAAAACGGAGTGGAGTATTTCCTCACTTCGTGCGATCAGGCGGATAACAAACTGACGCTCATCACAGAATAAAATCCGGGCCGGACAACCTGAGCCGGACGGAATTTGAAATAAAGGACTACGGATATGGAAAACGATTGCAACGAAAACGAAGAAAAATCGTTCGGAAAAACGGTAAAAAAACTTGCTTCGCGTTGGTTTATAGACGCGTTCTCGGGCATGGCGCAGGGGCTTTTCTGCACGCTCATCGCGGGAACGATTCTCGCCATGACAGCGAAGTGGATAGGCGATAATTACGTGGGAAAAACCTTGCTCGCGATATCCGATTTCGCAAAAACGCTTATGGGCGCGGGTATCGGCGTGGGTATAGCCAACGCTTTGAAAAGAGGAAAACTCGTAATGTTTTCGGCGGCGGTCGCGGGCTTTGCGGGCGCGTTTTCGGATAAAATAATCGCTCAGAACGCCGCGTTGTCGCTCGGCGCGTGCGGAAACCCTATCGGGGCTTACGTCGTCGCGCTCGTCGCCGTGGAAGTCGTTTCGCTTTACGCGGGCAAAACCAAACTCGATATTCTCGTCGTTCCGCTCGGAACTTTATTGCTTTGTTTCGCGGGGATTTACGTCGCTTATCCGTTTATTTTCCTTATAACCGAACTCGGCGCTCTCATATCCAAAGCGACCGAGATTACGCCGTTTTTTATGGGCATAATAATTTCCGTCGTAATGGGCGTTCTGCTCACCATGCCCACTTCGTCCGCGGCGATATGGATTTCGGTGGCGAGCGGGGTCACGGACGACGCTATGCTCATCGCGGGCGGCGCGGCGGTCGTCGGTTGCAGTTGCCATATGATAGGTTTCGCGGTGGCTTCGTTCAGAGAAAACGGCGTTTCGGGGCTTATTTCGCAAGGAATAGGCACGAGCATGCTCCAGATACCGAATATAATGAAAAATCCCGCGATAATGCTCCCCGAAATTATTTCGAGCGCGATTTTAGGTCCCGTTTCCACTTGTCTTTTCGGCTTGAAGTGCAACGCTTCGGGCGGCGGAATGGGTACGAGCGGACTTGTGGGCGTGTTCGGAACGATAGAGGCGAGCGCGGGCATGAATCCGTGGATTCTCGCTCTCGGTATCGCGCTTCTGTTGTTCATTCTGCCGGCGGCGTTGTCGTTCGGCTTTTCGGAATTGTTCCGCAAAATCGGCTGGATAAAATCCGGCGACCAGAAACTCGACTGAATCGTAACCCGCCCGCCGCGTCGGGGGATGCCAGACAAGAATAAAACGAACCGTGGTCTGACGGCGTATTTTTGACTAATACGTCGTTACGCTCGCGGCTTATACGTCAAGTATTAACCCGTTCGCGTGCCTTGTCTTAGCCTAAAAATTCGCCGTCGGACTTGTAGCCGAGAAGAACCCCCGATCAATCCCGCCTCAAAGCCG
>CAVJNC010000039.1:0-16712 GCA_963650905.1 Subdoligranulum sp. APC924/74
TTTAATGTCCTCCGCTTGTGTTTTATTTGTAACCGGCAGGTCACAAATCTATTATACACAAGCGGAGTTTTTATGTCTATTCCTCACCGGTTAACCTTTTTGGAACCACGCGACTATCGCGTGGTTTTCGTTCACACAAAAACCCCCGCCGAGAATTTCGGCGGGGTTTTGGTTTTTGATAGAGTTTGTCGGGTTTTGTTTTTATTCCGCTTTGGGTTCTTCCGTTGTTTCGGGAGCGGCTTCTTTAACTTCTTCCGCAGGAGTTTCGGGAGCGGCTTCTTTAACTTCTTCCGCAGGAGTTTCGGGAGCAACCTCTTTAACTTCTTCGGCAGGAGTTTCGGGAGCGGCTTCTTTAACTTCTTCCGCTGGAGTTTCGGGAGCAACCTCTTTAACTTCTTCCGCAGGAGTTTCGGGAGCGGCCTCTTTAACTTATTCCGCAGGGGCTTCCGGAGCAGATTCCTTTGCTTCTTCCGCGGGTTCGGCTTCGGGTTCTTCCTCCGCTTCTCCGGCGGGTTCGGCTACCTCTTCCGCAGTTTCTTCCGCGGGGGCGTCCTCGGCTTCTTCAACCGGTTCTTCGGAGGCGACTTCTTCGTCGTCGGCTTCGATAACGGTTTTTTCTTCCGCCTTTTCTTCAACATTTTCGTCTTTCTTAGCGGGTTTATCCTCAACGTTCGCGGCGGTTCCGTCCTTCGGCTTCCAGAACGCGATTACAACTATCGCGACGAGGCAAAGGAGAGCGATTCCGAGGAACACGACCGAAAGGGTGTTGTTCTTGAAGAAATCTCTCACCGCGGTGTTCTCGGTGGGACGGACGACCATTTCGCTCTTGACGTTTATGATCGTGCTTTCGAGCGTTTTGGGTTCCGTGGAATTCGCGCCCATAGCCTTGCAAACGACCTTGAACTGACCTTTTGCGAGCGGCGTGAACGTAATCGACGAGCCGGACGAATATTTCTTCAGCGAATCTTCGTCGTATTCCGCAACGGCGTTTTTGATTTCCGCGGCGGTCGCGCCCTCTGCTTTGGAGTTGGAAGCCTCAACCCATTCGGTCGAATTAAGCGGAGCGTACATAATCACGCATTCGGATTTGATCGCGTTTTCCACCGTGAACGAAAGGGAACTGTAGGACATACCTACCTTACCGGTACGAACGGAAATCGTCTCGCTTATCGTAACGTCCTGAGCGGGGGCATATTCGTATTCGAAAACGGGAATTTGGAGTTCTTCGGGAACTTCGTCGCCGTTTTCGTCTTTAACCGTGTAAAATCCGTCGAACTTATCGGATCCGGAATCGGACGCGGACTGATAATGGAATTCTTTCCAGTCGGAATTCTTCTCCATATTGACTTCCGTATAGGTCTTATTGCCGAGAGGATCGTAAGCCTTCACGGAGAATAAAACGTAAAGATAATACGTTCCCGCATCGGAAAGCGAAACCTTCAGCGTGGAAGTCTTTTTGCCGGACGTGGAATAAGAGGACGACCAACCGGAAACGGGGTTCTTGACGTAAATCTTCGCCGTTACCTGCGAAAGCGGATAATTCGTCTCGTCGGAAAGAAGATCCCAGATTTCCGTGGGAAGAACGAGTTTCTTATCGTCGTTTACTTCAGCATTTTTAATCGCTTCGGCAACCTTTTTTAAATCGGCGGAATCGAGATTATACGCGGGAGTCCCTTCCGCATTGGCGACAACGGAAACCTTTACCGTCTTTTCCTGTTCTTCGCCCGTTTTATCTTCGTTGACTTTGAGCGTGACGGTATATTCCGGATTTTCTCCGACGTAGTTGAAAACGATCGAACTTCCTTCCATTTTCAGAACGTCTTTATCGTCTTCTTTCGTAGTGGTTCCGTACCAGTAATCTGCGACTTTTTCGGTATCTTTTTCGGGATCGACGCCGTTCACGGCATCTTCTCCGCCTTTTTTGACGGATACGACGACCGTCGCGCCTTCGTAAAGTTCGGTAATGTCGTATTTCATTGCGGCGATGACCGTTCTTTCCTTATCCGGCGTATCGCCGTCGGCTTTTGCGCCGACAAACGAAAACGTCGCGAGAGCAAGGCATACGCCGAGAAGCAGCGCGAAGATGCCCGAAAACTTTTTGTTCTTCATAGTAAATTCTCCCATATAATGGAATTTTGTTTCCCGTTTGCGCGCGGCGCGTTGCCGGACGTCGGGCGTAGAATCATGCCCGGACGAGCGTTGCGCCGATTCCGACGGCAAGCGGTAATCATAGTTATAACGTTTACATTTTATACTTTCCGAAAAGTTTTGTCAATACATTACGCGGCGTTTTTCGCTTTATTTTAATAATATAAAATGAAAATACAGAGATAAAGGATATATCGGGGCGGATAAACGTATCGGCGGCGTATAAATATGTCGGGGCGGTTCCCGTATCGCGATCGCCTGTGGCTACGATCTTGCGACCTTGACGATGAACACAATGAGCATAATTATCGCTATCGCGAAAAGCGCGTAGATGATTATATCGACGTAATCTTTGAAAAACATCGTGAGAAGAGTTATGATCGCGCCGGCTATAAGGTTTCCGCCCGCGATCGGAAGAACGGACTCTCTGAATTTCAGTCCGAGAAACACCGCTATCGCCGTACCCGTCCACACGCCCGTTACGGGGAAGGGAACGGCGACGAACACGAAAAGGCTGAACATCATTATTTTTCTCGCTTCCGATTCCGTGGAGCCGTCGGTTTTTTTCGCGATTTCGGCGGCTTTGTTTCTGAAAAGCGTTTCCACTTTTTCCACGAGTTTTTTTATGAACCCGATTTTTTTGAGAAGGGCGAAAACGGGAAGAAGAATGAAAAATTCGGCAACGGAAACCAACGTCGAGCCGAGATACGCCACGCCCGCCGTAGTCCACAAATCAAGCCCGAAAAGCCCCGTTCCGATAGGTATCGCGCCCTTTAATTCTATAAGCGGGAACATCGAAACGAAAAGAGTCGCTATATATTCGTTCCCGCCGAAAAGCCCGAGCAAAAAACGTCCTAAAGATTCTGCCATAAAAACTCCGATAAAACGCTTGTTTTTTTCCTTATTTTATAATATTATATCACCGTAACGAATTTATGTCAATCGGAGAGAATATGGAACTTCAGAAATTGCTTTCCAAGGCGAGAAGAGCCGCGGAAGATTACGGAATGATAGAGGACGGAGATAAAATCGCCGTGGGGCTTTCGGGCGGGAAGGACAGCGTGACTTTGCTTTGCATTCTCGCCGCGATGAGGCGTTTTCTGCCGAAAAAATATGAAGTGATCGCGATTTCCGTCGATATGGGGCTGGGGCTTGACGAAAACGAAGTCGACGCCGTGAAGAAACTTTGCAAAGAACTCGACGTGGAATATTTCATCGAACCCACGCATATAGGCGAAATCGTTTTCGACATAAGAAAAGAGCCTAATCCTTGCAGTCTTTGCGCCAACATGCGCCGCGGCGCGCTCAATAATTCCGCCGTGGCTCACGGATGCAACAAAGTAGCCCTCGGTCATCATGCGGACGACCTTATCGAAACGCTGTTTTTGTCTCTGTTTTACGAAAGCAGACTTTCGACGTTCTCCCCCGTGACGAAACTCGACAGAAAGGGGCTTACGGTTATCCGCCCGATGATTTATATCCGCGAAAAAGAGATCGCGGCGTTCGCAAAGGACAAACCGATCATTCACAACCCCTGCCCCGCCGACAAACACACCAAACGGCAGTATATAAAAAACCTTCTGAAAACTCTGGAAAAGGACAACAAAAAAATCAAGGAAAACGTTCTCGGCGCGATAACCCACCCCGAACGCAATTCTCTCTTCGAAGTTTTGCCCGAAGATAAAAGCACCGAAGGCGACGAAAAATAACACCGCCCCGCCCGCAAACACATCGGCTTGCAACGATACGCATCGCGATTTGCAATTCATATTGTTTAAAATTTGCAATTCATATTGCGACGAAACCGATAATAAAATATAGTGTATGTATCTGTATTTTTTATCTACGATTCCGTGCGCGGCGAAACTGAACGGAGAATATCTCGGCGCGGTAAGCGAAAATTATTCCGTTTTGCCGGACGAGAAAGGATTGTTCGAGTTCGTTCCGCTCTGCCGCGGATATAATCAATCATGCTTCGTATGGAACGAAAAACTTGCCGATGACAACGAAAATGTGCGGATAATCGACTTATACGGCGGTTTTTTGATTATACCGAAGTTTACGAGGCAGGTCGTTTCCGATTTTAAGGAACTTTTTTTCAGAACGGTCGATTTTCCCGATTACTCGGTTGAAGTCGGCGTTTTCGCCGAGAACGGCGTTAAACTCTGCGTAAGGCGTGGCAAGGATAAAATCATCGAAAACGTGCCGTTTTCGCCCGCGACGCTCAACCTCGAAAAGGCTTTCATCGACGGAAAAGGATATCTCGTCGCGTTTTTGTCGGATAAAAAGACCGCGGTTTTCGGGTTCGAAATAACGGACGAGGTCTCCGACGGAAGCGGCGTACGGAACGTTCTGAAAAGGGAATGCGACGGCTATAAAGCCGAAAACGAAACGGTGATTCTCACCGAAACGTTAAACGATATTCTTCGCCACACCGTGGCTTCCGTCTGGACTTTCCGCGGCGGCGTGAAACTCGCCAAAGCCGATATCCGACGCGGCAGAGAGCCGTACGAACTGCCCGAAAAACTTCTGCCTTACGCGTTTTTCGAAGAACTGCGGCTGGGAAAGGACGTCTGCGATTTTTTAACGCCGAGAATCCGCCCCCGCGCGGAAGAACTGAAGGCTTTCATCGGCGACTTTTCCGTGAGTCTGCCGCCGCCGCATTTCAGGGCGGACAACGAAATTCTTTTGCTTTACGGCAACCGCGCGGAATACGCGGAAATCGATTTCGACGGGAGGCTTATCGACAACGTGAAAATCACTTCGAACGGGAAATAACGTTTTGCATAAACGGAAACGCGCCGCCCCGAAAATTTTTTCGGGGCGGCGCAAATAGTTTCAGAGCAACACAAAATTTCAAAACGCCGCAAAAAGTTTCGGAGCGACGCGAAATATTTTAAAATCGCAGAACTTTTTAAACCTGCGACGATTATTCCTCGGTTTGCCCGAACACGCTTTCCATAAGATCGGAAGCCGGATCGTAACCCTCCTGCCTTAAACGGAATTTCCTCGCGGCGGTTTCGAGTACGATGGGAATATTTCTCCCGGGGGTGACCGGAATGGTAACCTTCTGAATTTTTATGCCCAGAATATCCTCGTAAACTTCGTTTATTCCTATTCTGTCGTAATTTTTGCCCTGCTCCCACGGCGACAACTCGGCGATTATGTCCACGCCTTTATCGGGGCGAACCGATCCGGGGCCGAACATTCTCTGAATGTTGATTATTCCTATTCCCCTTATTTCCATATAATAACGAATTTTCTCGGGAGATTTGCCCACGAGTTGGTCGTTGATGTTTTTGATGATTACCGAGTCGTCCGCGATGAGTCGATGTCCGCGATTGACGAGTTCGAGCGCGATTTCGCTCTTTCCCACGCCCGACTTGCCCGTTATCAGGATTCCCACGCCGAAAACGTCCACCAGAACGCCGTGCATGACTTCCGTAGGCGCTAAAAGTTCGCTCTGATAAATGGTTATGTCGTTTATGAGAACGGTGGTTATCTTGGACGACCTGAAAAGCGGACAGTTGTATTTTTTCGCCGTTTCGAGCGTGTCGTCGGTAAATTCAAGCCCCCGCGCGACGATTAAACAGGGAATGTTTCTTCCGAAAAGCGCGTCGAGCATCGTAAGGCGTTTTTCCTTGTTCAGTTCGCGCATATATTCGCACTCCGCGTGGCCGAGAACCTGAATTCTCGTGGAATCGAAGTGTTTGAGATAGCCAGAAAGTTGAAGCCCCGGGCGCGAAACGCTTATCGACTGCAAAGGCACTTCGCCTCTGCCTTCGAAAATCACTTCGAGATCGAGAGCGCGCGCGAATTCGCCGACGCTTATTTTTACGATTTCGGTATCTACTTTTGCAGGTTTCATTGATTTTCTCCTTTTTGTGTTTTATCGACGGGAATCCGCATCCCCGTCCGAAAAATATTTCAGAACGGCTTCGGCGTGTTTTTCGCCTATGCCGGTTACGCTCATAAGTTCTTCTTTAGTCGCCCTTCTCACGTTTTCGAGGCTTCCGAATTTGTCCAGAAGAGCCTTCCGCTTCTTCTCGCCGATCCCCTCGACGTTTTTGAGTTCGGACCGGAGATTCGTCTTTTCGTGGGCGCGGCGGTGATAGGTTATCGCGAATCTGTGCGCCTCGTCCCTGAGCCTCTGCAAAAGCCGCAGAACGTAATCTCTTCTCGGCAAAACGATCGGTTCGGGCGAGCCGAGCGTGAAAATTTCCTCTTCCTTTTTCGCGAGCGAAATAAGGTCGATATCGAAGGCGCCCGTCGCGTCGAACGTTTCCTTAACCGATGACAACTGCCCTTTGCCGCCGTCGATGACGATAAGATCGGGCTTTCTGAATTTTTCCTCTTCTTCCGTGCCGAGTTTGGCGAGCCGCCTTGCGAGAACCTCCCGCAAGCAAGCGAAGTCGTCCGAGCCTTCCACGGTTTTTATGCGGAAACGCCTGTATTCGTCCTTCGCCGCCTCGCCGTTTTCAAAAACGACCATCGAACCGACTTTGTCCACGCCGCTGATATGCGAAATATCGTAACACTCGATGCGTTTCGGCTCGTTTTTAAGCGAAAGCAATTTCTTCATTTTCAGGCAAGCCGCCGTCGTCATATCGTCTTTATGTCTGATTCTGTCCACCTCTTTTTCGAGGTAGTCCTCGGCGTTTTCGGTCGCCATAACGACGAGTTTTTTCTTGTCTCCGCGCTCCGGAACGTAAATCCGCACGGTTTTAGAAAACGTTTTTTTGAAGTATCCCGAAAGAACGTCCGCGTCGTCGATCGGCTCGGAAAGCATTATCTCGTCCGGAATTTCCACCCCCGAGACGTAATACTGAGCGACGAACGCCGAAAGCCTCTCGCCGTTCGTCTCTTCCGCGTCGGTCGAGGCAAAATTTTTTCCGCCCTGCATCCTTCCGCTTCGGATGAACAAAGCGTTTATCGCGCTGTAAACCCCGTTGGTCGCGACCGCGATTACGTCCGCGTTGACGAATCTGTTGAGCGCGGTGATTCTTCTGAGTTTTATCTTGTCGAGCATTTTGAGTTTTTCTCTGTAAGAAAGAGCAAGTTCGAACTCCTCTATCTCCGAGCATTTCGTCATTCGCTCTTTCAGAATCTTTTCGACCTTTTCGTCGTCGCCGGAAAGAAAATCGAGCGCGCCGCGCACTCTCTCGTCGTAATCTTTCTTCGAACATTTCCCCGCGCAGGGCGCTAGGCACTTCCCTATGTGATAGTTGAGGCATTCGCGTTTCGGCTTGTTTTCGTCGATCGCCGTCGAACACGACCTTATACAATAAGCGGTGTCGATTATCTCAAGCGTATCTTTTACGTTCACGCCGCCCATATAAGGGCCGAAATATCTCGCGCCGTCGCGCTTTATCTTCCGCGTTATCGTGAACGACGGAAAATTCTCCTTGAGATTGACTTTTATATAAGGATAAGTTTTGTCGTCCTTCAGAAGAATATTATATCTCGGCTTGTGTTTTTTGATAAGGTTGTTTTCGAGCGAAAGGGCGTCGATTTCCGATTCCGTTATAATGTAATAGAAATCGGCGATATTGCTCACCATCGCCGCGACCTTTTCGGGCTTTTTCGTGGAGTAAAAATATTGTTTTACTCTGTTTTTCAGAATTTTCGCTTTGCCGACGTAAATTATCGTTCCCGTTTTGTCGAGCATAACGTAAACCCCCGGCGACGTCGGCAACATTTTTATTTTGCTTTCAAGTATTTCATTCATTATAATTTTTATAAAAATCGCAGTTAAACGGCTTATAGAGCGACTTTTGCGATTTAATCAGTTGCCGGAACGATTTTTTCAACGGCTTTATCGAGCGGTTTTATCGAGCGGTTTTATCAAACGCTTTTAAGACCGTTTGTTCAGGCGGGCGAAGTGTTTTCCGGCAAGTTCTTTCAGTCGGGCGTTGTCGTTGAGCGAAGGGTTTTCGATGCAGGCGTTCAGCAAAACGCCCAATTCTTCGCCTATTTCTTTGCCTTCGAACCCTATCGAAGCGAGTTCGTCGCCGGAAAGATGAAGGGTTTTAAGAGAATAACACTCGCCGCTTTCGATTATCTTTTTCGCTTTTTCGCCGATTTCCGCGGTTTTCCCGCGCTCCGCGAGGGCGAGATCCGTTCCCTGAGCGGTATTGTCGGCTATTTTGATCTTCACGAGACTGAAAAACGCATCTTCGCCTATCTCACCGAGCAATTTTTTCAATTTAAAATCGCTCTCGGGAAACGGCACGTCGTGATTTTTAACCAGAAAAAGCACTTTTTCCCTGAACGCGACGGGGGCTTTCAGTCTTTTAAGAACTTTTTTTGCGATTTCCGTCGACATATCGGCGTGACCGTAAAAATGCCCTTCGCCGTCTCTCATAAAAAACGCGGCTGGCTTTGCGATATCGTGAAGGAACATCGTAGTTCTGAGCGCAGGCTCGGGCTCGATCGCCGCAACCGAACGGACGATATGCTCGTAAACGTCGTACAAATGCCATTTGCTGTGTTGCAGAAAATCGAAACAAGGGCGGATTTCGGGAACGATTTCCGCGATTATTTCGCGGTAATTCATAAGCGCGTTAAAAACGTTCCTGCCGCAAAGCGTTCCGATAAGTTCCGAAAAAATCCTCTCCGCGGAAACGTTTTTCAGTCCGCCTTTCAACTTTTCGGCGGCGACGAGCGTTTTTTCTTCTATTTCGAACCCGAGTTTCGAAGAAAATCTCACCGCCCTTAAAATTCTGAGCGAATCCTCCGAAAACCGCTCTTCCGCATTGCCGACGGTGCGTATGATTTTATTTTCAATATCGGATAAACCGCCGTATAAGTCGATTAAACCGTCTTTTTCGTTATAAGCGAGCGAATTCACGGTAAAATCTCTGCGTCTTAAATCTTCAGCGATATCGCCTACGAACTCAACCGCGTCGGGGTGCCTGTTGTCCGAATAACCGCTCTCTTTTCTGAACGTGGTTATCTCGACGACGTTGCCGCCCGAAACGACGCTCACCGTGCCGTGTTTTATGCCCGTGGCGATAACGCGGAAATCGGAAAACGCAGACATTATTTCTTCGGGAAGAGCCGACGAAGCCACGTCCCAATCGTCGGGAGCAAGGCCGAGAACGCAATCTCTCACCGCCCCGCCGACGGCGTAAGCGGAAAACCCGCGGAAATTCAGTCTTCCTATAATCTCGCGGACGTATTCGGGCATCGTTATCCGCGCGGACGAAATGCCTCCGCCGCCAGCGACTTTTTCGACTCCGCAACCAGCAACATTTTCGCATCCGCCATCCGCAACGTTTTCGACTTCGCCGTCCGCGACTTTTTCGACTTCGCCGCCCGCAACGTTTTCGACTTCGCCGCCCGCAACGTTTTCGACTTCGCCGCCCGCGACTTTTTCGACTCCGCTCATCGCGTCGCTCCCCGCTCGGCGGCAAAAGCCGACTCTATGAAATCGCCGATTTTTTTATAAGCGTCATCCTTCGAGGTATCGTTAAGAAGTTCGTGGCGAACGCCCGGATAAAGCGCTTTTTCCACCTTTTCCGATCCGACTTTATGCTTATAAAAATCGTAAAGTTTGTCGATCAGTTTGCCGTAACCGCCGACGGGATCGTCCTTCCCCGCGATGATAAGAATCGGCATATCCGTATTTATGTTCTTATAATATTTTTTCTTATAATTCTTCGGCAAATTACCGAAAAACGACTTATAGAACGCGTTGGACAACGTGAAATTGCAATCCGGACAAGCGACGTATTTGTCGCACTCCTCGGGAACGGACGAAATAAAAGTGCCTTCATCGCATTTTTTGTTGTAAATTCCGAAGGAAAGTTTTTCGATCAGTTTCGCGGGGCGATCCTTTTTTCCGAAAAAGCAGTTCGCGGACGCGACGACCTTGCCGAAGAAGGATGAAGCGTTGTGAAGATACGCGCTTCCGCACAAAACCGCGCCGCAAGCGTTGTCGGGATAGCGTTCGATATAAGCCTGAGTCAGAAACGAACCGTAACTATGCCCGAAAATCAAAAACGGCAGATCGGGATATTCGTCTTTGTAAATTTTCGTGAGCGTCGCCATATCTTTAAGCGTATCTTCGAACATTTCGCCGCCGCAATAGCCCGTTTTATCGGGATCGGTAAGCCCGTGACCGCGATGATCGTCGCCGAACACGAGAAAACCGCGCGCTTTCAGATACTCGGCAAAGCCGTCGTATCTCACCGTGCTTTCCGCCATTCCGTGAGCGATCTGCACGAGTCCCGTCGGATTTTCCGGTTTCCATTCTCTGTAACCGACTTTTTTTCCGTCGTATGAAACAAAAGTTTTTTCAGTCATAATAAACACCTCTTAACGGCTTTTTGCCAGCCTTTATATAATTCGTCGTATTTTTCCCGATCGTTTTCGGGTTCGAAGAGTTTTTCGCGAACTCTGAGCGCAAGGATATCCTCGGGGCGAATCAGCCCCAGACCTATCGCGCAGAGAAACGCCGCTCCGAGCGCGGTACTCTCCTTTTCTTTCGGTCTGTTAACGCAAACGCCGACGACGTTCGCCTGAAACTGCATCAGAAAATCGTTCGCGGACGCGCCGCCGTCGCATTTAAGTTCGGAAAGTCTGCTTCCGCTTTCCTTTTCCATAACGCTCACGAGATCGCGGGCGGAATACGCCATCGCCTCAAGCGTGGCGCGGGTTATATGCGCTTTCGTCGTCGAACGGCAAAGCCCCGTTATTATTCCGCGGGCTTCGGGATCCCAGTACGGCGCGCCGAGCCCGGTGAACGCAGGCACGACGTAAACTCCGTCCGTGGATTCGACTTCCTTTGCCATATTCTCGCTATCTGCGGATTTTCTGAAAAATCCGAGGTTGTCTCTCAGCCACTGTATCGCGCTCCCCGCGTTGAAAACGCTCCCCTCGAATGCGTAAACAATCTTTCCGCCAAAGCCGTAACCTATTGTCGTTACAAGCCCGTTTTGCGAGATAATCGACCTATAGCCCGTGTTATAGAGCATAAATAGTCCCGTGCCGTAGGTTATTTTGCTATCGCCCGCGTTAAGGCAACCCTGCCCGATAAGCGCGGCTTGCTGATCACCCGCCATTCCGCAGACGGGAATTTTAAAGCCGTTATATTCGAATTCGCCGATCATTGCGTCCGACATGACGATCTTCGGCAACGAGCGTTTATCCACCCCGAAAAGGCTTAAAAGTTCGTCGTCCCACGAAGCGGTTCCGAGATTGAAAAGCATCGTTCTCGAAGCGTTGGTGACGTCTGTCACGAACGCCTTTCCGCCCGTTAGTTTATAGGCGAGGAAACTGTCGACCGTGCCGAAGCACAAACCGCCCGATTCCGATTTCGCCTTTATCTTAGGAACGTTGTCCAGAAGCCATTTCATTTTGCTCGCCGAAAAATAAGCGTCGCACACAAGCCCAGTTCTTTCATGGATAAAGTCGCCGTGAGTTTTCGCTATCTCGTTCATAAATTCCGCGGTTCTGCGGCATTGCCAAACGATCGCGTTATAAAGCGGTTTGCCCGTTTTTTTATCCCACGCGACGACCGTTTCGCGTTGATTAGTGATGCCGATGCCTTTAACCTCGCTCACGTCGTCGCACAGTTCGAGAATCTCGATTAGCGACGCGAGCGTTTCCGCGTAAATTTCGGAAGCGTTCTCCTCAACGAACCCCGCCTGCGGATAAAACTGTTTTATCCGCGAGGACTTCTGAGCGATTATTTTGTTTTTCGTTAAATCGTAAAGAATTGCGCGGGTACTCGTCGTCCCCTCGTCTATCGCGATTATATACGCCATTTTATCTCCTGCGGCCGCCGCCAAAGGCGTAAGACCGTCACAAAAAGTATAAGGCCGCCGCCAAAGGCGTAAGACCGTCACAAAAAGTATAAGGCCGTCGCCAAACATACGCCGAAAGGCATAAGTCCCTTACTTATATTGTAAACTAATTTTCAACTATTTACAAGTCATTTATAATCTTTTTTTTAAAAGCGTTCATACTATGAATATAGGAAAAATCCGAATGAGCGTTATCGTTTTGACGGGAGGCGGAACGGCGGGGCATTGCATGCCATGTTTCGCTCTTTTGCCCGACCTGAAAAAATCGTTCGACGAAATTTATTACGTCGGCGGAAAAGACAAAATCGAAAGCAGACTCGCCGCGAAATACGGCGTTACGTTTTTTTACGCGCCTGCCGTGAAACTCGAGCGGAGACTGACGCCGAAAAACGCGTTGATTCCGATAAAACTTTTAAAGGCGATTTCCGCCGCAAAGCGGATTTTGAAAAATCTGAAGCCGGACGTCGTTTTTTCGAAGGGCGGCTACGTCGCTCTGCCCGCGGTGATCGCGGCGCGAAGACTCGGAATTCCCGTCATTTCGCACGAATCCGACCTGTCTGTGGGGCTTGCGAACAGAATTGCTCTGAGATATTCCGCGAAACTTCTCACCGGCTTCCCGCCGACGGCGGAAAACATTCCGAACGCGGAATATACGGGAATTCCGCTCGACAAAAGTTTGTTCAAGCCGAGAGATAAGAGTAAGTTAATGAAAAAATACGGCTTCGACGATAAAAAAAGAACGGTTCTCATAACGGGCGGGAGTCAGGGAAGCGCGGCGATCAACCGCACGACCGAAGGTTGCGTTGAAAATCTCGCCGAAAAATACAACGTTTTATGGCTCGCCGGAAAGGGAAAATCTATCCCCGTGAAAATAAAAAACGTCCGTTGCGAGGAGTTTTGCGAGAATATGGGCGAGGCTTACGCCCTGGCGGACGCGTGCGTTTCGCGCGCGGGGGCGAACACGTTGTCCGAACTCGCCGCGCTTGCCGTTCCGACGCTCGCTATTCCCCTGCCGAAAGGAAATTCGCGCGGGGATCAGGTGGAAAACGCCGCTTATTTTAAGAAAAAAGGCGTAATTTCCGTGTTGAGCGAGGATAAACTCACGCCCGAATCGCTCGAATATTCGATAGGCAGACTTTTCGAAAACGGGAAAAAGTATGCCGAAGCGTGCAAAAAACTCGATTTGCGTTCCGCGAACGAACGGGTTTTATCTTATTTAACCAAGTATGCCGGTCATCCGAAAAAAAATTGAAAAAGCCGGATAATGCCCGACAAAGTAAAACGCGCGGTCGCCCGAAAATTTTTGGGCGACCGCGCCGACTGTTATCGTATTATGCTTAATCGAGAACGGCTTTGATTCTTCTCACGCCCGCGGAAGAAGCCTCTTCCTTGACGATTTTGAAATGATGAAGTTCGCCGGTGTGAGCCGCGTGCGGACCTCCGCAAATCTCTTTACTGTATTTCCCGATGGTGTAAACCTTAACTTTTTCGCCGTATTTCGCCGTGAACACGCCTATCGCGCCCTGCGCCTTAGCCTCGTCCACGCTCATTTCTTCCAGCGTTACGGGGACGTCGGCTTTAATCGCTTCGTTCACCCAATCCTCTACGGCTTTCAACTCCTCGGGGAGCATTTTCCTGTCGAAATTAAAGTCGAAACGAAGCCTTTCCACGGTGATGTTCGAGCCTTTCTGATTGATCGAATCGTCCTTTAAAACGCTCTTCAACGCGGCGTTGAGAAGGTGCGTCGCCGTGTGCAAGCGAGCGGTGATTTCGTTCTGCTCTTCAAGTCCGCCCTTGAACGCGCCCTGCGGTTGTTGTTTGCTCTTCTCCTGATGCTCTTTGAACGCCTCTTCGAAGCCTTTCGCGTCCACGGAGTAACCCACTTCGGCGGCAAGTTCCTCGGTGAGTTCGAGCGGGAAGCCGAACGTATCGTAAAGGCGGAACGCCTGCTTGCCGTTTATGCCCTTTTCGGGAACGTAAGACGAATCTTTCTGCGCCATGAATGCGTTCTTTCTCTCGATTCCCTCAACGCATTTGTTGAATTCTTTAAGCCCCGTGGCGAGAGTGGTTTCGAATTTCGCCGTTTCTTTCGCGATTTCCGAAAGAACGTATTCTTCTTTTTCAACGAGCAGAGGATACGCCTCGTCGTAAATTTTTTCGATGTAAATTTTCGAAACGTCCGTAAGCGCGCTCGTTTCAACGCCGAGTTTTCTCGCGTAGCGGATGGCTCTTCTTAAAAGTCTTCTCAGAATATATCCCGCGCCGACGTTGGAGGGAACGATTCCGTTCACGTCGCCGATGAGCATCGTGGAAGTTCTGATATGGTCGGCGATGATTCTCATTGCCTTTCTCGCTTCTTCGTCATCGTCGTACTTTTTGCCGGACGCGTTTTCGAGATATTCGATAACGGGAACGAACAAGTCTGTTTTATAACCGTCGGTCACTCCGTTCAGAAACGCCAAAAGTCTGTCCAGACCGAAGCCCGTGTCGACGTTTTTGTTCGCCAGAGGTTCGTAACCCGCGGCGGTCTTTTTATACTGCATATAAACGTCGTTGCCTATCTCCACGTATCTTCCGCAACCGCAATCGGGGCCGCAGTTCGGGCCGCACGGCTTGTCGTGGCGGGGATAGAACCACTCGTTATCGGGGCCGCAGGGCGTACCCGTCGTTCCCTCGAGTTCCCACCAGTTGTCTTTTTTGGGGAGATAGAAAATATGCTCGGGTTTGATTCCGACCTGCTTCAGAAGTTCCGCGGTTTCGTCGTCTCTCGGCGCGGTGGCGTCGCCCTCGAAAACCGTCGAGCAGATTTCGTTTCCGTCAAGCCCGAAAACCTTGGTGAGTATGTCGTAAGACCACTGAGTTTTCTCTTTTTTGAAATAGTCGCCGAGCGACCAGTTGCCCATCATCTCGAAAAAGGTGAAGTGAGTGGGATCGCCCACGCTCTCGATATCGACCGTCCTCACGCAACCCTGAACGTTGCAGAGCCTCGTTTTGCCGGACGGATGCTTCGCTCCGAGAAGATACGGCATAAGAGGCTGCATACCCGCGACGTTGAACATAACGCCCGTCGAACCGTCGCCGATAAGCGAAACCGCGCCTATATTTTTATGGCCTCTTTCTTCATAAAATTTTATCCATGAATTTCTAAGTTCTTTTGAAGTAATCATATCGCTCGTTCCTTTTCTGCAAAAATCGCCGTTACCGAAGCGACGACGATCCGAATGACTTTATTATATAATGTAAAGCCGATTTTGTAAAACGTTTTTTACCCGTTTCGGCTTACAACCTGAAAATAGCGGACAGCGGATTGCTGAGGTAGATATTGTCGAGGCCGAAGAAACTCCCTTTGAACGATTCGAGCATGGCGTTCTCCGCGCCGCCGCCGAAAAGATACATTCCCTCGAGAACGATTAAAACAAGCGCGGCGCATTCCACAACGCCGAGCAGAACGCCGAGCACGCTGTTGAAAATTTTCGCAACCGCTCCGTCGACCGACAAAAGCCCCGCCAGAACGTTGACCGCGATAAGTTGCAGAAGCATTACCGCGATGAACACGATGACCGCCGTGACAATCGTTTCGATGTGAATCGTGACGAGAAAATCGCAAACGCCGTTGTCTTTACCCTTTAAAAACTCCACAAAATTCGCCTGCGCCTGTTTTGTCTGGTCCATTTCGAGAACGATGCCCAGAAGAAAATACGTGATGACGAGAGTGGCGATTTTTCCGGTTACTCCCTTATTCAGGATTTTGAGGCACCGCCCGAAACCGAGCGTTGCGCCGAGAACGGCGAGCAGACACGCGCCGCCTATGACTATATAATCCGCAGTTATCATTTGTTAATCCTCCTTGTTTAAATCTGCGATCAATACGATTTTAACACATTTATCAAAAAAAATAAAGCCTTATTCGACTTTTATTCGCTTTTTGTCGAATTTTTTTTATTTTTCGGGGATTAAACCGGTCGTAACCGAGCAAATCCCTTCTTCCGGAACGCCGAAAGAAGGGATTACGCTTTTTTATAAGTCAAGGCAAACCCGCGTTTATTTCGTTTTTTTGCGGAACCGACCTCTTTTTTTAGTTTTTTTATTTTAATTTTGTCTTTATTTTATTTTTTCAACTCTGCCGGAGGCGTTAATTTATCTTTAAACCCTTTAACTTTGCATCCTGCCGGAGGTGTTAATTTACCTCTGCACTCTTTTTTATCCTTGAATTATACCTCTGCAATCTGCCGGAGGCGTTAATTTACCTCTGCGCTCTTTTTATCCTTGAGTTTTATCTCCGGACTCTGCCGGAGACGTTAATTTACCTCTGTACTCTTTTTTATCCTTGAGTTTTATCTCTGCACTCTGCCGGAGGCGTTGCCGTTCGCGAGGGCTTCCACTTCGGAAACCGAAACCATATTGTAATCGCCTTCGACAGAATGTTTTAAGCAACTCGCCGCGACCGCGAATTCGATCGTTTTCTGCGGCTCGTAGCCGTTCAACAACGAATAAATCAACCCGCCTCCGAAACTGTCGCCACCGCCCACTCTGTCTACTATATGCATTGCATACTTCTTTGAAAAATACGCCTCGCCGTTCATATAAAGCATACCCGACCAGTTGTTGTCGTTTGCGGAAAGGCTCTCGCGAAGCGTTATCGCCACGCCTTTGAAATTGAATTTTTCGGTCAACTTTTTGGCGACGGATATGTAACCGTCCCTGTCGAGTTTGCCCGTGTTTATGTCCGTGTTATCCGCTTCGATTCCGAAAACA
>CAVJNC010000040.1:0-9049 GCA_963650905.1 Subdoligranulum sp. APC924/74
CGGCAAGGATAAAAAATTGCTACAGGCAGACGAAAATCTGTCAAAAGCTCAGATAAAGGCAATAATCAAAGCAAACCAGACAAAGCCTGTAAATCTGACGCCCGAAATGATTTTTAAGCGTGGACGAGGCAACGGACACCGCTCTCCGCTCGGAATAAAACCTGAAACGAAACGTAGCGTGCATTATGTTGCAAAGTTCATTCGGACAACAATCACGTCGCTACTTACTGGTGTAATTGTGCTCGACGTTATAAAATATCCGACGTGGGCGACGTTTGCAGCGTGCTGCCTGAAACTACTTCCCGTAATACTCAACGGCTTTATGGGTTATCGTATGGGTTACGAAAACATAACTGTCGATACGGTCAACTATATGCAAGACCAGAAAGACCTTATGCAGCAGCTCATAGAATACGCCTCTACGACGCCAGAACCTCAGCCTGAACGAGTAATAGAGGACGAGGTTATTATCGCCCCTGAGGTCACTGTGGCGGCAGAAACAATATAATAATGTAAAAAGAAACAGGACACCGATATACTCAGTGTCCTGTTCTTCTTTGGTAACGGCACCAAACTCCGAAATAGTCCTTACGGACAAATATTCGAGGGTTCGGATTATTACCGCTTGGCGGAAGCGAAGGGAGTTTATACGAACACACGGTTTTATTGTAGGCAGTCTTTTTTCGGGACTGCCTTTGTATTTTCTGTACTATTTCCTGCGTAACTCTATACTTTGTATAGTTTTCGGTAAAATTGTAGGTTATCGTTACGCTGTAGTTATCGAGTATCACTTCTCGCACAAACGTCTTTACGATAAGTTTTCGCACGGACATTTCCTGTATATCGCCACAAATAATCGAGTTCAAATATTTCTCTACGTCGTCGGGCGAAAGGTATGTGTAGTTGCGTTGCTTTTCTTGTCCTATATCGAAGTCAAGCCCCGCAATCTGCGATTCGAGTTCTTTCAAGCGAATTTTCGTTTGCTCGGTAATGATACCCTGTTCAATGGCGGCTATCAAGTTTTGCGAAGCCTTCAATGCGTTTTGCCGTTGGGCTTCAAGACTTTTGATAACCGTATTGTTTTTGTTTTCTTCTTCGTGCAATTTGCAAAGCGTTTCGGCTATGTATCTAACAACGCCTTCGTCGGCAAGTAATGCCCACGTCGAATTTATAACTAAATCTTCAAGCCATTGCTTTTCCACCGATTTCAATTTGCACGGATGCTGCTTACGCCGTTTTGCAAGGCACGAATAATAATAGTAAACTCGTCCGAGCTTGCTTGTTCCGCTTTCACCGACCATAGGACGCTGACAATCGCCGCAATAAAGTTTCCCCGAAAGTATAAAATCGTAGATTTCTTTTTTACGTCCGGGAGCGTGTTGGTTTTCTGCGTGAATGTCCTGAACTTTTTGCCAAGTCACGTCGTCGATGATTTTCGGGTAGATATTATCGTAAATCGTATCGCCGTGACGGATTTTGCCGTTGTATTTGGTATTGGCAAGAATTTTGTAAATTTTCTTCTGCGTAATGTATAATCCTTTTTTCGTCCGTATGCCGCGAGTCTGCAAATCTTTTGCCAAAGCCACCGCCGTATAACCTTGCGAATACTTCGTAAAGATTTCTCTTACGATTTCCGCTTCTTCGGGGTTGATAACGTTCTTTTTGTCTACGACGTCATAACCGTAAATAACCGCGCCGCCTGTATATTGTCCTTTGCGGTAACTCTCGTTCAGACCGCGATGCACCTTCTGCGAAAGTTCTGCCGAATAATATTGGTTCATACCTTCGAGCAGGCTTTCAAGAATAATACCTTCGGGACTGTCGGGGATGTTCTCCATTGCCGACAAAACTTTAACGCCGTTGTTACTTAAAGTGTGTTTGTGGATAGTCGTTTCGTACTTGTTGCGAGAAAACCTATCAAGTTTGTAAACCAGAACGAAATCCCATTGCCGCTTGTTGCTATCTTTAATCATACGCTGAAAGTCGGGACGCAAGTCGTTCGTTCCCGTCATAGCACGGTCAATGTACGTTCCTACGACAAGGATATCATTGTTTTTGGCATAGTCCTGACATACCCGAAGTTGTCCTTCAATCGACTGTTCGGTTTGGCTATCGCTACTGTATCTCGCATAGATAACTGCTGTTTTCATTGTGGGTTTTACTCCTTTAACTTATTTTTTTGTCTTTCGACGGAAACCGAAACAATCCGAGAACGGCGGAGCCGTCAAGGAAAAAGAAAAAAATATTGGATATAGTCTGTCTGTTGATAGTCCTCACAATAATTTTTTCCCTTTACGGCTACGACGGGCTTCGGATAGGCTTTCCGCGAGAAAGAAAAAACGTCTTGTTTCTTTCTTGTCCACAAGATTACGAGTTAAAGTCGCAAGTTCTTTGCGAGTTCAAAAAAATATCTTCAAAAAATTTTCAAAGTCGAAGAAAACCTGCGAGTTTGATTGCTATCCTTTCCACAAAAACAGGAGGCAGTCTTATGAAAGAACAAACAAAAAAAGAGCGTGAAGTCTACGCTATCGGTCGTCCGAGCCTTGAAAATCTCACTCCGAACGAACGAAAAGCGTTCTTTTCCACGCTACTTATGTGTATTATCGAGCATTTTAATAAAGAAAACAAAGATACTTCCGATAAAGCAGAATAGTTTACTGCGTAGCCCCATATAAATTTGACTTTTTCTCTAATAGATAGTAGAATATAAGAGCCAACTCCGAATAATGCCGTCTAACGGCAAAATTCACAACAAACATATTTCAGCAAATGAAGTATTATAATAAGTGCGTATGCGCATAGTTAAACGCAGGTAGATTCATATTACCCGTGTTTACAAACACTATGCTCGCATTACGTCTTTTCGTGATACTTCATTTGTTGTGAACGGGGTTGGCGCTCAAACGGGTGGTATGTTCTATATTTGCCGCTCTCGTTTGGGGGCGGCATCTTATTTATAAGTATCATAGCCGCAAAACATTCGGGGTTGTGGCATGGAAAGAAAAACTGCATTTATCGGACATAGGCACGTGCTATATGTTGAAAAAATCAAGGAAAGGTTGCAAAACGCCATTGAACAATGTATCAATGACGGTTGCAGCCATTTTTTTATGGGAACGCACGGTGATTTTGATAAAATGGTATTGGAAACTTGCCGTTCCGTCCGAGAATCTTATCCCGACATAATTATAGAAGTAGTTTTAAGCAGTTACCATACAATAGAAAAGAAAAGTGATCTTGATTATGTTCCTTATCAAGACGTGCGAACAGTGATATTCGATATCGAGGATTTACATTTCAAACAACAAATAACGGAAAGCAACAAGCGAATGATTGACGAGTGCGATACCCTTATTTGTTATGTAGACAGAAAACAAAAGCCAAGCGGAGCAAAAACGGCTATGAATTATGCCAAACGTAAAGGGCTTAAAATTATAAACCTGTTTCGAGAAGAAGATAGTCCGACATTCGGCATGACCGCCGATGAAGCAAAATTATATTGGGAAAAACTCTTTTCTCCAATTCATAAATCTAAATGAGCAGTGAAAAATCTCGTTTCTTTTGGTTTGCGAATTGAAAAAATCTCTAACATTTGATATAATGTAAGCAGTTCGATCGGGAGGCTTATTTTATGGCAAATGACGTAAATAAAATCAAATTATTATTGCTTTGGGATATTCTTTGCAAACATACAGACGAAAATCACGCAATAAATACCGATGAGATTATTGAACTTCTTGCACAAAAAGGTATAAGCGTTTCAAGAAAAATCGTTGTTTCCGATATCGAAGCCCTTTGCAATTACGGATACGAGGTTTTGTCGTATAAAAAGAAGTACCATTACTATTACGTCGTAAGTCGTCAACTTGAAACCGCCGAAGTCGTTTTGCTTGCCGATGTTATCAAGGCATCCAAACTCTCTAACGCTCAGAAAAATATGCTTATTGAAAAACTTTCAGACACTTTATGCTTGTATCAAGCCGAAAGCATTTCAAAGCACCTTATCTCTTTCGATAACGGACGAAAAGGTAACAGTTCGTTTATCTACAACGTTGATGCAATCGAGCATGCCATAACCGACAATAAGCAACTTTCCTTCTTGTATTTCACTTACGACGAGCAACATAAAAAAGTCTATCGTAAAAACGGCAATAGATATATAGTTAATCCCATTATTATGGTTTGGGATAAAAACAATTACTATATGCTTTGTTTCAGCAACGGACACGATAATATCGTAACATATCGTCTTGACCGTATGGAAGACGTAAAAGTTTCAGAAACCGAGCGAGAACTGCACGAAGAATATGATTTATTCAACACCGAAGAATATCGCAAACAGGTATTCAGCATGTTCGGCGGAGAAAGTCAAAGAGTCACACTTTTATTCCATCCTGAAATGCTGTCGGATATTTTCGACCGATTCGGCGATAACATAAAAATTAAACGCTTTGACGAAAACACTCTTTCCGTTGATGTTACCGTGCAAGTATCAAAGACTTTCTTTTCTTGGATTGTCGGTACGCAAGGCAAAGTTAAAATCAAATCTCCGACGAAGGTTTTATCGGAGTTTACGAACTTTGTTAGGGTTATCAAAGATACCTATTTATAAATTTTCAAGAAAAGTTAGTTTTAACTCACTTTCGTATTGAAAAAAATAATTTTTTGTGGTATAATAGCCCATGTGGTATAATAGCCCATAGCAATGCATTGTTGAGGTGTCATATGGCGGTATCGTATAAAAAACTATGGAAGTTGCTCATAGACAGGGATATGAAGAAAAAAGATTTAATAGAATTGGCCGGTATCAGTAACTATACTCTAAATCGTCTTACTCGCTCCGAGAATGTCAATACCGACACTTTGGTTAAAGTATGTTCTGCTCTTAACTGCGGTATTGATGAGATTATGGAAGTAATACCCGATAAAGAGTAATTTTTTACCTACCAACTTCCGATAATAAAAAATTATCGGAACATAACGATTCAAGGAGGAGCAAATGAGCATTTTAGATAAAAAGCAAATGACCGAAGAAGATATAAAATTAAACTTCATCACACCGGCGATAAAAGCAAAAGGCTGGGACGGTAAAATCACGATGGAAACGAAAATTACCGACGGGCGAATTAACCTGAAAGGCAATATCGCTTCCAGAGAAGCGCCGAAAAAAGCCGATTACATTTTGTATCTTAATAGTGCAAACCCGCTTGCCGTGGTAGAAGCAAAAGATAATAACCACAGCATTTCTTTCGGCATGCAACAGGCAAAATTATACGCTGAAATGCTTGACGTAAAATTTGCATACAGTTCCAACGGCGACGCTTTTCAGGAGTTTGATTTTTTAACCGGCGTTGAAAGAGAAATCTCTTTTGACGAATTTCCTACTCCCGACGAATTATACGCAAGATACACTGCCGAAATAAACGACGGCAGCGGGTTGACAAAGACGGAATTGTCGTTTATCAATCAACCGTTCTACACAAGTCAGACGACATATCCGCCGAGATATTACCAAAGAAACGCCGTAAACCGCACGTTGGACGCAATCGCAAAAGGAAAAAATCGTCTGTTGCTCGTTATGGCTACCGGCACAGGAAAAACTTACACTGCATTTCAGATTGTATATCGTCTTTTGCAAACGGGCGCGAAACAAAAAATCCTTTATCTTGCCGATAGAAACAATCTTATCGACCAGACAATCGGCGGCGATTTCAAACCGTTGGAAAAAGTAATACATAAAATCAATTTTCTTAAGGACGACCGCACGACAATAGCATCGTATCAGGTTTATTTTTCGCTGTATCAGCAACTTGCAGGTAATAAAAAAGAAGATGATGACGAAAGCGACGAAGAAGTGCTTGCAAGGTACAGCAAACTTTTTGATAAAGACTTCTTCGATTTGATTATCGTTGACGAGTGTCATCGCGGCTCGGCAAAAGAAAACAGCCGCTGGCGTAAGATTTTGGAATACTTTTCTTCCGCTACTCAAATCGGTATGACCGCCACGCCGAAAGAAACGCAGTCGATTTCCAACATCGACTATTTTGGCGAACCTGTTTATATTTATAGCCTTAAAGAAGGCATAGCCGACGGATTTCTTGCGCCGTTCAAAGTTATCAATGTAAAATCCGATATCGGCGACGGTTGGAGACCGAGAAAAGGACAAGTTGATATTTACGGCTATGAAATAGAAGACCGTATTTACAATAACAGCGATTTTGACTATAAAATTATTATTCAGGACAGAATCGATATGGTTGCACGAGAAGTTACGAATTATCTTAAAGCAACCGACCGTATGGCGAAGACTATCATTTTTTGTGCCACCGAAGATGCCGCCGAGCGTATGCGCATTGCTCTCACAAAATGCAATGCCGATATGGTTGCAAAAAATCCCGATTATGTAGTGCGCATTACGGGCAGCGACGATTACGGCAAAAGCAAACTGGACTATTTTATCTCTGTTTCGGCAAAATACCCCGTAATTGCCACAACTTCAAAATTACTCTCGACCGGCGCCGACTGTAAAATGGTTAAGTTGATCGTTTTAGACGAAATGATTAACTCTATGACGGAATTTAAGCAAATTATCGGTCGTGGCACACGAATCAGGGAGCAGGACGGAAAGACGCATTTTATGATAATGGATTTCCGCGGAGTTACAAGGCTGTTCGCCGATCCCGATTGGGACGGACCTGTGGAACAAGATGAAAATTTTGTACACGCTACGCCGCCAGAACCGCCGAAAGGTCCTGTTGTTGATGTCCCACCTGTTCCGCCTATGCCGCCTAAACATAAATGGGTTGTCGATAATCGTGGTTGCAAAGTTCAGGTCTTGCAAAAGGTCGTGTCCATTTACGACGTAGACGGAAAACTGTTGCGACAGGAAAGCATTATCGACTACACCAAAGCAAATATTTTCGGCGAATTTGCAACGTTAAGCGATTTCATTTCATCGTGGAGCGCAGAAGAAAAGAAAGAAAAAATATACGAATTATTCTTGCAAAAAGGCATTGACCTTGACCAAGTAAAAGCGGACGAAAATATGTCCGACGTAGATGATTTCGATTTTATCTGCCACGTTGCATACAACCAAAAGCCGCTCACGAGAAAAGAACGCGCCGAAAATGTTAAAAAACGCAATGTTTTCGGTAAATACGGCGAAGTGGCACGAGAGGTATTGAATGCGCTTCTTGATAAATATGCCGACAGTAGCATATACGAAATCGAAGATACCGACGTGCTGAAACTCGATCCTTTCACTAAGTTCGGTAAGCCTTCAAAGATCGCTCAACTTTTCGGCGGCAAAGAAGGCTATCTCGAAGCAGTCAGACTATTAAAACAAGAAATTTACAAGGCGGTAGCATAACAAATGAGTAACGTATCTGGATTTGTCAAAAGAGTAAGAGATATTATGCGCAACGACGCGGGTATCAACGGCGACGCGCAAAGAATAGAACAGATTGCATGGATGCTGTTTTTGAAAGTGTATGACAGCAAAGAAAACGATTGGGAAATGGACGAAGATAATTATAAATCCATTATTCCCGAACCGTGCCGCTGGCGTAATTGGGCGCACGATGAAAGCGGAAAAGGTTTAACCGGCGACGCGCTCCTTGATTTTGTCAATAACAAATTATTCCCCGTATTAAAGGGCAAAGACGTCAAAAATTCCAATGGCGAAGTGATTATCGAAGGAATCCAAATATCAACCGATACGCCGATAAAGAAAGCAATCGTAAAAACTACCTTTGAAGACGCAAACAACTATATGAAGGACGGCGTTTTACTTCGTCAGGTCATCAGCGTTATCGACGAATTGGATTTGAGCGATTATAACGAAAGCCACGCTTTCGGAGAAATCTATGAAACCATTCTGCGTGAATTGCAAAGCGCAGGCGCTTCGGGTGAATTTTATACTCCCCGTGCCGTTACCGATTTTATGGCAAAAATGATAAATCCGCAAATTGGCGAACATGTTGCGGACTTTGCTTGTGGCACGGGCGGATTTTTAACTAGTTGGCTGAAAGAATTAGAAAAAAAGAAAACTTCTACCGATGACGTAGAAGCCTATGAAAATTCCGTTTACGGTATTGAAAAGAAACAATTTCCGTATATGCTTTGTGTAACAAACCTTTTGTTGCACGATATCGATATGCCGAGAATTTATCACGATAATTCGCTCCTTCGCGACGTTCTGGACTACACGGATAAAGACAAATTTGAAGTTGTTCTTATGAATCCTCCTTACGGCGGAAACGAAAAGGCGGACGTAAAAAATCACTTCCCGTCTGATCTGGCAAGCAGTGAAACGGCTGATTTGTTTATGTCCGTCATTATGTATCGTTTGAAAGATAACGGACGGGCGGCGGTTATTCTTCCCGACGGATTTTTGTTCGGTACGGATAATGCAAAAGTCGCTATCAAAAAGAAATTGCTGTCGGAATTTAATCTCCATACGGTAATTCGTATGCCGCATAGCGTTTTTGCACCGTACACTTCTATTACTACGAATATTTTATTCTTCGATAAAACCGGCGGAACGAAGGAAACGTGGTTTTATCGCCTTGATATGCCCGAAGGATATAAAAACTTCTCTAAAACCAAGCCTATGAAGTTGGAACACTTCCAACCTGCTATGGATTGGTGGAACAACCGTGAGGAAATTATCGTTGACGACGCACCGAAAGCAAAGAAATACACTTTGCAGGAAATTGTAGATAATAATTATAATATCGACCTTTGCGGCTATCCGCATGAAGAGGAACAAATTCTCGCTCCGCAGGATTTAATAAACGAATACCGTGAAAAGAGAGCAAGCCTTGATGCGGATATAGACAGAGTTCTCGGCGAAATTATGGCGCTTTTGGGTGGTAAAAATGAAGGCTGAACAATTAAGAAAATCCATACTTCAATTAGCGATTCAGGGCAAACTCGTTCCGCAAGATCCTGCCGACGAGCCTGCTTCCGTTTTGCTTGAACGTATCCGCGCCGCAAAGCAACGCCTGATAAAAGAAGGTAAAATCAAAAAAGATAAAGGCGATTCCGT
>CAVJNC010000040.1:9089-14689 GCA_963650905.1 Subdoligranulum sp. APC924/74
TCCGTCATCTACAAAGGTGATGATAATTGCTATTATGAGAAGACGGGTTCGGAAGCCAAAAATATTACCGATGAAATAGACTTTGACTTGCCCGACGGTTGGGAATACATTAGATTGTCAAGTATCGCTTATTTAAGTAGTGGTTTTACGCCAGCGGCAACAGAACTCAACTCGATAGGAAAAATTCCTTATTTCAAAGTATCAGATATGAATACTGTGGGAAATGAGAAATATTTATCTTTTACAGCGCAATACTATACAGGCAATAAAATAAAGAAAATATTTCCTTATAACACTATTGTCTTTCCTAAAAATGGAGGCGCAGTTTTTACAAATAAAAAACGAATACTATTACAACCATCGGTAGTAGACTTAAATACAGGCGCGCTTATTCCCTATGGAATAGTTAATACGGAATATTTGTTTTTGTTGTTTTCTTCGATTGATTTTAGAGAACATTACAAAGGGACAGCGTTACCAACCGTTGATGCTAATTTTGTCGGTAAATTGCTTTTCGGATTGCCGCCACTTGCAGAACAAGAACGAATTGTAGCCGAGATTGAAAAGTTTGAGCCCCTGATTGCTGAATACGATAAACTCGAACAGCAAGCGACGAAACTTGACGGCGAAATTTACGATAAACTTAAAAAATCTATTCTACAATACGCAATTCAAGGAAAACTCGTTCCGCAAGACAGTAATGACGAACCCGCGTCGGTATTACTCGAACGTATCCGTGCCGAAAAAAAGGCACAACTCGGAAAGAAATACGTTGAAAGTTATATCTATAAAGGTGATGATAACTGTTATTACGAACATATAAATGGAAAAGGCGTTGATATTACCGAAGATGTCCCATTTGATTTGTCTGATTCTTGGGCGTGGTCGCGTTGGGGTGAGTTGTCTGACTCCATACAATACGGTTATAATGCTCCGGCAAAACAATTCGGACGAATAAAAATGGTTCGTATCAGTGATATACACGAAAATCAAGTTATGTGGGAAAATGTTCCGTATTGCGACATTGCAGAAGAAGATATTTCTACATATCTACTCAAAGAAAAAGATATTTTATTTGCAAGGACCGGCGGTACTGTTGGAAAATCGTTTTTAGTGCAAAACATAAACGAAGAAGCGATTTATGCAGGGTATTTAATTCGTACCCGATACAATTCAAAATTGATACCGCAATATTTTAAGTATTTTATGGAAAGCCCGCTCTATTGGTCGCAGTTACGAAATGGAACAATCGCAACAGCACAACCAAATTGCAACGGACAAACATTATCAAAAATGATTGTCCCTGTTCCGCCGCTTGCCGAGCAAAAACGAATCGTAGAAAAAATCGGCGAAATGTTTGCTAAACTATAAGTTAAAGCCCCTCGAATTCGAGGGGCTTTACTATTACCACGTTACAATTTTATCTACAATTTCTTGCTGTTCGCTTGCGGTTTTTCGCAGGTAAATTCGCGTTGTTTCAATACTTTCGTGTCCCATAAGGTCGGCAAGCAAAGATATATCGTTGAACTTTTCGAGAAAATTCTTTGCAAAACGGTGTCTAAATGAGTGAGGATATACAACTTTCGGGTTCAGTCCGTATTTGATTGCGTAATTTTTAAGTTGTTGCGATATCCCACGCACGGTAATTCGTTCGCCAAAACGATTCAAAAAAAGGTATCCACTTGAAATACCTTTATCTTTGAGCCATGCTTCCGTTTCTGTCTTTAATGTTTTTGGTATGTAAAGCCGTCGAAGTTTTCCTCCCTTAGAATATAAATCAAAATAGCCCTTGAAAACATGTTCCACTTTGATTTGTATCAACTCACTTACACGAGCACCGGTTGCAGCAAGATAGCGCACAACAAAATACCATTCCCAGTTGCCGTCCTTTTTAAGGCTGTTTTTCAAAAACTTGTAATCGGCGTCGCTGATAACGTTTTCTAAAAAGTTTTTCTGTTGAATTTTCACTGCAGATAGGCGCAACTTGTCTTTCTTGAGAAATGCAAGATACTTATTTATCGCTTGAATACGTAAGTTTACCGTCTTGGGCTTATAAGTTTCCATCAAATACCCCTTGAAAGCCAACAGGTTTTGCTTGGTAATTTCGCCCGACAATTGATTGTACATTCGCACAGTCAATAAGTAGGCAGAAATTGTGTTTTCGGACAGGTTTTCCCGTCGCAAATGTTTCTCGAAATCGTTTAACATTTTCGTTAAACCTCCTTAAAAATAGTGTACTTATATTTTACTATTTATGGAGGTACGTTCTAAATTAAAAGATGTCGGATGAGTGTATTTCTGTTATTATGAGAAGGTCGGCTCGGAAACGAAAAATATCACTGATGAAATACCATTCGATATACCCGATTCGTGGAAGTGGACAAGGCTCAATAGTATAGTTTCGACTTTAACCGACGGGACACACCGTACCCCGAAATATACTACTGACGGCATACCATTTCTCTCTGTAAAAGATATAAGTTCCGGCAAAATATCTTTTGCAAACACAAAGTTTATTTCTGTTGAAGAACATAATGAACTAAAAAAGCGATGCAATCCTCAAACTGGTGATATTTTACTTACGAAAGTGGGGACAACAGGAATACCTGTTATTGTGGATAACGATAGAGATTTTAGCCTTTTTGTAAGCGTTGCATTGATTAAATTCAATCATAATTATATTAACCCAGCATATTTTATATATCTGCTTAAAAGTCCTTTGGTTCAAGACCAAGCGGCTGAAAATACGCGTGGCGTTGGCAATAAAAACTGGGTATTATCCGATATTGAAAATACATTACTAGTTATTCCGCCATTAGCCGAACAAAAGCGTATTATTGAGCAAATTAACGTTATTTTCAACAAATTAAAAGACGAGATTTAATTCTCGTCTTTTAATTTGCCTAACATTATTTCTATTTGATTGCAGATACGAATTTGTTCGTTATATGGTGGTATCGGTATAAGATAATTGATTATTTTTTCTCTTGAAATATTGGGTTGTGCACCTCCTGCACCCAGTTTTATAAATCGGTCTTTTTCTCCTTTTAGAAAATAAAATAAATATATGTTAAATAACCCTTTGTATGGAGTGCAGGCGCAACAAGCTTGATTAGTAGTCAATTCAACACCAGCAATAGCCAGTTTTCCAATTGTTGCTCCATACATTGCTATCAAAACATCACCAATTCTATTATATCTAAGCGAACATTTTTGCAATGCTCGTTCCGTAATGGTCTCTTCACTTGAATATATATAGCCATCATTTAATTCTCCGGTTTTTATCCAAGGAATAATTCCGTTATAATATTCTGGATTGCTTCGCGAAGGGGTAGCCCCTGCACCCCAATCACCGACACTTCCAAGTCTTGCCCAACACCAACTGTCGGGAATATCGAAAGGCAGATTTTCTAATAAAACAGGCTCAATTTTTCCAACCTTCTCATAATAACAGTTATCATCACCTTTATAGATATAACTTTCAACGTATTTCTTTCCGAGTTGTGCCTTTTTTTCGGCACGGATACGTTCGAGTAATACCGACGCGGGTTCGTCATTACTGTCTTGCGGAACGAGTTTTCCTTGAATTGCGTATTGTAGAATAGATTTTTTAAGTTTATCGTAAATTTCGCCGTCAAGTTTCGTCGCTTGCTGTTCGAGTTTATCGTATTCTTTTATCAACGGCGTGAATCGTTCTATTGATTCAACTATACGAACTTGCTCATTTAATGGCGGTATGGGGATGATAAGTTGTATGAAGCGTTCTTTGCCTAAATTGTAAAAGGCTTGTCCCGATTTCTTTGTTATGGATTTAAGTTGCTTATTGAAATAAGAACTTTGCAATGCGTACAGCATATATTTTGCAAAAATATCGGAATTGTAGCAAGGTCTTACAATAAAAACAAAACCACCCGCAGTAACGTTTTCATAATCTTTTTCAATTCTCGCTAATTTACCGATATTCTCAATGCTCGTCACAGCAGGGGTAATTAAGTCATTATTTTTTAGGATTATGCTATCTTGTATCAATTTGCTATCAACAAAAATATCATTTTCAAAAAAACGATATTCTCCTTGCAAGATGTTGCCGCCACGAAGTATTCTTGTTTGAGTAAAATCACTGGTTGCTTGTTCTTTTTTGAATGAAGCGCCTGTTTGTATAAAGAAGAGAGAATTTATTCGAGCCAATGCCCACCCATCGGGCAAGTCAAAGTCTATTTCATCGGTAATATTTTTAACTTCCGAACCCGTCTTCTCATAATAGCAATTATGCTCTTAATTTTTCGCAAAAAAGTTTGTTCACTGCCCGAAATCGGGAAGTGAAAATTTGAAATTTAATTTTACTTGTGTTAGAATACAGACACACAAAACGAAACGCACCGTTTCGTAAAGCACAAAGGGTTACATATGAAGACGTTAAACGGAGAAACGCTCCAAAAAGTGAAAGAGTTCAACATTGCATATCAGCAGGAACACGGAATTACGCCGAGTTTCCGTCAGATAATGCACGCGCTCAATCTCGGTTCGCTCGCAACGGTCAGACGCTACGTTATGGAACTTGAAAATCAAGGCGTTCTGAAACGAAGCGAAATCGGAAAAATCATTCCGCTACCGAAACTGAAAAAAGGCAATTTTGTTCTCGCTCCCCTTATCGGAAGTATCGCTTGCGGCATTCCTAATCCGTCCGAAGAAAATTACGAAGACACTTACGCTCTGCCAAAGGATATTTTCGGGCAAGGACAACTCTTTATGCTTCACGCAGAAGGAAACAGTATGATAGAAGCAGGTATCAGCCCCGGAGATCTGCTTGTACTTAGAAAACAGGAATCTGCCGACGACGGTGAAATCGTAATCGCGCTTATCGACGGCGAAACAACCTTGAAGCGGTTGTATCACAGGGACGGCAGAATTATTCTTCATCCCGAGAACAAGCGCATGAAAGATATCGTTGTGGATAGTTGCGAGGTTCAGGGCGTTTTGGTTTCGTGCATTAAACAATTTTAGCGCATATGGGAGAAAAACGATGCAAAATAACTGGGACAAACCGATTGAGTGTTATTGTCGTAACTGCGGACAGTTACATTACGGATACAGAACGCCGAACGGTCTTGCAAAACTGCAATGTCCTAAATGCGGGGCAGTCAGCGTTAGCAGAATAAAAGGTCGTAGACACGAGCAAGTGGATTTTTATCCTCCGCCCGGTCAGGAAATAAAAAATTGAATACGGAATAACGACGGTAAGGTCGCGACTGAAAAAGCGTCGCACGGTTAAATCCTTATCAGGTCCATTCTTAGATAAATCGAGAGTTAAACCGGTAAACGAGAGGCTCCGATAGATAGATTTCTTTAAGCGAGAAGTCTATTTATCGGGGCCTTTTTTGTTTCCGCAAAAAGATTCCGAAAAAAATTAAAAAAAATTTTTTCAATACGACAAAAAGCGTCGTATTGCAGATTTACACTTACGTCGAAAGTTGAACGAGGGGGTGAGAACGGGTTGACGACGAGCGAAAGACGAAAAGAAATTCTTGACATCTTAAGTCATACAAGACACGAAAAAATCGAAAACCTTGCGTTTCACTTCCGGGTAGCGCGGCGGACGA
>CAVJNC010000040.1:14699-16343 GCA_963650905.1 Subdoligranulum sp. APC924/74
TAGTGATCGAGAGTAAGATCGAGTAATCGAGAAACCCCGATAGATAGATTTCTTTAAGCGAGAAGTCTAACTATCGGGGCTTTTTTGTTTCCACGAAAAAAATCTCAAAAAAAATTAAATTATTTTTTCAAAGTCGCAAGAAACTTGCGAGTTTGACCTTTAGACTACAGGCAAGAAGTTCGGAAAAGGAGGTGAACAGCGGATATGACGGCATCGGAAAGACGGCAAGCCATACTTGAAGTGTTGTGTCAAAGACGGCACGAAACGAGAGAAAATCTCGCTTTCGAGTTCGGCGTAAGCAAACGCACAATCGAATATGACGTGTTGGAACTTTCCCTTGCCTATCCCGTTTACACCACCCAAGGCAACGGCGGAGGCATACACGTTTCGGACGACTTCCATCTGAATCGTCCTAAAATGAACGACGCGCAAACCGAGTTGCTGAAACGAATACTTCCCACCCTCTCCGGAGAGGACAAAGAAACAATGGAAACAATTATTAAAATTTATGGAGGTAGAAAGAAATGAATTACGTACCGGATTTTATGGTAGACGCAATG
This sequence comes from Subdoligranulum sp. APC924/74, assembly GCA_963650905.1. Taxonomy (GTDB): domain Bacteria; phylum Bacillota; class Clostridia; order Christensenellales; family Borkfalkiaceae; genus UBA10281. The sequence continues at coordinate 15,260 of CAVJNC010000040.1, forward strand.
AACGTCTATCGCACGCGGGACTACATTGTAAAACAGGTCTTAGGCGTTAAGTACAGCGACGTTGAAAACAATATGGTACTTAGCCACGACACGTTTTACCGTCGCACGAAAAAGCGCGACCGCGAGTACGAACGTATCTTTTGGGAGCGCAAGAACATTGACGGCAAGCGTATTCCGAGCACTATGTACGCAAGAACGTATATAGACTAACCTTATCGGGTAAACCGAACGCAAAAAATAGAAACCGATGATTTCGCGCGGTACTTGCAAGTGTAAGAGCGGCCGCTCACCGACAAGAAATATCGCCCGAAACGTAGCGTTTCAAAGTAAAAGCGTTCGCTAACCATATTTACAACTTAATAGCGGGCTGTACGGAGTGAGAAACCCTATAAGACGTAAGTCCTGCAAACGCTGCTCTATCGGCGACACGGGAAAAAACATTTTTAATAATCAGGAGGACACGAAAGTGGCAAAGAAAGAAACTTCGTCCAACGCAAGCAAATACAACGAGCGCAGATGGTCTATCCCGTCCAAGCGCGCCAAAGGCTATGCCGAGGACAGAAAAGCAAAGGTACATACCTACGGTAAAAAGGAAGGCAAAGAACTTACCGACTTCGAAGCGGGTATCCGTTCGGGATATTTGCAATGTCAGGGCGATCACGCCGGACTTTACAAGTACAAAAAGGCACTTTCCGAAGGTAAAACCAAAGAAGAAGCGCGAGCAATTTCTCGTAAAAAATCTAAATAATCAGGAGGACTAAATCAATGGAAAACAACAAAATTATGGTCGAAAGAGAGACTTTCGAAAGCAACGGCAAGAAGTATTTTTCTTACTTTATCAAAGGTTCAATCAGGGGGCGCGAAGTGAAAGCGTCCATCATTCCCCCGGACAAAGGCGGTTATACCGTTTTGGACATCGTTTTTGACGGTCAAATGGAAGCGGATTTAATCATAACCCCGTTTGAAATCAAAGATGTAAAAGGAAAAACCATCAAGGGCAACACCTATTCAGTTCGTTCTTATGACGCCGACGGCACCGTTTACGAATGCCCGATCAAGCCCGCAAGAACGTCGGACAAAAGTT
>CAVJNC010000041.1:0-3295 GCA_963650905.1 Subdoligranulum sp. APC924/74
TTTAATACGGTCTTTCATAGCAAGTACCTGTTTTTGAGCATAGAAAAAGCCGAGCATTATTTGCCCGACTTAATCTGATTCTTCCTGTCGTTAAATTCAATTTTTATACCGAAGTAATCGTTAGAAAAAAATAATACGAACCCCGAATTTGCTTCGGTGTTCGTATTATTCCCTTTTGGCGGAGAAGGAGGGATTTGAACCCTCGCTACGGTTTAAGCCATACTACTCCCTTAGCAGGGGAGCCCCTTCGGCCTCTTGGGTACTTCTCCATTTCCGAATCGTTAAAACGATTTATTGATAATCGCTCATCCACCCTATACGCCGCTAAACAACGGTCGCAGACGACACATTTAAAATCAACGCTCGTATATTCCGAATAGTTAAAACGATTTATTAATAATCGCTCATCCGCCCTATACGCCGCTAAACAACAGTCACGGATGACGCATTTAAAATCAACGCTTGCATATTCCGAATCGTTAAAACGATTTATTAATAATCGCTCATCCGCCCCTATACGTCGCTAAACAACAGTCACGGATGACGCATTTATAATCAATGCTCGTATATATTAACATATTTTTTCGATTCGGTCAACAAAATTGCCGCGGAATTTCGAAAAAAATAAATTTATAGATTCCATTCGACGCCGCCATACCGGACAAGAATAAAACGAACCATGCTACGACGGCGTGTTTTTGAGTGATACGGCACATAAAATACGCGTGAAAAGTCCATTCGTCATCACCGACGTTTCGGCGGTAAAAATATCAAGCGGGCTGCGGCAAAATACCAAGCGGGCTATAACAAAATATCAAGCGGGCTGCGGCAAAATGCCGCAGCCCGCCGAAACAATTCGCAAAAGTCCGCCTATAAGCCGATTAACGGCACTTTTACTTAACAATCAACGACTTACCCGTCATCTCCGCGGGGATAGTTTCGCCCATCATTTCGAGAAGAGTGGGAGCAAGATCGGCAAGCACGCCGTCCTCTCTGAGTTTGACGTTTTTATACTGCTCGCTTACCAAAATTACCGGAACGCGGTTCGTTGTGTGAGCGGTGAAAGGCTCGCCGTCGGCGTCGATCATCTTGTCGGCGTTACCGTGATCTGCGGTCACGATGCAACTACCGCCTTTTTTGAGCACTGCGTCGGTTATCTTCCCTATGCAATCCTCAACGGTCTTAACGGCCTTCACCGCCGCGTCCAGAACGCCGGTATGACCAACCATATCGCAGTTCGCATAGTTCAGAATGATAACGTCGAACTTATCGGAAGCGATTTCCTCGAGAACCTTATCGGTTACGATATACGCGCTCATTTCCGGTTGAAGATCATAGGTGGCGACCTTCGGCGAAGGAATAAGATCTCTGTACTCGTTCTTTTCGGGCGCTTCGACGCCGCCGTTGAAGAAGAACGTTACGTGGGCGTATTTTTCGGTTTCGGCGATACGGAGTTGCGTGTAACCCTTATCCGAAAGATACTTGCCGAGCGTGTTGTGAAGTTCCTGCTTTTTGAACGCTATCGCGACGTGATGGAAAGTTTCGTCGTACTTGGTGAACCCGACGTAATTAAGCCCGAGATAACCCGTCTTTCTTTCAAATCCATTAAATTCCTCTTCCGTGAACGCCCTCGTGATTTCTCTCGCTCTGTCCGGACGGAAATTGAAGAATATAACCGAATCGCCTTTTTCGACAAGACCGATCGGCTTGCCGTTTTCGTATACGTTGGCGGGAACGATGAACTCGTCCGTCACTTCGTTTTTATAACTGTTTTCCACGGCTTCTTCCGCGCTGTTCGCCTTTACGCCGTTGCCGAGCGTCAACGCTTCGTAAGCCTTGACTACCCTTTCCCAGCGATTGTCTCTGTCCATGGCGTAATATCTGCCGCTTACCGTGGCGATTTTGCCTACGCCGACTTTTTTGATTTCTTCTTCGAGTTCCTTGACGAAATCTATTCCGCTCGTGGGAGGAACGTCCCTACCGTCCATAAAAGCGTGGACGTAAACTTCGGTAAGTCCTCTTCTCTTAGCCATTTCGAGCAAAGCGAAAAGGTGAGTTATGTGGCTGTGAACGCCGCCGGACGACAACAAGCCGAAAAGATGCAGTTTTTTGCCGCCGTTCTTCGCTCCGTCCATTGCTTTGATGAGTTCTTCGTTTTCAAAGAAATCGCCGTCCTGAACGGATTTGGTTATTCTGGTGAGATCCTGATATACGATTCTTCCGGCGCCCATGTTGAGATGCCCGACTTCGCTGTTGCCCATCTGCCCGTCGGGGAGACCGACGCAAAGTCCGCTCGCGCCGAGAGTCGCCGAAGGATATTTTGCCATAAGATTTTTTATAACGCCTTCGTTCGCTATTTCGATTGCGTTGCCGGATTTATCGGGATTAAGCCCGTAGCCGTCCATAATGAACAGGCAAACCGGTCTCGTTTTCATTTTCATATAAATACCTCCTTACGGTTGTCGCTTTAAAAACGGGCGGAAAGAATTTCCCGCCCGATTCCGTTTTATTTGTTGTAATTTACGATATACGCAAAGTCGTCCGCTTTTAAGGAAGCGCCGCCGATAAGTCCGCCGTCGATTTCTTCCTCTGCCATAAGTTCTTTGCAGTTTTTAACGTTCATCGAGCCGCCGTATTGAATTCTCGTCTTTTCGGCAATCGATTTATGGAATTTCTTCGCAAGGATATGTCTGATATAACCGATCGTGTTGTTGGCGTCGGTAGCCGTTGCGGTTTTGCCCGTTCCGATCGCCCAGACGGGTTCGTAAGCGATGACGATTTTGTCGAAATCCTTGGACTTGAAGCCTTTAAGACCTTCGACGATCTGCTTTTCGAGAACTTTCTCGGTAAGTCCGCCTTCTCTTTCCGCTTCGGTTTCGCCCACGCAGACGATAGGTTTGATCTTCGCGTTGAGCGCGGCCTGAACTCTCTTGTTCACGGTTTCGTCGGTTTCGCCGAAATATTGTCTTCTTTCGCTGTGACCGATTATAACGTAATCTACTTTGAGTTCTTTAAGCATATCCGCGGACACTTCGCCCGTGAACGCGCCTTTTTCCGCCCAATGCACGTTTTCCGCGCCGATCTTTATGTTCGAACCCTTAGCCGCCTTTTTCGCGGTTTGCAGATCCGTGAACGGAACGCAAAGAACTATGTCGCAATCGGCGTTTTCCACAAGGGGTTTAAGAGCGGAAATCATCTCTTTGGTTTCCGCCATGGTTTTATTCATTTTCCAGTTTCCTGCGATTATCGGTTTTCTCATATTGTATTAAACTCCAAAAATTAATCAGTCTTTATC
>CAVJNC010000041.1:3305-16299 GCA_963650905.1 Subdoligranulum sp. APC924/74
GCATTCGATTCCGGGGAGTTTCTTGCCTTCGAAGAGTTCGAGGGAAGCGCCGCCGCCCGTGGAAATGTGCGTCATCTTGTCGGCATAACCGAGTTGAGCGACCGCCGCCGCGCTGTCTCCGCCGCCGATGATCGTCGTCGCGTCCTTACAATCCGCCATAGCCTTTGCGATAGCGTTCGTGCCTGCCGCGAGCGTGGGATTTTCGAACACGCCCATAGGTCCGTTCCAGATGATCGTCTTTGCTCCGACGAGCGCGTCGGCGTAAAGTTTAGCGGTTTCGGGACCTATGTCGCACGATTCCATATCGGGATAAAATTCTCCGATTTTTCTGACGAAAGTTTCGACGGGAGCGTCGATAGGATCGGGGAAAGCCTTGACCTGAACGCCGTCTACGGGAAGAAGAATCTTCTTGCCTTCGGCTTTGGCTTTCGCCATCATTTCCTTGCAGTAATCGAGTTTAGTGTCGTCAACGAGCGAAGTTCCCACTTCGTACCCCTGCGCTTTGAGGAAGGTATACGCCATTCCGCCGCCGATTATGAGCGTGTCGCACTTCTCGAGAAGATTGGAAATAACGTTGAGTTTATCGGCTACTTTCGCTCCGCCGAGGATTGCGACGAAAGGTCTTACCGGATGTTCGAGAGCGTCCGCCATAACGGAAAGTTCCTTTTCGATAAGGAAGCCGCAGACAGCCGTTTTAACGAATCCGTATTCGACGATAGCCGCGGTGGAAGCGTGAGAACGGTGAGCCGTTCCGAACGCGTCGTTGACGTAAATATCGCAGAAAGAAGCGAGTTTTTTGCAGAACTCTTCGTCTCTGCCCTCTTCGCCGGCGTCGAAACGAAGGTTTTCGAGAAGAACGCATTCGCCCTCTTTGAGCGCGGCGACTTTAGCCTTCGCGTCGTCTCCGACGATATCGGTAGCGAACGTTACCTTGCCGCCGAGAAGTTCGTTAAGTCTTTTCGCTACGGGCGCGAGAGTGAACTTTTTAAGGTCGCCCTTGAGAGCCTTGGCGATATATTCCGCTTTTGCGGCCGCTCTTTCGTTTTCGGGAAGAGCCTCTACCGCTTTCTTTTCTTTCTTGTTAAGACCGAACCCCTCGGTGAATATGTTGTGGGGTTTGCCCATATGCGAGCAAAGAATAACCTTCGCGCCGTGCTCCATAAGATACTTGATCGTGGGAAGCGCGCCGTTGATACGATTTTCGTCGGTTATAACGCCGTCTTTCATAGGAACGTTGAAATCGCATCTGACAAGACATCTTTTGCCGTTTACGTCAACGTCTTTAATTGACTTTTTATTCATAGACTTACTCCTTTTTCGAGAAATATATTTTCTGCAACCATAATATACTTTATTTCCCGAAAAGTCAATAATTAGACGGCGATATAGTTCAATTCTTTTTTTTATTTTCGGTCTTTTGTGAAAAGCGGGCGAAAATCATTGACGAAACGCCTGAGAAAGTGATACAATTAAAGAACGTGGTTCTTATTACGATTAAACTCGGTAAATATACCCGATAAACAATATGGGCGTCGTCCGGCATTGCCGGCGATTACGGAATTTTTATGAAGCATAGGAAGAACGATTTGTTTAAAAAATTTCTCATTTTATGCGTCGACGTCGCGTTAATCGTCGTATCGCTCTTTTTCGCGTATATCATCACGCACGAATCCTTTCCCGACGTAGCGGAACATACTACGCTCGCCGTCTGGTTCGCGGGAAATATCGCGCTCGTCGTTTTCATCTATAAATGTTCGGGATTATACGCGGTCATCTTCAATTCGGCAAGCATTATCGACGCGTTGAGATTGTGCTTCGCGACGTTCTGCATTCTCGTGGCGAACATAATTTTCGTCGCCGCGACGGGGCGCGACGTTATAGGCTATTCCACCTGTTGCGTATACGTGTCTTTCCTCTTCCTCTTCACGGGGATGACGAGATTCTATAAGCGCGCTTTCAACATCGGCAAATATTATATTTCTACCGGCGGAACGGAAAAGAAAAGGGTTATGATCGTGGGCGCGGGCAAATCGGGCGCAACGCTCATCGCGGAAATGCAGACCTCGGACAAAACCGATTTCATTCCCGTCTGCGCGATAGACGACGATCCCGAAAAAATCGGCAAATCGGTGTGCGGCGTAAAAGTCGTCGGCTCAACTTACGAAATAAAAAAATACGCGAAAAAATACGGAGTCGACGAAATTCACGTTACAATGCCGTCTGTCGATAAAAGACGGCAAAGCAAAATAATCTCGAGATGCAACGACGCCGGTTGCCCCGTGAAAATTCTCCCCGGGCTTTATCAACTCGCCGACGGTCAGGTTTCCGTTTCTAAAATGCGCGACGTGGATATTCAGGATCTCCTCGGGCGCGCGCAGGTCACCGTCGACATAAACGAAATAATAGGTTATATCGAAGATAAAACCGTTCTCGTCACGGGCGGAGGCGGCTCGATCGGCAGCGAACTCTGCCGCCAGATCGCGACGCATAACCCCAAAAGGCTTATCATTCTCGATATTTACGAGAACAACGCGTATAACATCGAACAGGAACTTAAAAGAAAACTTCACAATCTCGATCTCGTCACGCTGATTGCGAGCGTGAGAGATTACGGAAAGATTAAAAACGTTTTCGAAAAATACCGCCCGCAGATAGTTTTCCACGCCGCGGCGCACAAACACGTTCCGTTGATGGAAACAAGCCCCAACGAGGCGGTTAAAAACAACGTTTTCGGCACGTTCAACGTCGCCCGCTGCGCGGACGCTTACGGCGTTGAAACGTTCGTGCAGATTTCAACCGACAAGGCGGTTAACCCGACGAACGTCATGGGCGCGACGAAGAGAATATGCGAAATGATAATTCAGGCGCTCGGCAGACACAGCAAAACCAAATTCGTTGCGGTGCGCTTCGGCAACGTTCTCGGCTCTAACGGCTCGGTTATTCCCCTGTTCAGACAACAGATAAGAGAAGGCGGCCCCGTAACGGTTACGCATAAAGATATAATAAGGTATTTCATGACCATTCCAGAAGCCGTTTCGCTCGTTCTGCAGGCGGGCGCTTACGCCAAGGGCGGGCAGATTTTTGTTCTCGATATGGGCGAACCCGTGAGAATTTATGACCTTGCCTATAACCTTATAAAGTTATCCGGATTCGAACCGAACGTGGATATCAAAATAGAATGTACCGGTTTGCGCCCCGGCGAGAAACTTTACGAGGAAAGGCTCATGGACGAAGAGGGAATGCAGAAAACCCCGAACGGGCTCATCAACATCGCTCAACCGCTCAAGTTCGACGAATCTTCTTTCTGGGATCGGCTCGACAAACTTTACGAAGCCGCTTACGCCGAGACGGACGAAATGAAACTTCTCGTGCAGGATATCGTTCCGACATATAAAATCGATAACGGCAACTGACCGCAAAACGGTAAAAATCCTAAAACGGTAAAACAATAAAAACAGTAAAACCGCAAAAACTTAAAACGGCAGAAGACATTAAAACGGTAAAACGCTGAAAAACTTAAAACGGCAAAACGGCAGAAAACCGCCCGGAATATTTGTTCCGCGCGGTTTTATTTATTATGCGCGCAATATGCGGCAGGCGACCGTTTCGACGTTCGCTATTCATAGGTACGGCATACGTTGAAAAACGCACGCCGACGGACAGATCGAAATTGTCCGCAGACTTTATAAGCCCTATCATTCCCGCCTGAAACATATCGTCCGCGCTGACCTTCGACTTGTCGAATCTTCTTATTATCGACAAAACGAGTCTGACATTGGCGAGAATGAATTCCTCGCGGGCTTTTTCGTCGCCCTCTTTGATTCTCATAAGCAACTCCTCGCTTTCTTTGAACGTGAGTCTTTTCAGACTCGACGTATCCATGCCGCAAATTTCCACTTTTTGTTTCATAAAATTTTAACCTCCGCGCAGCCGCGTCGCGTTCGGACAACCCGAAAGCGGCTATGTACCATTTTATCTTCCGCGCGGCAAAAAGCAATAGGAAATTTCGTCGGTTAAGCGCGAAAAAACGCGATTAGCCGTCAGAACCCGCCAAAACGGATCGCAAACGCTTGCGATTAACTCAGTTTCACCATTTCCTTTCTTAGTCTCAGGACGATTTTCTTCTCAAGCCGCGATATGTAACTCTGTGAAATGCCGAGCATATCCGCCACTTCTTTCTGAGTTTTCTCCTCCGTTCCGTTCAGTCCGAAACGCATATTCATTATCTGCTTTTCCCGCGGGGAAAGTTTCGAAATCGCTTCCATAAGCATTTCCTTTTCCACGCCGTGTTCGATATCTTTATAAACCACGTCGCTGTCCGTTCCCAGAACGTCCGAAAGAAGCAACTCGTTGCCTTCCCAGTCCACGTTGAGCGGTTCGTCGAGCGAAACTTCGCCTTTCAACTTCACTATTCTTCTCAGGTACATAAGAATTTCGTTCTCTATGCACCGCGAAGCGTAAGTGGCGAGTTTTATGTTCTTCCCCGCGTTGAACGTGTTTACCGCCTTTATAAGCCCGATCGTTCCGACGGAAATAAGGTCGTCCGTTTCAACGCCCGTGTTGTCGAACTTCCTCGCTATGTAAACCACGAGCCTGAGATTATGTTCGATAAGCCCTCGCCTGACGTTATCGTCGTCGCCGCCGAGCCTCGAAACGAGTTCCTGCTCCTCGTCGGCGGTATAAGGTCTCGGCAAGGCTTCCGCGCCCGAAAGATAATTGATCGCTCCGCCCTCTTCCGCAAAAATTCTTTTCAATATCGCGATTATTTTTGACAACATTTTCTTTTCCTCCCGATTCGCCGACGTTTCCGTTTCTCCGTTTTCCCTTTTTCCTTTTTTCGTTTTTTGTTTTTCGTTTCTCCGTTTTTCCTTTTTCCGTTTTTTCTTTTTTTGTTCCGCTTTCGCGGTTTCACGCGAAAACCGTTCCGAGAATAAGATCGTATTCTCCGCCGCTCATAAGTTCGCGTTCCGCGATGCCGAGCATTACGTTATTAATTATATTCACGCTCGTTCCGTTATATATCTTTATTCTGCTTATCTTATATATTTTTATTATTTTTTCGCCCGCGATGGTCGATATCGTCGAATACATCGGCCGGACGAGCGAAAAAACCTCGTTTTTCATCAGTTTCGCCGCGAATTTCGGCGACACGATTATTATCGGATCGTTTTTGTAACGCAATCTGTTGCCGCTGTCCAGAAAGCCGTTCACCACGTAAGTTCTTCCGCCGGCGGTGAATTCGCATTTCCGTATGAAATTCGTTATTTCTTTCCTTTTATATAACTTTTTCATCAGCGCGCAGGCGACGAAATACATAACGAAAACTATAAGAAGAATTATCGTGAGAACGGCTTCCGTCGGCGTCGTCCTCGAGAACGCGTCGTAACTTATCCCCGCGAAATAAAACACGCCGAAAACCGCCCCGCCGAACGCGAACGTGAAGAACAAAAACAAATAGAAACACCTTACGTAAACTCTGAAATTCGGGAACTTGCCCGAAACGAGAACAATAAGCGCGCCCGCGAAAAATTTAAGAATAAACGTGAACGCCGCATTCATTTTAAACATCGGCGTAACTACCGCGAACGCCGCGCCCGTCGCCGCGGAAAGGCATACGAACGCTTTGCCCGAAGGCAGATTCATCGCCTTCCTCGCCGATAAAATCAGCAGACAATCTATTATAAAATTGTTTATCGCGACGTATTCTATGTACACAACCATATGCCCATTATAAATTTTTTGAAAAGACAAAAAAGGGAAAGTTTTGTTGTTTAAAATAATTTTTTGTCGCTCGGGCATCGCATTCGTCGGAGTCGGAAATATTTGTCGTTCACCCTTTCGCAAACGCTTGACAAATAAAATAACAGGTGTTATCATACAGTAAAATAACATATGTTATTTATGAGGCGAATATGGGGAAACCTGAAAAATATACGAAAGAAGAACTCGTTGAAAAAGCCGTGGAAATGGTCCGCGAAAAAGGAATAAACAACCTCGGCATACGCTCGCTTGCCGATTACGCGGGCGTTTCCACTCAACCCGTCTGCCGTCATTTCGGTAGCGTTAAAGAACTTAATACCTGCGTTTTATGCGCGATAAACGACTTATACGAGGACTTTTTGAAAAAAGAAGTACAATCGGGAAAGTATCCGCCGTATAAGGCTTCGGGCTTAGGATACGTCAATTTCGCGAGAAAAGAACCCGAACTTTTCAAGGCTCTTTTCATGCGTTCGAGAAAGAACGAGGACGGAAAAAAAGAGGACGCTTCCTTTAACGAAATCGCTTTAAAGATATCGGAAGCGTATGATATAGACTATGAAAAGGCACGGACGTTTCATCTTACGATGTGGCTTATCGTCCACGGCGTGGCGACGCAGATCGCGACGGAATATCTCGCTCTGTCCGAAGCCGACGTTTCGGAAATTCTCACTGAAAGTTTCACCGCTCTGCTATCGAAAATAAAGGGAGACAAGAATCCATGACCGAAATCAAAATCGAAAACATCGACAAATATTACGGAAAAATTCACGCGCTTAAAGACGTTTCGCTCGAGATAGAAGAAAACTCTCTTTTCGGGCTTCTCGGCGTGAACGGCGCAGGCAAAACAACGCTGATGAAAATACTCACCTGCCTCACCGAACCCTCGGGCGGAAAAGCGACCGTTCACGGTTTTTCCGTGACGGACGAGCCGGACGAAGTTAAAAAAATCGTCGACGTTTCCCCGCAGGAAACGGCAGTCGCGCCCAGTCTCACCGTAAAAGAAAATCTCGACTTTTTCGCCGCGTTGTACGGGATAGACAACAAGGAATATATCGATTCGATCATAAACGCCTTTTCGCTCGGCGAAGTTCTCTCTCAAAGGGCGAAAACTCTCTCGGGCGGGTGGAAAAGGCGGGTTTCGATCGCGATCGGAATGATATCGAAGCCGAAAGCGCTTTTTCTCGACGAGCCGACTTCGGGATTGGACGTTCTCGCGCGACGTGAACTGTGGAAAATAATCAGATCTCTGAAAGGCAAAGTCACCGTTATTCTCACGACGCATTATCTCGAAGAGGCCGAGGCACTTTGCGATAAAGCGGCGATAATGGCGAAAGGCGAAGTCCTCGCCGTCGGAACGCCGGAGGAACTCAAAATTTCGGCGGGAGCGGAAAACTTCGAGGACGCGTTCGTGAAAATCGCGGAGGGCAAATTATGAACAACGGAAAAAACAGGTCGCCGATAACGAAAAACGTGGCGTTTACGACTAAAAACAGGGCTTTGATTTTTGCGGAAAGAAATTTCAGGGAAATGACGAGAGATCCCGTTATTTATATATTTTGTCTGGCTTTTCCCGTTGCCATGCTCGCGCTTTTCGCCGTCATAAACCGCTACTCGGGCGGCAAATCGCCGGTTTTCGAATTTCCGTCGCTCATCCCGGGCGTGATAACGTTTTCATATTCGTTCGTAATGCTCACTCAATGTCTGCTCGTTTCCAAGGATAAAACCACTTCCCTTCTGAAGCGGCTTTACACCTCGCCGATGAAAAAATCCGATTTCGTCATAGGTTACGCGCTCCCCGCGTTCGTTTTGGGGCTGATTCAGACAGCCGTGTGCATAGTCGCGGGGTACGTTATTTCGCTCGTCGTCGGTTCGGGGTATATCGGTTTTGTCAAATGTCTGCTGCTTGCCGCGGAACAGTTGCCCGCGCTTATAATCAACGTTTTTTCGGGCATAATCGTAGGCGCGCTCCTGAACGAGAAATCCGCGCCGGCAATAACCTCGATTGCGATTTCCGCCTCCGGCATACTCGGCGGAGCCTGGATGCCGCTCGATACGATGGGTAATTTCGAAGTTTTTTGCAGATTTTTGCCGTTTTACCCCTCGGTTTATCTCGGCAGAATCGTCACCGGCGCGACGCATACGCCGACGGACTTTGCGAATCCCGCCGCGGTTTCCGTTTATTCGTTCGACGCAACGGGTGTAATATCCATAATAGTTTTATCCGTTTATCTGCTCGCGGCGATCGTTCTTTCGGTTGTGACCTTCGGAAGAATGATGAAAAAGGCGGACTGATAAACTTTAACGCGATAAACACGGCGTTTCAATTTTAAAGCCCCGCAGCAAAATCTCAACGTGTTTGTCGTACTTAAAGCGCCCCGCGGTTGCCTGAAGCAACCGCGGGGCGCAAACTTTTTACGATTTATGAAATTATTTCCTGACGTTTTTATACATAGGTCCGTAGGCTTCGCAAGCGCGATAGTCCTGACCTTCCTTGTCCATTCCGAAAGCGTTCCATGCTGCCGGACGATAAATATCGTCCTCGCAAACGTTGTGCATGCAAACGGGAATACGAAGCATCGAACACATAGTAATCAAATCCGCGCCGATATGTCCGTAAGAAATCGCGCCGTGGTTCGCGCCCCAGTTGTTCATTACGTCGTAAGCGGATTTGAACGCGCCCTTGCCGGTCACTCTCGGAGCGAACCACGTGCAAGGCCATGTGTAGTCGGTGCGTTTCCACAGTTTATCGGTAACTTCGTCGGGAAGTTTAACCGTCCAGCCTTCGACTATCTGAAGAACAGGTCCTAAACCCTTTATAAGGTTAAGTCTTATCATCGTCGCGGGCATTTCCGCACGCGTTACGAATCTCGACGAATAACCGCCGCCGCGGAAATATCCCAAATCGGCATACGGCCACGTAGTGGCGTTCATCATCGTGTCTATATCTTTCTCGGTAACTTCCCACCATTTTTTCATTACGGCGTTGCCCTTTTCGTCCTTGACTTCGCCGCAAGCGTCAACGCAGCACGCGCCCGAGTTGATAAGGTGAATGAAACCGTCCGCGTCTTTCGCGTGTCCTTCGAGTTCGTAACCGGTAACTCTTTTGACCGATTCGCCCGACCAATATGTACGAACGTCGGCAAACATCTGCGCTCTGCCCGTTAAAAGTTTCATAAAGAGCATCGAAGTTGCGTTGAGCGTGTCGTTTTCCGTACCGAGAATGTAGGGTTCTCTCGCGCCGTTCCAGTCGAACGACGAGTTGAGAATGGATTCGGGGAAATCGCAGTTGGGGTAAAAATCAGTCCACTGTCTTTGACCTTGGAAACCGCCGACGATTGCGTTATGCCCGACCATTTCTTCTTCTCTGCCCTTGGGAAGTTTCTTGTTGCCGTTGAACAAATCTTTGATTATGCACGCCATTTTTGCGGTAAATTCCCAGTCTTTTTCTTTCTGAGCGGGAGTTTTCTGCATTTCTTCGGGGTTCTTGTCGAAGTCGGGGCGGCATTTTTCCTTAACCCACGCGAGAGCCTTTTTATATTCGGCTTTGTCGTAAATACCTTCGGTCATTCTGCGGATAATTTCCACCTCGTCAACCGATTCCACTCTCATGCCGAGATATTCTTCAAAGAATTCGGGGCTGATGATAGAACCGCCGATACCCATCGTTACCGAACCGATTTGCAGATAGGATTTACCTCTCATCGTGGCAACGGCGACGGCGGCGCGAGCAAAACGCAGCATTTTTTCCTGCACGTCGGCGGGAATGGAAGTGTCGTCCGCTTCCTGAACTTCGTGTCCGTAAATACCGAACGCGGGCAAGCCTTTCTGCGCGTGAGTCGCGAGAACCGAAGCGAGATAAACCGCCCCGGGACGTTCCGTTCCGTTAAAGCCCCAGACGGCTTTTATCGTCATCGGATCCATATCCATGGTTTCCGCGCCGTAGCACCAGCAAGGCGTAACGGTAAGCGTAATGTCTACGCCCGCCTTTTTGAACTTGTCCGCGCAAGCGGCGGCTTCGGCAACGCGCCCGATAGTCGTATCGGCGATGATTACTTTAACGTGTTCGCCGTTAGAATAAAAAACGTTTTCTTCGATGAGTTTCGCCGCGGATTTCGCCATATTCATGGTCTGATCCTCGAGCGATTCACGGACCTTGATTTTGCCGCGTCTGCCGTCGATTGTCGGGCGGATGCCGATTACGGGATAATCCCCTATAAGTCTTGATTTTGCCATTACGTATTCCTCCGTAATTATTTTTATATTTGTAATTATATACTTGAAAAATCATTATTACTTGTGTTATAATATTAAAAAGTATAATTATTTTCAGATTTATCGCGGATTTAAAGTGAAAGGCGGAACGATATGAGTTTTAACGAACTGAAACAACACGGAACGGTCGATTTCCCGTTCGGGATATATATAATCGATAAGGACCACCCCAAATACGAAATGGCGTTTCACTGGCACACGAGCGCGGAGATTATCCGCGTTGTAAAGGGCGAACTTTCGATCACTCTCGACAACAAAAATTTCATTGCGCGAAGCGGCGACGTCGTTTTTGTTAACAGCGAAACGATTCACGGCGCGACGCCCGAGAACTGCGAATACGAATGTCTTGTCTTTCCGTTATCCTTTCTGAAAAGCGGGAACAGAACGTGCGACAGATTTCTCGACGACCTGACGGATAAGAACTGCAAACTCGATTTTCTGCCCCGCGGAGACAAACTTAAAAAGTGCGCGAACGAACTTTTCGAGGTCGTGAAAGAGCGGAAAAACGGTTATCAATTCGCGGCAATAGGGCTTGTTAATCAACTTATAGGCGAGTTTATCGCGACCGATCAATACTCTTACGAAACAGACGGACTTAACGTTAAGGACGAGCAGAAAGTTTTGAAACTCAAAAAAACTCTCGCCTTTATCCGCGAGAATTTCGATAAGGAAATCACGCTCGACGAAATTGCGGCGGCGTCCGGATTCTCGACGAAATACTTCTGCTCTTTCTTCAAATCGATGACGGGAAAATCGCCCGTGGAATACCTCAACTCGTATCGCGTGGAAAGGGCTTGCAGAAAATTGCTCGGAAGCGACCTGACGATAACGCAGATCGCTTACGGCTCTGGATTCAACGATCTCAGTTACTTCATCAAAACTTTCAAAAGTTTTAAGGGTTGCCCGCCGAGCGTTTACAGAAAGACCGCGTTATAATCGATTGTTCTCGAAGTTTTCGTATTTTGTGAACGCTCCGGCAAATCGAATATTCCGACGCAATTTCCGAATAATAAATTAATTGAAAAAAGACTGATAAAATATTTGACAAAACGCTCAGAAAAATATAGAATATAAAAGACGCTTGTGATTTTCGGGTTCACGGGCGGAAATACGGAAGCGTATCGAAGCGGTCATAACGGGCACGATTGGAAATCGTGTAGTCTTAACGGGCTCAGGGGTTCGAATCCCCTCGCTTCCGCCATCAAGACACACGCAAAAGGAGCGTATAAAACTCCATCGCGTGTGTCTTTTTCTATGAAAAATAGGGGTAAATTGCCGCTTTTATGGCAGTTTACCCTTTTTGTTGTTTCTTCGCGTATCGCCGTAGGGATTTGTTCGTCACTTGCTTTGGTAAATCTCAAACCGCTAACGATTGCACAAAAAGGATTTTTGCACGATAAGGAGCGTATAGTTCTCACTGCCTTAATCAACGAAAAAAATGACCGACCGCACCCTTACGAACGCAGTCGGTCATTTGCTTATAAGGTTTCTCTTACTGTTATTCCGCACTCGAACTCGATTTCGATTTCCTTGTTGGATAGCACCGTGATTTTCCGCACAAGGCTTTTGAACATCACTCGGTCGAACTCTTCGAGTATCTTCCCTGTCTGTAGCAGTTTGGTCACTTCTTCGATGCGGTACGATGCGAGTTGGACTTTCCCTTGTTCGGACAGTATCTCTTCTTTTCTCATAAGCAGTTGGTCTATTTTCATTCCGACCTGCTGACTTTGATGTTCGTACTCTTTATCGGTAATCTCCCCGTTGTTCCTTTTCGTCAGCAGTTCCATCATCTGCTCTTGTAGTTTTTCTATCTCGGCATTCACTTCATTTATCGCCGTTGCACAAGAGTCCGTTATTTCGCTTACGGTCGCACTTTGCAGTTTTTCGAGTATTTGTTCCTTGTCTCCTATAAGTTCGTTCAGCGCCCTTACAAACGCTTTTTCAAGGGCTTCTTCCTTGATAGGTCGACTCTTGCAGTATTCCGCTCCCGTGTTTTCGTGTCTTTTGCACACCCATATGTAGTACTTCTTATATTTGTTGTACTGTTGGTGTCTTCGGTAGGTTTCTCCGCATTCGCCACATACTATCATTCCACTGAACGGGTATTTCCCTGAAAACTTTCCGCATCCCGTTTCGCCTGTGCTTCGTAGCGACTGCCTGTTTTGGAACTCTTGCTGTACCATCTCGAAGGTCTCTTTTGATATGATTGCTGCGTGGCTATCTTCCACATACCAACTTTGTGCAAACCCTTCGTTTTTAATTCGTCTTGGCGATAGGAAGTCAGGAAGGTATGTTTTTTGCAGGTGGCAATCGCCCTTGTATTTTTCATTTTGCAGTATTGACTTCACCGTGGACGGATGCCATGTTTCTCTGCCTGACGGCGATGCTATACCATCTCGTTCAAGACCTTCTGCTATTTCTTTCAGGCTTTTACCATCAAGGAACTCCGCATATATTCTTCTGACCGTTATTGCCTCTTCTGGTACTATTTTCAGCACCGTTCCCTTCTTGTCTCTCGTATATCCAAGGAAGTGTTTCGTGTTAAGAATCACCTTACCTTCTTGGAACTTCTTCTTCACGCTCCACCTTATATTATTGGATATGCTCCGACTTTCTTCTTCCGCAAGGCTTGCCATAATCGTTAGGACGAACTCGCTCCGCTCTTGTAGCGTATCGAGGTTTTCTTTCTCGAATATGATTCCGATACCGTCCGCTTTCAGTTTTCTTGCGGTCTGTACGCAGTCGAGTGTGTTTCTTGCGAATCGGCTGACTGATTTCGTAATTATAAGGTCTATCTTTCCGTCTTCGCAGTCCTTTATCATTCGTTTGAACTGCACTCGCTTGGTATTTTTACCACTCAAGCCGGGGTCGGCATAGATATCAACCATCGTCCAATCTTCATGGCCTGCTATGAGTTTTGTGAAGTGGTCTACCTGTGCCTCGTAACTGCTTTCCTGTTCTT
>CAVJNC010000042.1:0-16210 GCA_963650905.1 Subdoligranulum sp. APC924/74
AAAATTTATTTATAAAACAAGAAAATTTTTTCAGGAGGCAAAAAAATGAAGACAAAGATAATCGTGTTGTTATCTGTTCTGATCTTCGCGCTCGGAATGTTCTTCGCGTGCGGCGCGCCGGCGACGTCGGAAAGCGAAAGCGGATCCGTTACGGCGTCCGAAACCGCGTCCGGGACAGGTTCCGAGACAGGTTCCGAAACAGGTTCCGAGACAGGTTCCGAAACAGGTTCCGAGACAGGTTCCGAGACAGGTTCAGAAACAACATCGGAAACGACGTCCGAATCGACGTCGGAAACAACATCGGAAACGACGTCCGAATCGATGTCGGAATCGGAAACGCACACGCACACGCATGATTACACCGCTTTTGTTGAGTGGGTTAAAGAGCCTACTTTGACGGAAGCCGGCAAAGCGAAAATGAAGTGCGCAAGCGACGACGAGAAGACAGAAGTAGACGTTCCCGAGCTCGACGACGAGAAGGTGTGGACCAAGGAAGCGGACGTTGCAGACGCTTGCGTCGGCGGAGTGGTGAAGTACACTTCCGCGAAGTATGGCGAAGTTGAGGTACAGGTTGCGCCCAAGCATCAGTTCGACGAACTCGTTCCCGCAAAAGCGGCTACTTGCGTTGCGGAGGGTAATATTGCATACAAGGAATGTTCCGTATGCCATAATTATTTTAACGAAGACGGAACGGCAATAGCGGACAACAAAGTTAAAACCGAACTCGGCGATCATAATTTCGGCGAAGACGGTTTCTGCTCGGTATGTCACCTTGCTCAGAAATATTCCGGCGCGATTGTAAACGTAAACGGGGCTATAAAGATTGATGGTTTACTTGAATTTAATGAGAAAGGCGTTGCGACGGATACTATAATAAAAATTTCTTCTACCGTCACTTATAGCGACGCAACTTTAACTTTCGCTTGGGTGGATTATGCAACCGGCGAAATGAAACTCGTTGCGAAATACAAAGAAAAGTCCGGCGGGTGGGGTTCTGACGACGAGGCCTCTTACGGACCGGAAGAGGAAGTACCCTATACATTCGAAACGTATTTCGGCTATATGGATAAATCGACGGGCTTGTTAGTCGTTAACTATTCCCACTATGAGGAAAAAGATGGTACATACAAAACGATAAGTAATATATCAAATCGTGTGTTACTTCCTCACGATACCGTTATCAGCGGAGAGGAAATCAGATCGAATAAGGCAAACGGCACGAATATACCAAGGGTTGTGACCGTCAGCGGCATAAAAGGCACGACCGGCGATGTTTCCGTAATCATTTATGACGGAAAAATCGAATTCGGCGTTACGTTCGCGGACGTTGCAGGCACCGCTCTCGCGGCAAGCGACCTCGTGGCAAACCCCGCCGAAGGCTTCACGTTCATCGCTAAAAAGGGCGACAAGGACGTCGTCGCTTACGGCTTTAAGGGCGGCGAATACGTCAAACTCGGCGAAAAATACGGCAGTTATGCGAAAAAAGAAGATAGCGAAAGCGTTCTCACGGAGACAATCGTTCTCGACGGTATGGGTAAGGCTACGTTTGGCGACACGGTCGGTACTTATGTGGTCAATAAAGACGGAACGGTCGGAATCAAAATCGCCGATGAAAACGGTCATACAACGACGTACTATTCCGTAACTATCTGCGAGGACGGAAAATATATTGCTGAAAAGCCCGAAAGCGCGGTTTCGTTCAACGTGGGCGAAGGTCACGCCGCAAAAGGTGACGAAAAAGTCAACACGTTTACGGATTTCGAACTGCCGGTTCTCGAGGACACCGAAACCGAAGTGTTCAGGGGTTGGAAATTCAAGGACAGCGACGAAGTTATCGCCGATGAATATATTACCGTTGAGGGCGACACCGAACTCGTAGCGAACTGGGCGGCTAAGGTCACCGTAACTCTCAAAGATGAAAAAATCGAAGGCGAAGAGACAAAGATTATTGCCGGCGTTGGCGACGTAATTCTCGACAAACTTCCCGCTAAGTCGGACGATACTTTCGACGGCTACTATATCGATGGTATCGAGGATAAAATCGACAAAGACGTTAAATTCGAAGACGAGGACGCTGAAAACGGAATCACCATCACGGCGGTTTATAAGAAATTCGACGTGGAAGTCGTTATCGACAACGGATTCAAAAACGAGACGGTTCCGGTTCCTGCCGGAAAGGTAGTTGCCGAATATCTCAAAACTTATCTTGCGGATAAACTTGCCGTTAAGGACGGTTATAAGTTCGACGGCTGGTATACCAATGAGGATAAGACTACCGAACTTGAACCGGATGCCGAAGCAAGCGAAAATATCACTAAAGTTTACGCTGAGTGGTCCTGGGCAGGCAACGTTGAGTTCATCACGGCAAACGATCAATACACATTCGTTTATGACGCTGAAAACGGCTGGTGGAAGAGCAATAACTATGGTGTAGCAAAAACGGCAACAATAGAGTTTAGTGTTACTTCGGGTATTGCGGAAATTTCGTTCGAGTACAAATTGGAATCGGAAAACTATAATAAGTTAGAGATTTATTATGGACCCGATTGGAAGAGAATTTATAAGAGCGAGAGTATTGATTGGACGAATTTTACCACGGTTATTGATTATGCTAAGACAGATAGTTATGGTAAAAAAGTTCGAATCAGTTGTCAGAAAGACGGCTCGTTTGTGGTTAAAGGTGCTGTTTACATCAGAAATCTTAAAATAAACGGCGTTAATATATATGCTCAGGCTCCGCTTAATAAAGATGCCGTTGGAACTTATACCACAGATGACGAGGCTCAAACGAAAGTTTCCGTAACCGCGGGCGGCGGCGTAACAATAGGCGACGAAACCGTTCCTTACACAACCGTAAACAATAACGTCATCGGCGTAACCCTTGCGGCAGGTTACAGAGAAATAACTCTTAATAAAGATAATAAAACTTGCAAGATCGAAACTCCGCAGGTAACGGTCGCTTATAACTACAACGGTCACGGCGCACAAGACAGCAGCAAGGAAGTCGATAAGTATAGCGCGCAGACCGTTCTTGCAGACGAGCCGACGGCAGACGGATTCAAATTCCGCGGCTGGTATAAAGAAGAAACGTTTACAACAAAAGTTGAAGCAGGTTCTTCCTTTGTCGCAAGCGACAACATTACGTTCTACGCCAAGTGGGATAAAGCGATAACCGTAACTTACAAATACGAGGATAACAACGCTCATGCAGACAATACCGATACGACTCTTTACGCAAACGATTCCGTTACCGTTAAAGACGTTGATTTCGAGTTCGAAAGCAAAGTGTTCGCGGGTTGGTTCACAAAGAAGGCGGACGGCGAGTTCGATACTCAGATAACCACCGGCACAACGCTTACGGACGATACGATTCTTTACGTAAAATGGGTTGAAAAATCTCCGTTTGCCGGAACGTATACGATGGTGCGTGTTAATGCGGAAAGTAGTGCAAACGTGTATAACAGCGACACACAAAAAATGGTTATCGACAACTTCGGGAAAGGTGAATTCAAGGCTTGGAACGGTCTTGATTCCAGCGGAAATATCGAGATTACGTTTACAGACGAAAGCAAAAACGTTGTTAGCGTGAAGACCAGATCTTACACTTATTACGGTATATATAACGCCGATTCCGGAATAATTGCTATTTCCAAAGGATATTATAAAAACACTACGGATCTTTACTCGAGCGACGACTTTATATTTATGATTCCGTATAACAGTGAATATAAAACGAGTGACTTCACGGCTTACAGAATGACTGCGGATGGTAAGTATCATATATTTATGACGTTTACCGATAAGAACACTAACAAGGCATATTCGTTGTTTACTGACAAGGACGCATTCTATACGAACGCTTCGTTTAAGGATTTCGACGATAAAGCGGTAGAAGTCGCAAATATCAAAAACGCGCTCAACCTCTTCGTTTATAACGGCGGTACAAAGATTAAAGAGTTCGCAAAGAACGCTAGCAAAGCATTTGTTACCACTATAGATAACTATCAAGGGTATTACACCTGTGAGGGTTGTGATAATTTGTTCTTCAACGGAGCAGGCATCGCGAAACTCGGTGATAAAACAGGTACTTACAAACTTATAGACGGAACCGAAAACGAATTCGACGTATATCTTGACAACAATACCGTTTACTATGAAGTAGAACTTGTTATTGACGGCGAAGATCGTACTTATGTTGCGACTCAGCCGAAGGTGACGATAACCTATAAATTTATGAATCACGGCGCAGATGAGAGCGAAGAAGTTTTCAAAAACGTTGCGCATAACATAACCAAGGTACCCACTGCTGAAGGCTTCACATTCCTTGGCTGGTACGAAGACGAAGCGTTAACTAAAGCGGCTAAAACTTCTTATACGCCTGGCGAGGATTTTCCCCTCTACGCTCAGTGGAAGAAAAACGTAACTCTTACGTTCGATTATAACGGACAGGGTACTGCCGTTGTGGTTCTTACCAAGTATGAAAGTTATAAGATTACCACAGCCGACATTCCGACCAAAGCGGGCGACGCTCTTCTTACCAATGTTACACTTGACGACGGAAAGGTGTTTGCGGGCTGGTTCCTTAAGGACGGTGACGAATGGGGCGAAGAGGCTTCCACGTCCAAAGTTCTCTCTGGCGACCTTACCTACTACGCTAAGTGGATCGATCCCGCAAAAGCAACCGGAACGTATAAAGGCTGGAATATGGATGATGATCCGGAAAGCGGTACGAAAACCTCTTTCTCAAATCAATATCTTGAAGTAAAAGCAGACGGCAGTTACAAACATGATAACGGTTCCGGCAAACTTACTGATGAGCAAGCCGCAATCACCGACGGTTCGATGGTTCTCGGCGATGTTTATTTCTACTTCAACGAAGAACTCGGTTTGATTTGGAGATCGTGGAGTGCAAACAAAGACGGCGTTGGTAATGATACCAAAATCGGTGTAGATACAAGTAAAGTTGTTTCTATTTCCTATTCGGGCTTCAAAGGCGCAAACGGTAGTTACATTGCATACTTTGAAATTACGTATAAGGATAAGTCGGTAAAAACGGCGTTCTTATATGATAGTAAAATAGTGGCGGGCGCAACCTGGGGCGACGGTGTTAAAGCGGTCGACGCGAACAAAGAGGATCGTATAATCAGCGTCAATGAAGTTGCCTTTGCAAAGGTAGAAGGAAAAACGGTTATCGGTGACAACGGATTGGGCGGAACATATACCGGCGAGTATGGTCAAATCGTAACCGACGGTTACGGCGGACTTACCATAGACGGTGCTACGGTTAATTATGAAGTAATCGATAAAGACAAAAAAACGATTAAGTTTGTTGCGGCAAACACTATGAGAGTAATCGCTCTTGAGGAAGATAAATACACCAAAGTTGCCGACGATTATGCCGGAGAATACACTTTGCCGGACGGAGAAAACAAAATTACGCTTAACGGTGACGGTACTACAAGTGACGGAAAGACTTACGTTGTAAACGGTACAAATATTACGATTTATGAAGGAACGTCTTCCACGAATTACGGTCTCGACGTTACAAACAAGGTGTTCCTCGGCAAGAGCAAATTTGCAGGACTTACGTTTAACGGAACGTATTATTCCGATTCCGAAAAGGGAACTCAAAAGATGAAGATAGTATTTGCCGATTCGGTTTCGATTTCCGGCGTTTTGTACGGATATGGAGCGAGCACAACTTATTACTTCAACTTTACGGCTGAATTATCCGATAATAAAATAACGTTCACCTTTGGTAAATGTATCGACGGAGGTGCGACAGGTAAAACCCTTATCGGAGAAATCAACGGAAATACGATATCTTTCACAGATGGAACTTATTCTGCAAACTGCTATGAATTTAAGCATGACGGATCTGTTTCTTGCGAAGGGTTCTCGCTCTGAGTTGTAAGCAAAACTTAATATAAAGAGCAGGGGCGTTAACGTTCAAACTCTTTATCGCATTTTTTAAAGCCGCGGGCGAAGAATTTCGCCCGCGGCTTTAATCTGTATAAAATTATGCAGTCATAATGAATAAAATTCAAAGCATAAATATAATTTATATCGAATATAAGCAAATAAACGCATACAAACCGCGTCACAAAAGCCAATTCAAAATAAAACGTTTGACTAAATTTCCGCAAAATGATAAAATGGATAAGTATCAAAATGGGTTTTTGCGCGACGCGGTCAATTCGGCGATCTCATGGTTTATCTGATCCGTTGCGTGAAAAAAGAACGAAGTTATGGCAAAAGAAATGAAAAAAATAAAACTTTTCGGCGTTTTATTGTTAATCTCGCTATGCGCCGCATGCGTTTTCACGGGGTGCGGAAAATCCGACTATAAAGGAATAAAAGTCACCTACATGCTTTGCGGCGGCACGTTTTTGAACGGCGAGGAAAAAGTGGAAGTTTATTACAAATTTCGCGACGGCGCGGCTCGGCGCATAAGGGCGTTGCCCGTAAACGACGGCTCGCAGGACGAAGTGGAGCGGCTCGGCTACGTTTTAAGCGGTTGGTATACCGACGAAAATTACGAAAACGAGTGGGATTTCGATTACGACACCGTCGGCGACGAGGGCGTTACGCTTTACGCGAAGTGGGACAAGGAAATCGAATATCTTTACAGCGTTGGTTATCGCGCCGAAAACGGCGATTTCGTCGGCGTTGCGGCTATCGAGGCGAGCAGATATCTCACCTTTGAAGACAATCTCTCAAAACTCGCCAAAGCCGCCGACAAGCGCGAGGGCTACACGTTCATCACGAACAGTCTGAGGCTCGACGAAGGCGATAAAGCCGCTTATTTCGGGGCGGACGGGCTTATCAAGGAGTCCGACGCGAACGTTCTGATAAAAGTTTACGCCGATTATATCGAGGGCAACTACCTGCTTATGTACGGCGCTTCGGACTTTAATAAACTTTCGGACGCGGAATATAAGGGCAAAGGCAAAACGCTTCTTTTAATGAACGACGTCGACCTCGGCGGGGCTTCGCTTAACGCGGGCTTCAGAAACGCTTTCGCGGCGGGCAACAACGGCGCGCCGAACTTCTGCGGAATTCACAGTTACGATCCGAAAAACGAGGGCGTTGTTTACTCGATAAAGAATTTTGCCGTTACGTGCGAAAAAGTCGGGCAGATCAACGAGGCTCTGACGGCGAGCGTGTTCGGCGAAATCGCGGGCGGCGAGGACGATAAAGTCAGGATAAACAACGTCGGTTTCGAAAACGCGGTCGTAAACGTGGACGTGGGCAACGAATCGATAACGAGCGTTTACGTTTCGGCTTTCGCGGACGCGATCAGAAACGCCGAAATAAAGAACGTTACGATTACGAGCAAAATCGTAGCGAGCAAAAAAATCGATGATTTCTTCTTCAAAGCCGAAAAAGACTATGCGAGAGAACTCGAAAACGTAACGACGGAAAATTGCTCTTTCGCCACGCCCGAAGTGGAAACGAAAAAAGGCGAGAAGATAGAACTTAAAGAAGAAACCGCGGAATAACAAGCGTAATAACGCCGATAAACGTCCGATAAAATCGGTTAAAACACTAAAAATCATACGTAAAACATAAAAGGAGCAGACAAGATGAGTTTTTTCACTAACGTTAAAAACTATCTGGCAAAAAATTTGGCGAGAAAAATCGTAGCCATAGTTTTGTGCGTCGTTGTTTTAGGCGGCGCGGCTACGGGTATAATTCTCGGCGTTTCGTCCTGCGGCGGGCAGCACGAAGTATATAACAACGAGGAAGATCCGCTGAGATTTTCCACGCTCGAAGTAGACGGCGTTTTCAACCCGTTTTTCTCCACTTCGGGAACGGACAGTTCCGTCGTCGGGATGACGCAACTCGGCCTTCTCACCAACGACGCGGAAGGCGAAGTCGCTTGCGGCGACGACGAGGAAACTATCGCCAAAGAACTTAAAATAGTCCACGAAAAGGACGGAAACGGCGAAATCACGAAAACGACCTATTATTTCGTTCTTAAAAACAACGTAAAATTCTCGAACGGAACAAACCTTACGATGAAGGACGTTCTGTTCAATTTCTACGTTTATCTCGATCCCGTTTACTCCGGTTCAAGCACCATGTATTCCACCGATATCGTCGGACTTAAAGAATACAGAACTCAGCAAGCCGAGGAAAACGATCAGGAGCATTTCATGGATCAATTCCAGACCGACGCCGAGGCGAGAAGAGACGCTTTCGTTCAGGCGTATACCGAAATAAAAGACTCGCTCGCCAATAAAAAGTTTGCAAACGAGAATCAACTTAAGGAAAAACTTGCCGAATATGCGACGGCGCATGACGACGATGACGGCGGGAACGTTTACGCAAACCTCGTGAGCGACTATGAAAAAATCGCCAAGTATTTCGACGAGGAACTCGAATCCGATTACACCACCGCGACGGGCGGATATGCGGACCTGAAGTTCTACATAAAGGAAAAAGACGGCAGCAAGACGGAAAGCGCGAAAAAACTTACCAGCGACGTCGAAATGTTCCTTTATAACGAGGGCGTTATTTCTTACGACGAAAAAACCGACGAAATCAAATGCGAACTCGGCGACAACGTAAAAAACAGTCTCGTTGCGATGGATAAAGAAACCGCAAAGAAAGAGGCTATCTCCATAGTGAGAGAACTCTGGATTCCCAACAAAGTCGATCAGGTCGCGAAGTACTGGAGTTCCACTTCTTCCAAGTTCATCACTTATCTCACGAACGCTCAGTTGTCCGAATATTACAGCAATTCGGCAAGTAGAGAATACAAATCGATAAAAGGCATTCAATTCGTCAATATGGACGAGGATTTCGTCGGAACGGACGACGACGGCAACACGTTTACCTATAAAAAGCCCGATTATCACGACAATACCACGAGAGATTACGTCGAGGAGGGCAACGAAGTCCTTTCGATAACCATCAACAAAGTAGATCCCAAAGCCGTGTGGAACTTCGGCATCGGCATCGCGCCTATGTATTATTATTCCAACGCGGAGCAGATTGCAAAATTCGATTACAAGGAGAATTTCGGCGTGGATTACGGCAATTCCGAATTCTTCGACGACGTTCTGAAAAACTCCGATAAAAACGGCGTTCCCGTGGGCGCGGGCGCATATGCGGCGGCGAGTTCCGCAGGCGGACTTTTAAAAACCGCCACGAACACAACCTATAATGCGGACGACGTTAAAAACGACGTCGGTCAGTTCAGAATGCAGGGAACTATTTATTACGAACGCAATCCTTATTACGATATGGCTAAAAACGACGAGACCAAAACGGCTCCGGACGGGAACGAATATCACGTCGCGAAAATCAAAAAGGTCAGATACGTCGTTATGAACACCAACATCATGGAGGACTCGCTTCAGAGGCAGGTGGACTTCATCGAACCCAACGCGAAACTCGAAGTCAAAAACAGTCTTATCAACAAAGGTTTCGGCGCGACGTCGGTTACCACGAACGGTTACGGTTATATCGGTATCAACGCCGGTAAAGTTCCCAACGTGTACGTCAGAAGGGCGATAATGCACGCCATGAACACCGCCGAATGCGTTAAGTATTACGGTTCTATGGCTCAATCCATCGCTCGTCCCATTTCGCGCGAAAGTTGGGCATACCCCAAGGATACCATAGCGTATTATCCCTATATCGGCGGAGCCGTTCCCAAGGAACTTCTCGAAAAGAACTCCGAGGGAGGATATAAATACGCCGTTTACGAAGAGTACAGAAATTACGTCCTCAAATGTATCGGCAAAGGCGAATTCACCGAAAAAGACGTTAAGGCGGGAAATGCGAAACTTTCCGACGCAAGTCAGCAGAAATATCTCAGATATCTTATAGAAAACCTCGGCGGATATTCCATCGGCGACAAGGGTATTTACACAAAGAGCAGCGGCGGTAAGAGCGACGACCTTAAATATACGTTCACCGTTGCCGGCGACAACAACGATCACCCCGCTTATCAGACGATGGTTCAGGCGAAGGAAATTCTCAACAGACTCGGAATGTCGATAACCGTTAAGAACGATAAAGACGCTTTGCTTCTTCTCGCAAGCGGCGGCTTGACCGTCTGGGC
Organism: Subdoligranulum sp. APC924/74; assembly: GCA_963650905.1. Classification (GTDB taxonomy): domain Bacteria; phylum Bacillota; class Clostridia; order Christensenellales; family Borkfalkiaceae; genus UBA10281. The sequence goes on from CAVJNC010000042.1 coordinate 10,076, forward strand.
GGCGGCGTGGAGTTCCACGATCGATCCCGATATGTATCAGGTATATCACAAGGATTCCAAGGCTACTTCCGTTTTAAACTGGGGTTACCGCGAAATTCTCAACGATACCACCGGCAAATACTCAAAAGAAAAAAGCATAATCGTCGAACTTTCCTCGGTAATAGACAAGGCAAGAGAGAAAGAAGACATGGAATATCGTAAAGGCGAGTATAAAACCGCGCTTGACCTTATAATGGAACTTGCGGTGGAACTTCCCACTTACCAGAGACAGGACCTCTTCGGTTACGATCAGACAAAGATAGACGTTTCCACGTTCTACACTCCGGCTACATCGACCAAGGGACTTACGAGCAACCTCACCTCGATGTCGCTCATCGAAAAATAAAGCGGAAAATTTTAAGCCGCGATAAATCGTCCTCGCGCTTGTCCGATCGGATCCGGTCGGGCGGACGCGGGGTGATCGCGGAACGGCAGGTCGCATCGGGCGGAACCTTTGCGGCAAACGGTTATAAGGAACTATGATAAAATACATTCTTAAAAGGCTCGGAATATCCGTGATTATTCTGTTCGGCGTTTCGGTCATCATCTACACTCTCGTCAGATTGATGCCCAACGATTACGTCGACAGAACTTACGCGCCGATGCTTCAGACTTCCACGCTTACGGAGGACGATATCGATAACTTCAAGGAACTTTACGGCATAAATATGCCCGAAGCCTACCTCGAAGTGAAGATAAAGGACGGCGTTAAAGGAAGCGTCGGAGAGAAAGAATACGATCTTTCCGGAGTATATACCCGTAAGGTGAAAATAAAGAATCACGATCTTGCCGCTTACGACGGCGGAAGCGCGTATGAATTCGTCGCCGGAAAGTTCAGAAAGGACGGTTACACGCTCGAACTCAAAAAGGAGTCGAACGGCTTTTACCGCGCGATCGTTTACATACTCGTCAGCGAAGATATCGAAACCGCCGACGAGGACGGCAAAACCGTTAAAAAGCAGGTGGAGAAAAAGGTCGAAATAGTTTCCGGCTGGCAGTACAGGGCGACTCTTCAGAACGGGGAGTTCGTCATAAGCGTTGCCGAACTGACGGACGATTTCGACGAGACTGCGGGCAGATTTCACAACGAAGTTTCCGAGGGCGTCGCAAAATACAGCGTCGCCACCGGCTGGCAGAAACTCGGCTCGATTTTCTCCGGTTATTTCACGTGGGTCGGCAACCTTCTGAAAGGCGATCTCGGCAAATCGTTCAAATATCAACGCCCCGTCGCGGACGTAATAAGAGACAATATGTGGATTTCTTTCTCGATCGCTTTGATCGCAACGATTCTGCAATTTCTCATCGCCATTCCTCTCGGCATCACGAGCGCGACGCATCAGTACACGTTCAGAGATTACACCGTCACCGTTTTAACGATGATAGGCATTTCGCTCCCGACCTATTTCTTCGCGGCGATAGTCGTCAAGGTGTTCGCGGTCGATCTCGGATGGTTCCCGCCGTCCAAACTCATCGACACGAGCAAGACGTATAACACCGCCACTTTCGCGGGTTTCTTTATGAATCTCGGCGACATCATTCATCACCTCGTGCTTCCCATTTTCGTCAACGTAATTCTTTCGCTCGGCGGACTTATGCGTTACACGAGAACGAATATGCTCGAAGTGTTGAGTTCCGATTATATCAGAACGGCGAGAGCGAAAGGCCTTTCCGAAAAAACGGTCGTTTATAAGCACGCTTTCAGAAACACGCTTATTCCGCTCGCAACCCTTCTCGCGGGTATTCTCCCGTCGCTTTTCGGCGGTATGATGATAACCGAAAAGGTTTTCGCCATCGACGGTATCGGCGGCCTGGCATATCAGGCGTTGTACGAGGGCGACGTTCCGTTCGTGATGGGTTACAATATGTTCCTCGCCGTTTTAACGGTCATAGGCACGCTTTTATCGGATATAATGTATTCGATCGTTGATCCGAGAGTAAAACTTGGAGATTAAGCAATATGGATGAAAAAGAAATCGAAATGATCGCCGAAGACGAACTCGAAAAAGCCAAGAAAACGGACGGCGAAGCCGAAGCGGAAAAGGCGAAAGCGGAAGGCGAGGCGGAAATAGAGGCGAAGGAACTCGAAACTTATAAGGAAATGAGTCCGTTAAGGCTTGTTCTCCGCAGGTTTTTCCGTTCCAAACTCTCGATCGTGGGGCTTGTAATGATCGTTTTCCTGTTCGCGTTCTCTTTCCTCGGCCCCGAAATTTACACGAGATGGGGCGAAACCGAGCCGGACAGAAGACCTATAACCGTCGAAGACGAAATAGCGATCACGTATGAAGACGAGCAGGGCAACAAAATCGAAGCGACTCAGATTATATTCATAAAGAAAGAAACGAGAGCCTATCAGGGCATAAGCCTCGATCACCTTCTCGGCACGGACGATCAGGGACTCGATATTTTCGTCCGTCTTATGTACGGCGGCAGAATATCGCTCACGATCGGTTTCGTCGTGGTAATTCTCGAAACGCTCATCGGCGTGATTCTCGGCGGAATAGCCGGTTATTTCGGCGGAATAGCCGACCAGATAATAATGAGAATAGTCGATATTTTCAACTGCGTTCCCACTCTTCCGATTCTGCTCATCGCGTCGTCGGTGATAAAGGCGTGGGAGATTCCGCAGGAATCGAACCTGCAGATTTATCTGCTTATGGCGATGATAACGATATTCAGTTGGAGCGGCGTGGCAAGGCTCGTGAGGGGGCAGATTTTAATGCTCCGCGAGCAGGAATATATGACGGCAACGGAAGTTATGGGCATCCCCGTGTGGAGAAGAATTTTCGTTCACCTTTTGCCTAACGTTATGCCGCAACTCATCGTTTCGATGACGTTGGGCTTAGGCAGCGTTATTCTTTACGAATCCACGCTTTCCTATCTCGGGCTCGGAATTCAGCACCCGAAGGCGGCTTGGGGAACGATGATAGCCAAAGCCGACGTCCGCGAAATACTCAATTATCACGTCAACGTGTGGCTTCCCGCCGGCATAATGATAGTCATAGCCGTTCTCGGTTTCAACTTCGTCGGCGACGGACTCCGCGACGCTATGGATCCCAAAGCGAGAAAGTAACGATCCGCAGGACGCTCGCCAAAACGGGAAAGCAATAGTCCGAAGAACGCTTACCAAAGCAAAAAGCGATATTTCCGCAGGACGCTCGATAAAAAGGGCAAAATCAGACCGTTCGAGGTTTAAAATGTTTAAAAAAGAGAAAAACAACGATTATCTCACGATAAAAGAAAGCCGCGAGATAATAAAATATAACGTCAGACAAATGAAGTATTACGAGGCGCAGAAACGCATAAAACGCGCCGAATCGGAATACACCGCGCCTATGCGCGACGAGAACAACGTTGTGGAAATCGACGATCTGCACACCAGTTTTTTCACGGACAGAGGAACGGTGAAATCGGTGGACGGAGTTTCGTTTTCCATTCCGAAGAATAAAATCGTCGGCGTAGTCGGGGAATCCGGTTGCGGAAAGAGCGTGACTTCGCTTTCGATAATGCAACTCGTCGCCGCGCCGCAAGGGCAGATCACGGGCGGAAGCATCAGATTCAACTCCGATAAACTCGGTTATAACGAAGAGGGGAAGAAACTCGGCTTCGACGTAACTAAAATGCCCGCCGAGGAAATGCACAAAATCCGCGGTCAGGATATCACGATGATTTTTCAGGAACCGATGACGAGCCTTAATCCCGTTTTCACGATAGGTTATCAACTCGACGAGGTTTCCTTTCTGCACAAGCCCGAACTTTCCAAAGAGGAAGTAAAGGCTTATAGCATAGAAATGCTCAAAAAAGTCGGAATTTCGATGCCCGAGCGTTTTTACGCCGCTTACCCGCACGAACTTTCGGGCGGAATGCGCCAGAGGGTTATGATAGCGATGGCTCTCGCGGGCAACCCTAAACTCATCATCGCGGACGAACCCACAACGGCTCTCGACGTTACCATTCAGGCTCAGATTCTCGAACTTCTGAAGGATTTGCAGGCGAATCAGGGTTGTTCGATAATGCTCATCACTCACGACCTCGGCGTAATCGCCGAAATGGCGGACGAAGTGGTGGTTATGTATGCCGGTAAGGTGATAGAACGCGGCTCTGCGAAGGAAATTTTCCACAATCCGCTTCATCCTTACACCATGGGGCTGCAGAAGAGCAAACCGCTCATCACGTCGGATTCAAACGCACCGCTTTATTCCATCCCGGGGCAGGTGCCTAACCCGATAAACCTTCCCGACAACTGCTATTTCAAAAACAGGTGCGGAAAATGCGCGGGCAAGTGCGGCGGAGAATACCCGAAGGAAGTTAAAATAAACGACGAACATTACGTTTCCTGCTATTTATATGAAGACTAACGCCGCGCGGCGAACACTCGGATCGGAGAAGATAAATGGATAAAACCGTAGAAAAAAAAGAGTTTAACGGCGAGAATATTCTCGAAGTAAAAAACCTTAAAAAATATTTCGTTATAAAAAAATCTCTGTTCGGCAAGCCCGAGGCTTATCTCAAAGCCGTCGATAACGTGAGTTTTTCGGTTAAAACGGGAACGACGATAGGCGTCGTGGGCGAGTCCGGTTGCGGAAAAACCACGCTCGGCAGAACCATTCTCAAACTTTATAATGCGGACGGCGGGCAGATTTTCTTCGAGGGCGAGGATATAACGAACATCAGTCGCAAGGAAATGCAGAAATACCGCACGGATATTCAACTTATCTTTCAGGATCCGTATTCGTCCCTGCCGCCGAGAATGACGGTCGGCAACATAATCGCGGAAGCGGTGAGAATTCACAAAATCGTGCCGAAGGAAGAAGTCCACGGTTACGTTCTCGAAATAATGAAAAAATGCGGACTTCAACCTCAGCATTACGACAGATATCCGCACGAATTTTCGGGCGGGCAAAGACAGCGTATCTGCATAGCCCGCGCGCTTGCCGTCAACCCGAAACTCGTCGTTTGCGACGAGCCTGTTTCCGCGCTCGATGTTTCCATTCAGGCGCAGATAATCAACTTATTGAAGGACTTACAGAACAAACTGAACCTTACTTACGTGTTCATTTCTCATGATCTTTCGGTCGTTAAATACATAACCGACCGGATACTCGTGATGTATCTCGGTAACATGATGGAACTCGGCGAAACGGACGAAATTTTCGATAATCCGCTCCATCCTTACACGAAGGCTTTGTTCTCCGCCGTTCCCGTTCCCGATCCCGATTACAAGATGAAGAGAATCATCCTCGAGGGTGATATTCCTTCGCCGGCAAATCCGCCGAAAGGTTGCAAATTCCACACGCGTTGTTCGGAATGCATGAACGTCTGCAAGTTCGTCGAGCCGAAATACAGCGAGATTAAGGCGGGGCATTTCGTCGCTTGTCATCTTTACGATAAGGAAATAACGGATAATCTCGCGAAGTACGACGAGGAATACGCCGAACTCGAAAGAAAACGCCTCGAAGAGGAAGCGGAGAAAAATCGTCTTGCCGAACTCAAAAAAGGCAAATCGCCGTTCGGTAAAAAATCCGCGAAAGCGGCGGACGAAAAAACGAAAGAAAACCGTGAATAAGCCGGAAGAAAACTCCGCGCCCGAAACCGAGGCAAAAGAAGTGAAAGCGGATAACGCCGGCGGGCAGCCGCCGAAAGCGGAGAAAAATAAAAAACCGAAGAAGCAAAAGCCCGTTTATATAGACGACGGGCATACCGTTTACGGCATGGAAAATCTGCCGTCGGTTAGCGGAAAGAAAAAGAAGGGCGACGGCGTTAACGTGACGAAAAAGGAGCGCAGAGCGATGATTAAGGCGGCTTACGCCTATTATCTGCCTCGGCTTCTGTTGGGCGTTGTGTGTTTCGCCGCAGCGGTTATTCTGCTTCGGTTGTGGTTGAAATAAGGCGAAAAAGACGGTGTTTTCGCCGATTTAACGATGTAAAAATTCTTTGACAATTTTTTTTGAAAAATGCCTGAAATCATTTGACAATGCGGAATTATTTTGATAGAATATACAAGCATTGTGAGTGACGCGGGTGTAGTTCAATGGTAGAACACTAGCCTTCCAAGCTGGTTGCGTGGGTCCGATTCCCATCACCCGCTCCATTATCGGC
>CAVJNC010000043.1:0-16118 GCA_963650905.1 Subdoligranulum sp. APC924/74
AAGAAGAATAGGTTTGATACAATGCTATCAAGCCTTTTTCTTTTGGCGGATAGGGGATATTTCCCTTTCCGCAAATAACCAGAGGCCTGGGATGGGTGGCATTTGCCGTCTGTTCTGGACCTTTTTCCTTTTCTCTAAGACAACAGTTTAGCAAAAGGTCTGTTTCATACCTACTGTTTAGCAAAAGCCATAGACGAAGGTTGTATTGTGGGAACGGTAAGTGAGGAGATCATAAAACAAATGCCTAAATGCAATTAAAATGCAAAAACTATTGACATTATATCTTTGTTGTGATATAATAACGATATAAGGAGGGCGAAATTATGCCAACAATCAGACCATCAGCGGACATCAGAAATAATTATCCCGAGATTTCAAAACTTTGCAAAGAAACTAAAAGTCCCATTTATATAACGGTTAACGGAAAAGGTGATACGGCGATTATAGATATAGCCGTACTCGATGAGTTGTATGCAAGACTTGATTTATACGAAAAGGTTGCGGCAGGAATAAGGGATATCGACGAAGGGAGAATAAAAACTCACGAAGAAGTGTTTGCTAAATTCAGGAAATAAGAATGTATAATTTAATTTATTCGGAAGAAGTTGATCGCGATCTTACCGCTATATTTAACTATATAGCGGAGGATAGCGAAACAAGAGCAAGCGAATACTTGGGGGAAATAGAATCCTGCATATTACACTTGCAGAAGAATCCCGAGTTGGGAAGGATCGGAAAGTATCCTGAACTTCAAAGACTCGGTGTGAGAGTTTTGCCTTTTGAAAATTATCTGATACTTTACACGATAAGCGAAAAAAATCAAACGGTAAACATACTTCGGGTGATACATGGCTCAGTAAACTACAAAAGACTATTTAAAAAGTAAACAAAGGCAGCGCGGAAAATTTGCCAAGCGGCTTAGCGGCAAACTTCCGCGCCTTTGGATTTGGTGAGCGGATATGCAACGGGTCGATTTAACGGATGGGTTGAAAAAGACGTGTGTTTGTCTTGCGGCGAGCGTAGCGAGCCGCACTTGTATAAAAGACAAGCACACGTCTTACAATCAACGAGACGTTTTGTTTAAATAATTCTTCCGTTAGTTTCAATAATTTCGGCATTTGGAAAAATCTCGCGGTATTCGCATATCGAGCCTGACGAGAAACGAGACTTGTCCGATAAAGTTACGACAGAAATTATAAGCGCGTTAATCGGCTCAATAAGCTCAATCGGTTCAATCGGTTCAATCGGCTCGGTCGGAAATGGACATTTCCGGGGTTTGACCGATGATTTTCAAGGTGTCGTAAAGGCGTTGCTTTACGTTCATTTTCAGATCGCCGCGGTACCAGTTTTTAAATTCGCCGTATTCGGCGCATTTGCGATAATCGAGATAATCGAAGAGATATCCGCACGCTTCGCGTATCGATTTTTTCATGTTTTCGCCGTCGCATTCGTCGCGGTAAATTTTTGCGTCGTGCAGCGCGACGTACCATTTGTAGATATAGTTAAGCGTTTTCGCCGATAAAAGCCATTTTATTTTAAAATGAGTTTTAAGCGGTTCGTCGAGTTTTTCCGTTATCTCTTCGAACTTTGCGCAGATCTTGTCGCTGTTTCCGATGACGGGTTTTATAGCGGCGGCGTACTCGTGGCAGAGCCATTTGCTCAGATCCTTATCGAAATTATCGGTCATGCGTTTGCCGTAATCGATAATGCTCCCTTCTTTTAAAACGAAGTTGGTAATTCCTGCCGGCGGCTGTGTTTTCGTGTAGTTGAAATACGTGCTTAAATGCTTTTCGAGATATTTCGGATCGAGTTCGGGAAAACTTTCGTAATAATCGGTTATCGCGCCTTTTATTTTGCTCGCATATTCCCCGAATTTGTCGCAGTAACGGTTTAAATATTCGTCGGGCGAATACTTTTTCATGCTCCAGGCGGCTTCGGCGTAGGCTTTTATTTCGAAAACGAATTCGCGCACGTTCGAAACGTTCATTATAAAATAATCGGTATCGCCTTTTTCGTATGCCCGTTCCATATTATAATACAGTTTTTTAAGCCCCGTTTGCGGAACGAGATGCGGACCGCAACCGTAATATTGCAAGTGGTAATAAATGCCGTATTTTCCGTCCTTTTCGCGCGGAACGAGGTCGTATTCGTCGCCGTAAAGTTGCGTCGGGGCGGTATCGGCGAAAACCATGATTACGTCCTTCGGGAATTTAAGATAGCCCTTTTCGACGAGCGCGGAGCCTTCCATCCACAGAGTGGAAGTGAAATGTCCGGCTTTACCGTTCGTCTTGGCGAGGATTATATCCTTTTCTTTTTGGTACGCTTTGCTTATAAATTCGCCGCTTTTTTCAAGCACTTTTTCCGTCGGAACGTCGTCTTGCCATATGGGGCGGTCGTCACCGAAACCGCGCAAGCCTATCTGCCACACGACGTTGTCGTATTTCGCCCATTTGTCGACGTAAAAACCCCATACGTCTTCCATGATTCCGGGACATTCGCTATACGAAAATCTGCCTGATTTCCCGTATTTTTTGCAATGATTTTCAAACGTGAACGACGAGACTCCGAGCGGTTCGCAGTGGTGTTGCGAAAGGTAAATTCCGCGCTCGGAAACGGCGTCGGCAAGGGCTTTTTCGGGCGGATTGTCGAGATCGACGAAAGTTGCGGGGATAACGAGGTTCAGTTTTAAACGCAAAACCGTTTCCACGACTTTTTCGATCACGCTTTTTTCAACCGTAACGTAGTAAAATCCGCCGCCGACAAGTCTTGCTCCGCCGCCGTCTTTCCAGCCTTGCAGCAGATCTTCGTCGTTTATGAAAACTCCGCGGAAGCCGAATCCGTCGGGCTTGTCGACGATACGGACGTCGGGCATTTCGATCGACCGTTTTTTAACGATCGCGAGGTCGTTGAAGAGATAACAGGGATCTACGCCTAAAAACTTTTCGCTTAACGTGTAAATACCCCACATGGTGCCTAAATAACCGTCGGCGCGGATTATGACGTTTCCGTTTTCGGTCGTTATCGAATAACTCTCGTCGGAAATCGGTTCTGCCGAGTTCCGCGTGTTTTCCTCTACGACTATGCAGTTTTGCGTTTCGCTGCGGACGATTTGCGGTTTCACGCCGTATTCGCTCACGCGGGCGAAGTCTTCTATAAGGTCGTTTATCGCCTTATAGACGTACTTATTCGTGTTTTTAAGACAAATATCCATGCAGTTTTTTTCGTTGAATAAATACATAAAAATCCTCTCAGAACTAATTTTTATTTAATCTCGGCGGAAAGCCGTATTTCTTTTTGTATGCTTTGGTGAACGCGTCGGCGGAAGAGTAGTGAAGTTTGTCCGCGATTTCGTGAATTTTGAGTTTGCCTTCTTTAACCAGAACGTCCGCCGTTTCGAGTCTGCGGTTCAAAAAATAGTCGCGAAGGGTGATACCCGTGGTTTTTTTGAACATGGACGAAAGATAATTGTAGTTGTAGTTGACGATCCGGGTGAGGTCGTTGAGATTTTCCAGATCGTAAATATTCGCGTCGATGTAATTCATGATACGATTACAAAATCGTTCGTTTCCGGACGTGTTTTCCGAGAATACCGCCGAACTTTTTTCGCCGAATTTGCGGATGACGCAAATAATTATGTTGCATATCGTATGAAGAAGCGATTCCTTGTAATAGGTCTGCGTGTTTGCCAGTTCGCCGATTACGTCTACCATAAGGGAGTGTATGCGCCTGTCGTGTATTATGCGGGATTCGGGATCGGCATGCTCGGTTGCGATTTTTCGCATGGGTTCGCCGAATTCTTTTTCGTCGATTATAAACGCCAGATAGTCATACTGAATCGGATCTTCCGCGGAGGCGACTATTCCGTGCAGATCGTTCGGGAAACTTACGTAAATATCGTTCTTCTTTACCTGAACGTATTTGTCGTCGGTATGCACCGTCGCGCTTCCGCCGTTCACGACGGTAAGTTCGTAATACCCGTCGTGCAGATGATCGGCAACGACCGATTCGGGACCGCAGTAATATCTTCCCGCCTGCACTAACTTTACCCCTCCGAGATCGACGGGGTTATTGAAATAACGATTGCGGATTTCATACCCTCTTAACTCAACCATGCCCGAATTATAAATCAATTTTTTGTTTTAGTCAATCAAAAAACATACATTTTTTCAATGTGCGATGTGAAAAAAAGACGGAAAACGTATTAAGATATGACATTGACTTTGACCTTGCGAGGGTGTAAAATTAGGCAGTATTTCTATAGGTCTTTATTTTCGGCGTCGATTTCGTTTTTTTGTAATCAGAAAAGCGAAGACGACCCCTAAATCACGGAACCTACGGACAAACAATATGTTTGCCGTTCAAAAAAAATTGCAAAAGGCATGCCTTTTGCTTGACAAAGGAACTTTGTCAAGCAATGTGCCTTAACGGCAAAAAAATCAAAAAAACATATGTGAGTTTGCGATAGAACGCAGAATTTCACAGAAGGAGCAGGAACATGAAAAAATCACTTTTTAAGCGTATCGTCGGGCTCGGACTTGCCTGCGTAGCCGCAATATCTATGGCTGCGTGCGGCGGCAATACCGAATCGTCGGCAAAAGACGATCCGACGAAAACACAACTTAACGTTTTCACTTACGGCGCGGGTTATGGCGACGAATGGCTTACCCGCCTCGAGGACGCGTTCGAAGAAGCGTTTGCGGACGTTTCGTTCGAGGAAGGCAAGAAAGGCGTTCAGGTTAAGCATACGGCGGAAATGCGTCAGTTCAACGCCGCGCAGATTCAGAAATCGAGTTACGACGTTTTCTTTTTCGAAAACGAACATTATTATAAGTATCTCGACGTTCTGGAAGATCTCACCGATATAGTGAATTCCAAAGCGTCGGCGGACGATTCGCTCACCGTTTTAGAAAAACTCGACGCTCAGCAAATCGATTATTACGGCGCGAAATCGAACGACGAAACGCATTATTACGCGTTGCCTTCCTATTACGGCAACTACGGAATAATTTACAACAAAGACCTTTTCGACGAAAAGGGGTATTATCTCGCGGCCGATAGGACCAACGGCGCGATTATCGGAAACAATAAAAACGCCAAAAAGACGAACGGTCCCGACGGCAAAACGGGAGTGATAGACGGCGTGGATTATTCCGCGGACGACGGGCTTCCCGCCACTTACGAGGAATTCTTCACTCTCTGCGATGAAATTTATAACGCTAACGACACGCCCGTCGGTTTGCCCGGGAAGTATACTTTCCAGCACGTCGGCAACCTTATGGACAGTCTCGTCGCCGATTACGAAGGCGTCGAGCAGATGCGTTTAAATTACGATTTCGACGGTACCGCCAAAGACCTCGTCGTTCTGGATTCAAACGGCAAAGTTACCAAAGACGCGAACGGCAACGTCGTTACCGAGGAAAAAGCGATAACTTCGGCGAACGGTTACGACGTGGCTCGTCAGGTCGGCAAACTTTACGCAATGGAATTCGTCGAAAAACTTATAACGAATACCAACTATTATAATAAAGACGCTTTCAGCGAATCGTTTACGCAAACCGACAACCAGGAAGCCTTTCTTAAGGAGGGAACCGAGGATTTCGGTGTGTCTACCAAATCGGTTGCGATGATCATAGACGGACCGTGGTGGCAGAGAGAAGCCGACGAAGTATTTAAAGAAATGGCGAAAACCGATTCCAAATATTCGAGCGCGAACCGCAATTTCGGGTGGATGCCTCTTCCCAAGGCGACCGCGGATCAAGTCGGTACGGGCAGCGTTTATTCCGATTATCTCAACGCTTTCGTATGCGTTAAATCGGGGCTTTCGGACGGAGTTAAAAATGCGGCGAAAGAGTTCGTTAAATTCTCTTGTACCGACGCGATGTTAAAAGATTTCACCGTCAGCACGGGCGCGGTCAAGGCTTATAAATACGATATGGGAAGCGATCTGAACAAACTTTCCTATTTCTCGCAAAGTCTTGTCAAATACGTTAAAAACTCGGACGTTCTTTATAAGTATTCTTCGAGTAGTTTCTATAACGCTAATATCTCATATCTTGAGTATAACGTTGTTTATTCGGCATATGTAAAGGGCACGCTTTACAGAAACGTCGTGGACGGAATACACGAAGGCAAGGCGACGGGAACTTCGTATTTCGAAGCGTTTAACGATTACTTCAAGAAATATACTTTCTGGGGATAATAACCGAACTCATCCGGTTTCGGGCGGGATTTAAAATCCTGCCCGAACCGATTTTACCTTTGCCCGTCGAGGATTAAACGATGAAAAAAATAAAATTAAAAAGATTTAAAAGCGCGAAAAGCCTGTGGTTTTACGTCGCGATTTTAGCGTTGCCGTTGCTGCAGTTCTGCATATTTTATATAGGGGTGAACATAAACTCGTTTATCCTTGCGTTCAGAAACATTACGCTCGACGGCGAAACGAAAAAATATGTTTATTCGTGGACGCTGGATAATTTTAAAAACTGGTTTGCCGACGAAAACGAATTTTTGCAACTTACCCAGACTTTGGCAGTGTCGCTTAAATCGTATGCCATCTCGCTTGTCGTCGGCGTCCCGCTCGGCTTGCTTTTTGCGTATTATATATTCAAAAAACTGCCCGGGGCTATGTTTTTCCGGTTTATGCTGTTTATGCCGTCGATTATAGCGAGCATAGTTCTCGTTTCGATTTACAGATATTTCACGGACGAAGTGGTTACCGATTTTTTAAAGTCTCTCCACATGATCGAAGACCAACTTCTGTCGTCCGAAAAAACGAGATACGCCACGGTTATGTTTTATAACCTGTTCGTAAGTTTCGGAACGACCGTTTTGCTTTATTCGAACAAAATGGCGAACATTTCGCCCGAAATAATAGAAGCCGCAGAGTTGGACGGAGTGACTCCCGTTCGCGAATTTTTCAGCATAGTTCTTCCGCAGACCTTTTCGACGTTGTCGATATTTCTGGTTACGGGCGTCGCGGGTATTTTTATCAACGAGATAAACAACTTCTCATTCTTTAACACACGGTGGAAATCGGATACGGCTACGCTCGGTTTCCTGATGTATTTCAGAACGCAAAAGGCGAAAGGAGATATTTCGCAATATCCGCCGCTTGCCGCGCTCGGACTTATGATGTCCGCCGTGGCTATTCCTCTCACGTTTTTTGCGCGTTGGTTGCTCAATAAAGTGGGACCGAGCGAAGATTGATGACGGAGGAAGAAAGATGAAGACGAACAGAAAACGTTTAAAAAACAGATTGTCGACGCTTACCGTCATAATGCTTGTCGTTCTGATTTTATACAGCGCGCTTCTTTTGGGCATGATTTTGTGGGCGGTGCTTACCGCGCATAAAGACACTTCCGATTTCTATAAAAACAAAATCGGCTGGCCTAACCCGTGGGTTTTCGATAACGTTCCTTACGTTCTGAGAGAATTCCAGATGCAGAAAGAGCAAGGAGTCGTTCCGTTTTACGAAATAGTGTGGAACTCCGTTCTTTACTCTGTGGGGTGCGCTCTTATAAACACGCTCGTTACGGGCGTCGTGGCTTATGCGTGCGCGAAATATAAATGTTTCTTTTCAAAATTTTTATACGGGCTTGTTCTCGTGGTGATGGTAATACCCGTGGTCGGCAATCAGACTTCCGAAATTCAGATGTCGATGAATCTCGGGTTATACGATAAAATGGCGGGGATGCTCGTGATGCGCGCAAGTTTCCTGGGCATATACTTCCTTGTATTTTACGATATGTTCAAGGCAGTGCCTCCCGCGCTCAGCGAAGCCGCCGAAATCGACGGCGCGGGCGACGCGCAGATTATGATAAAGATTTTCTTTCCCATAGCGAGCAACACATTCCTCACCGTATTGCTTATCAACTTTATAGGATACTGGAATAACTATCAGGTTCCTATGGTTTACGTCCCGAATCACCCGACGCTTGCCGAATACGTTTATGCGATAAACACTTATTCGCTGGGTAAAAAGTTCAGCAAAGCGCCCGTAAAACTTGCGGCTTCGCTTATTCTGCTGGTTCCCGTCGTCGTGTTGTTCTGCTTTATGCACAAGCGGCTTCTGGGCAATCTTACGGTAGGCGGAGTGAAGGGATAAACAAAAAACGAAAACAAAAAAACAGATAGAAAGGGAGAATAAGAATGAAACGAAAATTAGCGATAATTTTTATCATTTTGTGCATGGCGATATGTTCTACGGTTGCGGTTGTCGCCGCAGGCGCGAATACCGCCGTGTGGAGCGGCGTCGATATTGCCGAAGTTTGCGTTTACGGCGATACTTTCGAAGTTCCCGAACGCACCCTCACCGTCGGTTCAACCGAGGTTAAGGCGCTTCACACCGTAACTTTACCGAGCGGCGACGTCGTTCGCGGAAAAACGGTTAAACTGAGCGAGATGGGAAGGTATACCGTGCGTTATTACGCAAGCGTCGGAAAAGAACAATATTCCGACGAGAAAAGTTTCACCGTTCAGGGCGTCGGTTATGCGGTCGACGGCAGCGAAAGTTCGCTGTCATATGATCATTACGGCGAATTCGGCGCAGATTCCACGGGCTTGCTCGTGAAACTCGCAAAAGGCGAGACGCTTACTTTCACAAAACTTATAAACGTTAAATCGCTTACTCAGGGCGACGCGCTTTTTAAGTTTTTCATAACGCCCGAACATCAGGGCGCGGCCGACTTCGATAAACTTACGCTCACGCTTACCGACTCGACGGACAGTTCGAAGTATTTAAGAATCGATATAAACCGCTTACCTCAATCGAGCGGTCTTTACACTTCGTGGGTTATGGCAGGCGGAAACGGTCAGGATATGGTCGGTTATGAAAAGGGCAAAAAACTGCACGTAAACGACGATATAGGCACTGCGTTATACGTTTCGTTCGTGGCGCAGGATAACTCCGGTACCTGGTCTGGACCTGCGAGAAATCAAAAGCCCGATCTGCGTTACGGAATCATTTCCTTTGATTATAACACGAAAATCGTCTATGCGAATTCGGAAATAGTAGCCGATCTCGACAGTTCCGATTATTACGAAGATTTATGGAGCGGCTGGTCGTCCGATAAGGCAAGGCTTACGGTGAGCGCGAGCAAATATTCGAGCGCGACGGCAAACTTCTGTATCATGGAAGTTTTCGGCATGACGGCGGAAGATCTGCAAAACAACGATTTCACCGACGACGGAGCGCCCGTAATAACCGTTGACGGCGACTACGCGGACGAAATGCCCAACGCCGAACTTGGGGTTGCCTATCGTATTCCCGAAGCGACCGCTTACGACGATTACACGGGGAATTGCGAGGTTTCGACCGAGGTCGTTTACGACTATTTCGGCGAGACTCCCGTCTCGGTAAGCGTTTTAAACGGGACTTTCGTTCCCGACAGAACGGGTAATTATACTATTGTTTATACCGCAAAAGACGGGTTCGGAAACGTCGCCGAAAAAAAAGTTTTCGTTCAGGCGGTTAAGGAAGTTCCCGAAATCACGATAACGCCTTCGTCGATCGCAGAGGTCGTCGATTTGGGAACGTACGTTGAAATCCCGGAGCCGACGATATCCGGCGGCAGCGGAAAGGTAACCGTTGAAACCGCAGTTGTTTTCGGCAGGGAGCGTACCGTTATAAACGGCGGATTCCGCCCCGAAACCGAAGGCGAATACACGATAGAATTCACGGCGACCGATTATTTGGGAAAGACAAAATCGGCAACGCTCGGCGTTAACGCGCATAAGGGAGATAAGCCGCTGTTTATAGACGGCGTTTCTTTGCCGCCCGTATATATAAGCGGAGGGAAATACGTCCTTCCCGAACTTTATGCGAACGACTATACGTCTGGCAGTTTAAAACGCGTGCTTTGCGACGTTAAAGTCGTCGACGCGAACGGAGAAAGAACTTATAAATCGGGCAGCGAATTCGTTCCTTCCGTTTTAAGCAACGGAGATTTCGTCAAAGTAACTTATTTCACGGGCAATGCGCAATATCCCGTGTTCGACGTTCCCGCGATTATCGGAAGAAACGAAAACACGGTGTATATGTCCAACTACCTTTACGGCAAAGAAATCACCGTAACCACGCGAGACGAAAGCAACGCTTTATATACGACGGGGCTTGCGGTAATACCCTCTTCGGGCGATTCCGACTGGGTTTTCGCAAACGCTTTGCTTAAAGGCGAAGCGTCGGTCACCGTGGGAACGCTTGCGGGAAAAACCAATTTCGGATCGTTCGGGTTTACGTTTATCGACGCGGCGGACGGAAGGAAAATAACCGTCGGCGCAACGATAGGTTTTGCAAAGATTACGTTTACGCACGGCGGCGAAAGTTATGTTTTAAGTTCGTCCGTCAAAAACGGCGGAAAAATCAAGGTTTCTTATAAAAACGGCAAAATAAACGTAGTGTGCAACGATTCGGCTTCGATGTCCGTTCCGCTCGCCGTTTACGATAACGGAGACGTTTTCGACGGATTCGCTTCGGATAAAGTTTATGTCGGCGTAAGCACTGCGGACAATAAAGCGGACAGCCGCTATATGGTATTGTCGGTAAGCGAAACCACGCTTTCATACAGAAATCAGGATAACGGCGCGCCTTCGTTCGGCATACTCGGCGATTACGGCGGAAAATGGAAAAGAAATTCGGAATACGTTATAAAACAAGGCATTTGCAGCGACGTGTTCGCGCCCGAATCGAGCGCGACGCTCACCGTTACCGCGCCCGACGGGAAAATCGTGACGGACAAAAACGGAAAAGAGTTGAAGGACGTTCCGATTGACGAGGAATACGTCATAAAACTTACTCAATACGGGAAATACACCGTTTCTTATCTCGTAACGGAAGTCGGTTGGGTAGGCAATTACTACAAACCCAACGTAACCGTTACCGTAGCGGACGAAGTGGCTCCCGTTATAGAATTTACCGAAACGCCTTCCGACACGGCTTCGACGGGCGACGTGATAGTAATGCCGAAGTATAAGGTAAGCGATAACCTTTCCGCCGAAGACGAAATTTCGGTAAGAACGTTCGTCATAAACGCGCAGGGTAAATTTATAGAACTTACGGACGGAGCGAACGCGATTAAATGCGAATATTCGGGCAAATATACCTTCGCGGTATACGCAACCGACGCGGCGGGCAATTCTTCGTCTCTTTATTTCGAAGTAAACGTAAGGTGAGGTGGAAGAAATGAGAAAAACCATATTGAAAGCGATCAGTCTTTTGTTTGCCGTTATTTTTACGATGACGGGTTTTTCGGCTTGTAAAAACAACGACGACACCGACGCCGAATCCGTTAAAATGGTTACCGACGTTACGGCTCACACGGTCGAAGGCACGTTGCACGACGTAAACGTTAATTACGATAAAACGCTCGGCAAACTTTCCGAAAACGGAACAACCGAATATACTATTATCGCTCCTTCGGGATACACCGTCGCTTCTAAATTCGTTTCAAAGCATTTAAATGCGGCTACGGGCGCAAATTTCCCCATGGAGTTTGCGGACGAATGTGACTTGTCGTCGGGGAAATATATAGTTCTCGGAATGAACGACCTTATAAAATCGGTCGTAAAAGTTCCCGATGCGGACGTTCTGGGCAGTCAGGGCTACTATATTAAAACGGTCGGCGACGACGTGCTTGCGTATTGCACGAGCGAAAACGGCGCGCAACTTGCGGCTATCGCTCTTCTTCGCGCGCTCGTAGGTTACGATATGTTATCGGAAGATTGCGTCGTTTACGAAAAATCGGGCGACGTTCTGCCCGAAATCGAAATAACCGAACGCCCCGATTACGAATTCCGCATCAGCAGCAACGCAATGAAAGGCGACGCGATGTACGGAATGGGCTTCACGCAAAAATCGGGAATGCTCGAGACCAAGAGGGGCAAAGTTCATAACTTTTACGACTTCTTCAAGCAGGAAGACGTGGAAAATCATAGCAAGTGGTTTTCGGAAGGGGCTATAGTGTCGAGACCTGTCGCAGAGGGCGATGAACTCGTTCGCATAGGTCAGCCGTGCTTTACCGCTCACGGAGATAAAGAAGAATACGAAGCGCTCTTAACCTATGTGGCAAATCAAATTATCGAAATTTTAAAGAAACAACCCGACGTTCTGAACATGCGCATATCGCAGAACGACGTTCTCGGCGAAAACATGACGTGGAAATGCACCTGCGCCGCATGCACGGCGAGTTACGATTATTACGGAACTCTGGGCGGCGCCATGCTTTCGTTTGCGAACGACCTTGCGAAAAAGGTTTACGCGTATATCGACGAGAACGAACCGGACAGGAATTTCAATCTGATAGTTCTCGCTTATCAGGAAGCCCTTCAGGCGCCCGTTCAACGCGACGGCAACGGATACGTTCTCGATTCGAAAGGCAAGGGTATACCCGTAGTTCGTTACACCTTCGACGAAAATGGCAACGGAACCGCCGTCACGGACGAAAACGGTCAGCCCGAAAAACTCGTTTGCGGACGCGGAGTCGCATATGAATTCGCGGCTTCCAAAGCAAACTGGATTCATTCGTTCTACGAGACCGAAAACAGAGAATTCGCTCAGGCTATAGAGGCGTGGGCGGGGCTCGGCTCGTCGAACCTTTATATATGGTCTTACGAAATAAGTTATTATCAATATCTGTATCCGTACAACAACTATCAGATACTTCTGGATAACTTCAAATATTTCAAGGAATTCGGCGGCAATTACATTTACCCCGAAGGCACGTGGGAAAACGAGAACAACCCCGGGTTTGCGAAACTGCGCGATTATATCAACTCGAAGGGTATGTTCGACGTAAACGCCGATTATAACGAACTTGTGGATAAATTCTTCAAGTATTATTTCAGAGACGCCGCGCCGATCATGCGCAAGTACTTCAACGAAGTGCAGATGAATCTGACGATAAACGAAAACATCACGGGAGGACTCGTTCACTCATATAGTCTCGCGGATAACCGCGTCTGGCCCGAAGCGCTCATAACGGGTTGGCTCGATTCGTTCGACGACGCGCAAAACGCGATATCGAAGTATAAGGACAGCGACAGCGAATTATACGAAGCGCTTTCAAAGCATATTTTAATCGAATCGTTGTTCCCGAGATACGTTTTATGTACGAAATACGCTTCGTCTTTCAGTACAAGCCAACTCAAAGAAATGCGTAAATCGTTCCTGGAGGATTTTACGAACCTCGGCAATACCACGCATGAGGAACACTATGTGATTTCCGCAGTTACTTCGTCGTGGGATATCGATTAAGGGAGGTCGACGATTATGAAAAACGGATTGTTTAAACTTGTTATTTCTTTAATTGCCGCGATATCGCTGTGCATGGCTTCGGCATGTTTGTTGTCGTGCGGCGCGTCCGAAAATTCGGAGGAGTCTTCTTCGGTCGCAGGTAAAGTCGCCGTAAAAATCTCGGACGAAACCGCAACGGTTGCCGAGTTCGAAACCGTGAAACTTTCCGCGACGGTGGAAAACGGCGAAGAGACGGTGAAGTGGAGTACGAGCGACGGTTCCGTCGCGACGGTGGACGAAAACGGTCTGGTCAGCGGCATAAGAAGCGGTAAGTGTAAAATTATCGCGATTTCGGGAAGCGCAATGGCAAGTTGTTCGCTTACCGTAACCGAAAGCGTTTACGCGCCCGTTATAAAAGTTACCGACAAAATTACCATAGAAAACGGCAAAAGTTACGTCGGCGAAGTAAAGGTTATATTTCAAGGCGAAGACGTAACCGCAAAATCAAAAATCGGATGGTCGCTTGCAAGCGGATACGATCAGATATGCAACGTGGCGAAAGACGAGGGAACGGTTATTTTCGTGGCAAAATCTCTCGGCGAAGCGAAATATTACGTTTCGGCGACTTATAACGGTATTTCCGTTAGCAGACTCGTATCCGTGAAGGTCGTCGATTCGATAGCGACCGTCGTTCCCGAGGGCGATATTTCGATCGGCGACGACGGCTACGAATTGAAATTGTTCACCTTACCCGAAGCGGGAGAAACGGAAATACCGATAAGTTTCACGGCTTATCAGGGAGACAGCGAGGTTAAAAACGCGGTTATAAACTGGGATCTCGATTCGGATTGGTACGACTCGAACATCGCCGAAATTACGGGCGAAAACGGAAATTACGTCGTTAAAAAAGTTTCGGCGGGGACAACCGATATCGTAGGAACTTATCGCGCGCCCGACGGGAAAAACGTTAACGTTTCGATAAAAGTCGTCGTTGAAAGAGCCGTAAGAACGCTCGATATCCGCCCCGAAATCGAAGTCGAGGACTTAAAACCGATAGTCCTTCCCGATTCGTTCGGCGAAACCGTTTTGTCGGTCGCTTTAGACGGCGTAAACGTTCTGTCTTCCGTTTCGGGCAAAAATATAAATCTCAACAAAGCAAAACTTCCTCAAACGGCGGCTAAACTCGGCGCGAGAGAAATGATTTTATCTACCGCCGATATCAACTATAAATTCACCGCGGATATGTATACGCTTAAAATAAGCGACAAGGCGGAATTCGACAAAATGCGCGACTTAGCCCGCTCCAACGGCAACGTAAGCAACACGGGCGTTCTCGACGGTTATTTCGTGCTTGACGCGAACGTCGATTATAACGGCGAATTCACTTCGATTACGGACAGCGGCGAAATCTATACCGTAGACAACAAACTCGGCGGTGCGGGTTGGGACGATCCGTCGAGATACGGATTTAAAGGCGTGTTCGACGGGCGCGGATATAACGTAAACGGAATTACCGTTAAGTCCCGCACGGCCGAAAGAGAAAGCGGCGGCATATTCGGGTATCTGAATAACGACGCGGTTATTAAAAACGTTTCGTTCACCGACGCGGGGTTATACGAAAACAACGGATTTATTTGTTCTTACGGCGGCGGACTTATCGAAAACGTCAGCGTATCTTTCGTGAAGATAGGCATGGGTAACGAAAACAGGGATTTGTTCAGCGAAAAAAGCGCGCCGAGAACGATGGGCGCATTCTTCTCGAGCGGAGCCTCCGAATCGGCAAAGGTCATAAATTGTTTCGTAGACGCTTTGGGCGCGGATATCGCTTACGTAACCAACAAAGACAGATCCGACCTTGCGAACGTGGTTCTGGGGACGACGGCGAAAAAGGTTGAAAATCTCGTTGTTGCGTGCGACCATGCGAAATCCGAGAAAATACTCTCCGAAAGCGGCGCGTCTTACACCGCGACTTCTTACGGCGACTTTTCCGCTTCGGCTACGTTAAAAGGCGTAACAGGCGAGTTCGACGAAGACGTGTGGACGACGGTAAACGGCATACCGTTTATTAAACATGCGGTTGAAACTATCGACAAAAATCAGAAAATAGAATTCGTTCAGATCGCCGAAATGATTGCTTTGGGCGGCAGTTCGAAGGTCAAAACGAACACTCGTTACGGCAGCGTTACGGCAGACGGACTTTACGGCGGCATTACGTTCGAAAACGGTGTGATCGACGTTCCGCAAGATGCCGGCACAGGCAAAATTACCTTGAAGGCCGTTTCGTATATCAACGGTTCCGAGGCGACGGCGGAAATCGAAATAGCCGATCCGCGCAGCGTAACGCCGGAACAAGGAAAGCAACTTATCGAAGCGACCGACACCGAAATCGATCTTTCGTTCGCAAGCGCATATTACACCCAAAACGCGACGCTTGCTTATGGCGATAAGGTTCTCGGAAACGGCGCTTTGAACGGCGGCAAACTTACCGTGGATTTAACGGGAATCGACGAAACGGGCGACATTGCTTTCAAAGTCGTGTCGAAAAAGGAAGACGTATATTACACGTTCGACGTAAACGTTCTTCTTGTAACAAAGATCATCCGCACCGCGGACGACCTTCTTGACGCGTTGAACGTCGGAAAAGCGTCGGGCGGAGTGATTAAAGGCTACTACATTCTCGATGCGGATATAGATATGAAAGGCAGAAAGGTTTCTCAAGTTTCTAAAACTTTAGCTTCAAAATATTGGACGGAAGTTTTCGGATTCTGCGGAACGTTCGACGGGCAGAATCACACGATATCCGACTTCATTGCCGGTGAATGCGGTTTGTTCGGGCATATCGGTAAAGGAGCGGTGATAAAAGACGTCAACTTTGCAAACGTAAGTTGCA
>CAVJNC010000044.1:0-16041 GCA_963650905.1 Subdoligranulum sp. APC924/74
CGAACTCCAGCGACTGCTGCTCGATGTTGGAGAAGCTCGATTTCTCAAGGTCAGCGAGCATATGCGGCGGAACCCTGAAGATACGGGCTATCTCGTTTATCTGGAACTTCCTGGTCTCCAAGAACTGAGCCTGCTCTGGAGATATGGAGATAGGCGTGTATTTCATTCCCTCCTCAAGAACAGCGACTTTTCCAGAGTTGGCTGAGCCGCCGAATGTTGCATTCCAGTTCTCCCTTAATCTCGCAGGATCCTTGATTGTCCCTGGGTGCTCAAGCACGCCGGAGGGCGCAGCGCCGTTCGCGAAGAACTTCGCGCCGTACTCTTCCGTCGCCATCGCAAGGCCTATCGCGTTCTTCGCCATCGCTATGGGCGAATAGCCGACAAGACCGTCGAAGCCAAGTCCTGGAATGTGAAGAACGTCCCTTGGAGACAGATACACCGTGATTCCCTCCATCGTCTTCGGCTCGTCGCTGCTTCTCGTGTAGATGTAATAGAGCTGCCCGTTCTCGTCCCTGTCGACCTGCATCCTGTTGGCCATCAGAGGGTAAAGCGCGATGATCTCGCCCTTGCCGTTCCTGATGATCTGAGCGTATGCGTTGCCCCATAGCAAAAGATGCGTCATGAGGGTTTCCCTGAAAACAAAAGACGACATCTCTGGGTTGGGCTCGTCGTGCAATAGGTGATATAAGCTATTGTCGAGAGCTTTTTCCTTCGAGCCGTCGTCTTTGTATATGTTGTTAAAGCTAAAGATGAAATTTGATAAAAATTATTAGTATTTTAATCTTCAGAATTGTTTTTTCCGACCTTTCGCTAAACCATAGGGCTTTTGCGAAACAGTAGGTATGAAATAGACCTTTTGCTAAACTGTTGCCTTAGAGAAAAGGAAAAAGGCCCAGAACAAATGGCAAATACCACTTATCCCAGGCCTCTGGTTATTTGCGGAAAGGAGAAAATCCCCTATCCGCCAAAAGAAAAAGGCTTGATAACATTGTATCAAACCTATTCTTCTTAAATGGTGGAGATAAAGGGACTCGAACCCTCGGCCTATGCGTTGCGAACGCATCGCTCTACCAACTGAGCCATATCCCCATATATCCGGAACTCCTTAAAAGTTCCGAATTTTAAACTTTTTAACAAAATTCGCCGAAAACGAACCGCGTTTCGGAGCGATATTCTTCGCCCGCTTTCAACAAATCCGCCTTCTTGTCGCCGACGTTCATCGAGTTCGGATAACCTTGCGTTTCAAGGCATAAACCGCATCTCTTTCCGACGATTCCGCCGCCGTGAACCCGCCTTTCGCCAAGGGAATTCCCGCTATAAAACTGAACGCACGGTCTGTCCGTATAAGCATGCATCCAGACCCCGTCCACCGTGGTCGATAACTCCGCAAATTTACGGAATCCGACGCCGTTTATCACGAAATTGTGATCGTAGCCGCCGGCAATTTTTATCTGCGCGTCGTCCGCGTCGATATCTCTGAAAATCGACTTCGCCCTGCGGAAATCCATCGGAGTGCCTTCGACCATCATTTTCTTACCGGTCGGAATCATCTCTTTATCGATCTCCATAAAAGCGTCCGCGTCGAGCCTGAAATAATGCGTGTCGATCGTCTGATCGCCGAGCAGATTGAAATACGTGTGATTCGTCAGATTGATATAGGTATCTTTATCCGTCGCAGCGTAATACGATATCGAAAAGGCCTTTCCCGTGACGGAAAACCTCACTTTCACGGTCAGATTTCCCCCGAAGCCCTCTTCTCCGTCCGGCGAAACGTACTTCATTTCGACGAAATTATCGCCCGTTCCGTCCGCTTCGACGTTCCAGACGCGTTTATCGAAACCGACCTGTCCGCCGTGAAGGCAATTTTCGCCTTCGTTTTTAAAGAGTTTATATTGCTTGCCGCCGAGCCTGAAGCCCGCGCCGCCGATACGACCGGCGTATCTGCCGACCGTCGCGCCGAGATATCCGTCGTGAGAGACGTATTCTTCCAAAGAATCGTAGCCGAGAACTCTTTCTTTCCCTTTATATTTAAGGGATTGAACGGTCGCCCCGTAAGTCAGCGCCGTAACTTCGACGAACTCGTTTGACACGGTGAATGCGTAAACGTCTGTACCGTCATGAAGTTTACCGAATAATTTCTTATCCATAAGCCGGACGCTCCCTCAACACGTCGAAATCTATTTTACACCGAAAAAAAAAATTTGTAAAGGTTTTTAAGGCATTTTCTTGTTATTTTTTTTATTTTGTGTTAAAATGTTATGGTGGCGGGTTTTTCCGCGCGGAACACGGAATCCGTCTCGATTACATACTTTTATATAAAGGAGGTCGTTTATGAGCGAAGAATTGAAAAATATCGATCACGAGATCGAAGAAACACCCGAAAAACGCGACTTTGAAGAAGAACTTCTGCAACTATTGCAAAGCAACGAGCCTCCGGAACAATTGAAAGCCGATCTCGGCAATTATCACGACAACGATATCGCGGCGGTTTTGCCGAAACTGACGAAAACGGAACGTCTGAAACTCTATAAAGTTCTCGGCGTTTCCGCCGTGTCCGAAATATTCGCCTATCTCGACGACGTCGAAGAATATATCGAAGAACTCGACAGCGAAAAAGCCGCGGACATCATCGAAAGCATGGACGCGGACGACGCCATCGATGTTCTCGACGAACTCGGGGACGATAAAAAAGAAGAGATTCTCGGGCTGATGCAGAAAGACGCCGCGCGGGACGTTCAACTCATCGATTCTTACGACGAGGATATGATCGGTAGCCGGATGACAACCAACTTCATCGCTTTCAGCAAGGATTTCAGCGTTAAACAGGCTATGCGCACCGTCGTTAAGGAGGCCGGAGAAAACGACAACATCTCCACGCTTTACGCTTTGAACGACGACGGAACTTTTTACGGCGCGATAGACCTCAGCGACCTTATCCGCGCGAGGGAAGGCACGCCGCTCGATTCGATAATCACCACGTCCTACCCTTACGTTTACGCCAGCGAAACGGTCGAGGAATGTATCGAACAATTAAAAGACTATTCCGAGGACTCGATACCCGTCCTCGACGCCGAAAACAAACTCATAGGCGTCATCACTTCGTCGGACGTCGTTGAAGTTGTCGACGAAGAAGCGGTCGACGACTACGCCAAACTCGCCGGTTTGACCGAAGCCGAAGACATCAAAGAACCGCTTTCGAAAAGCATACGGAAAAGATTGCCGTGGCTGCTGATTCTTTTAGGCTTGGGGCTTGTCGTTTCGAGCATCATCAGTCAGTTCCAGACCGCCGTGACGGCGGCGAGCCTTCTGATTCTCTACTCCTTCCAGAGCCTTATTCTCGATATGAGCGGGAACACCGGCACGCAATCGCTCGCGGTGACCATAAGAGTTTTGAACGAAGAGGCTATTTCGGGAAAAGAAACCTTTAAATTCGTTATGAAAGAACTCCGGATAGGGCTTATGAACGGACTTATCATCGGCACGCTCGCGTTTATTTTCGTCGGGTTATATCTCGCGTTCGCCCCGGGCGCGCTCACGGCGGGAACACCGGCATACGTCGGTTTCGAAGTTTCGGCGTGTATCGGAATTTCGCTCGTCGCGGGAATGCTTATGGCAAGTCTCGACGGAACGCTTATACCTATTTTCTTCAAAAAGATAGGTATCGATCCCGCCGTCGCTTCCGGTCCGCTTATCACAACGGTCAACGATCTGATCGCCGTCTGCGTTTATTACGGCATTTCGCTTCTTCTGTTCGTACAGATCGGTCTGTTCAGTATTTAATCGCTTAGCCGAGAGGAATTCAACGCGGTCGCCTGCGCCTAACCGACAGGAATTCAACGCGGTCACTTTCGGCTATCCGACAGGAATTCAAACGCGGTTACTTTCGGCCGATCGGCAACAAAAAATCGCGTTTATCGGCTTATACGGCAATTTATTTGATAATACCGCACGCAAAAGGCGGACAACTTTCTCGGTTGTCCGCCTTGTTTTTCGTTTGTTTTTACGTAGTCGATTTTACTTTTTCCGTTCGGAATTTACATTTCTTTTCTGTCGAGAATGGCGCGCGAAATAGTCACTTCGTCCGCGTATTCGAGTTCGCTTCCGACGGGAATTCCGTGGGCGAGCCTCGTCACCTTAACGCCGAGCGGCTTTAAAAGCCCCGAAATATACATGGCGGTGGCTTCGCCCTCAACGTCCGGATTGGTCGCCATGAGAACTTCCCTCACGTTGCCCGAAGCGATGCGCGAAAGGAGTTCTTTGATTCTTATATCGTTCGGAGTTATCCCCTCCATAGGGCTCAGAACCCCGTGAAGAACGTGATAAACGCCCTTGAACTCGTGCGCTTTTTCCATCGCGAGAACGTCTTTCGGCTCTTTCACCACGCAGATAACGGAATTATCCCTGAGCGAACAGATATCGCAAACGTCCTTGTCGGTGTAATTTCCGCAAACGCGGCAATAATGCACTTCCCTTTTCGCCTTTGTTATGCTCTCGGCGAACTCCGCCGCCTCTTCATCGCTCATGTTTATGATTTTATAAGCGTATCTCTGAGCGGTTTTCGCGCCGACGCCCGGTAATTTGGTAAACTGGTTTATCAGTTTGCCTATGGGTTCGATATAGGCTCCCATGATCAGATAAGACCGCCCGCTCCGAATTTGCCCATTTTTTCTTCGTATTCCTCGTCGGCCGCTTCATAAGCCGTATTGAGCGCGGCGACGATGAGATCTTCGAGCATTTCCACGTCGTCCGGATCGACGGCTTTGGGATCGATCGATATCGACTTAACTACTTTTTTGCCGTTCACGACGACTTTGACGAGTCCGCTTCCGCTTTCGCCCTCGATTTCCGCCTCTTCGAGTTCTTCCTGAGCCTGAGCCATCTGCTCCTGCATTTTCTGAGCCTGTTTCATAAGTTGCTGCATCTGGTTTCCGCCGCCGAATCCGCCGCCGAAACCTCCTCTGCCGTATGCCATAATTATTTCTCCTTATTATATTCGCTATGAATTTATTTTTCGGTTTTTAATCTATTTCAATCTTCAACTATGATTTAATCTTCCACTTTGACGAATTTGTCGCCGAAAGTCTTTTTCACTTCGTCCACGTCTTTTTCGAAGCCGCTTCTTTCGTCGGTTGCGTCGGGGTTCGCCCTCGCTATTTCGACGTCGTAATCTCCCACGGACTTTACTATTTTCGAAAGCGTTTCGAGATTGCCCGTCTTCGTTACGGCGTTGAAACCCGCGTCGTCGCCCGCGTAAACCTTGAGCGTTTTGCCGTACAGTTTAGCCGTCATTTCCTGACACGCTATCCAGAGAACTATCTGTTTTTCCGCCCTGAGTTTTCTCACGACCGTTCCCCAGATTTTGCCCGCGCTTATTCCGCCGCCCTGCGTCGTATCCGCGGTTCCGACCGTTCCCGCTACCCGCGCGGGGTTTTCAACGGTTCTTTCAACAGTTCTTTCAACGGGTTTTGCAACCGTTTCAGGAGCGTTAATCGGCTTATAGGCAGACATTCCGCCGTCGTTGAAATCTTCCGGCGGAGGAATCGGAATTCCCTCGTCGGGATAACCGTAATCGTCCGCAACGTCTGCGGCGCGTTTAACGCTCGCCTTTTCGGAGATAACTTTCGGCTCGGAAACGACCTTCGCTTCGCGTATCGGGTTTTCTTCCGGAGCACCCCCCGCTCTGAGCGGAACTATTTTCGGAGGTTCTTCTCTTACCGCGCCGCGGGCAAATCCGCCGCCCTCCGAGGCGGCTTTCAATGCGTTTTCCAATGCGGTGACGCGGCTTAAAAGAGCGTCTATATTATAATCCGCGGAAGGCTCGGAGGCTTTTATGCAGGCGCATTCGAGAATTATTTTCGGGCTTACGCTGTAACGCATAGCCCCTTCCGCCTCGCTGAAAATTTCAATCGTCCTGAGCAGTCTGTGTTCGTCGGCGATATCCGCCGCGCGGGCGATTTCGGCATAAACGTCTTCGGGAAGTTCCAGAATTTCCTTCGCCTTGGAACACGTTTTGCAAACTATCGTTTCCCTGAGGCGCGAGATGACGTCCTTGCAAAGAACGCTCACGCTCTTGCCCGATTCCGTAAGGCTTTCCACCGTCTCCAGCGCCTTGCCCGTGTCCGAACGAAGAATGTTTTCGATAAGTTCGGTTATTTTCGACGAATCGGTTGCGCCGAGAATCTCCAGAACGTCGTTATAAGTCAACTTTTCGTCCTTATAAGAAACGCAGATATCGGCAATCGAAAGAGCGTCTCTCATACTGCCCGCTCCGGCGCGCGCTATCGCGGTTATCGCCTCGTCGTCGTAATCTTTGCCTATTTCTTTATAAATTTTACCTATATTTTCGGCAATCAGCGCCGTGGGGATAAGCCTGAAATCGAAACGCATGCACCGCGACAAAATCGTGGAAGGAAGTTTGTGAACTTCCGTCGTGGCGAGAATGAACACCGCGTGCTTGGGCGGCTCTTCGAGCGTTTTCAAAAGCGCGTTGAAAGCCTCCGTCGTAAGCATATGCACTTCGTCGATTATATAGACTTTATATTTTCCGCTGACCGGCGGGTACTGAATTTTTTCGCGGATTTCCCTGACGTTTTCGACCTTGTTGTTGGAAGCCGCGTCCATTTCGAGAATATCGAGATTCGCGCCGTCCGCAAGGGCTTTGCACGCCTCGCACTTGCCGCACGGAGAACCGTTGACGGGCGAAAGACAATTTATCGCCCTCGCGAAAATCTTCGCCGCGGAAGTTTTGCCCGTTCCTCTCGCCCCGCAGAACAGATACGCGTGACCTATTCTGCCCGAGTTTATCTGATTCACGAGCGTTCTCACTATGTGGTCCTGCCCGATAAGCCCTTCGAAGCCGCTCGGACGGAATCTTCTGTATAACGCAAGATATGCCATTAAAAATCACCTTCGCCGATTATTTTCATTAATTTTTTCTTTATTCTCTGCAACGCGTTGTCGGCAGATTTCGCGCTTCTGCCCGTAAGTTCGCCTATCTCGCCGTAAGTCATTCCGGCTAAATAGTATCTGAGAATTTTGAATTCGAGTTCCGAAAGCGCGGCGTTCGCGCCGTCTTTAAGCACCCTTCCGCGCTCGCCGATGAGAAGCATTTCCTCCGGATTGAAGGGAGAAACGAGTTTGAGTTCGTCGGTGAGTTCCACGGAATCGTTGAGCGGCATGTTGCCCTTGCTCAAAGACTTTTTAACGGCGTTCTGAATCGACGCCGAAACGCATCTGTACGCGAACGTTTTGAACGACGCGCCCCTTTCCTTATCGAAGGTATTCACCGCTTTTAATAGCCCTAAAACGCCCTCCTGAACGAGATCGTCGCGGTCGCCGCCGACGAGAAAATAGGAACGGGCGATAGACTTCACCGACTCCTTATACCTCTCCAGAATAACCGGAAACGCTTCCGCATCGCCGCTTAAATGTAAGGCTATAAGTTCGTTATCGCTCAATTCTTCATACATTTTTTCTCTGTCTCAACGCTTCGAAAACGCCTATTCCGCAAGCGACCGAGGCGTTTAAACTGTTGACTTTGCCGTACATCGGGATAGACATAACCGCGTCGCATTTTTTCTGCGTGAGTTTGTTCACTCCCGTGTCCTCGCCGCCGATAACGAGCGCGATTCTGCCTTTGAGGTCGGTTTTGTATATGCTTCCGCCGCCGAGTTCCAAGGCGTAAGCCCAGACGCCATCTTCCTTGATTTCGTCGATAGCGTTGTTTATGTTGGTAACCCTCGCGATTTTCAGGTGGTTCGCGCTGCCTTCGGAGATTCTCATAACCGCGTCGGTAACGCTCGCGCTCCTGTGCTTGCCGATGACGAGTCCGTCCACGCCGCCGCACTCGCAAACTCTTATAACGCTGCCGAGATTGTGCGGATCTTCCACCCCGTCCAAAACGACGATAAACGCGTCCTCTTTGTCTTTCACGGCGTTGAGAATATCGCCGAGTTCGACGTATTTATAGTCCGAAACGTAAGCGATGAAGCCCTGATGACGGCGCGTTTCGCTTTCCTTGTCCAGAACGGACTTGTCCGCAAAGGAAACTTTTACGCCCGCGCTCTTGATAACGCTGACGAGCATTTTCGATTCCGCGTCTCTCATTCCGTTGGCGACAAGCACCTTATCTATCGTTTTTCCCGTTTTCAGAAGTTCTCTGACAGAATTTTTACCTTCGATTTTCATTTGTTTTTATATAATCTCCGTAGTTTAATCCGTAATTTAAAATTTCGCAAAGCCTTTCGTCCCTGCCGGTGAGATAGAGAAATCCGACGAGAGCCTCGAAACCGGTGGACTTGTGATAATCGGTCACCGTCGCGCCCTTGGCTTTGTTCGCCTTTTTCGCGTTGCGCGCCCTGCGATAAACGCCTTCTTCTTCCTCGGTTAAAAAGCCGTTTTTAATCATCGAATCGACTTTTTTAGCCTGTTCTTTCGCGCTCACCGCCTCGGAACAAGCCTCGGTGAGCATAAAAGGTTTCGCGTCGAAACGCAGAGCGAACTGCTCGCGCATGAAAAGCGAATAAACCGCGTCGCCCACGAAAGCGAGAGTTATGTTGTTCATCGCGAGAACTTTTTTTTCGTCCGATATTTCTCTCAACCGAATTCCTCTGTTTTTACGCCATATTATAAATATACTTAATAAGTATAACATAAAATCGTAATATTTACAATTATTTTCACCTTGCAATAAAAAAATTCGACGTGTAACAAAAAAATTCGCCGAACGCGTCCGGTTCAACGAATTTTCCGCTTTTTCTTATTCTTCTTCGTCGTAAGTCGCCGCAGTCGTCGAGGTTTCGCCGTTTCCGCTTTTGACGCGCGGTTTTTCGCGCAAACTCACAAGCACCGCGTCCTCGCCGATACGCTCTATGCACCTGAAATCGATGATCAACTCCCCCGAAAAGAACAAGCCGCTTTTCTTCCCCGGGACTATTATACCCTTGATTTTCCCTTCGGGGTAAGTTATCGCCATGTCGGTGATTTTTCCGAGGTCCTTGCCGTCGGCGACGTTGATTACTTTTTTCTTCTTGAGATCGGTCAGATTGTATTCCATATTTTCGCTCCCTTTTCTATGATATTGCGAAAAACGTCGGAATATGCCGAAAGGACGCAACTCGGACGAGCCTCGATCATAGCGTCGCCATAGGAATACCGACATCGGAACGCCGTCATAGGAATACCGACATCGGAACGCCGTCATAGGAATACCGACATCGAAACGCCGCTATAGCGGGAACCAGACGATTAAGAAATTTTCGATTTCATGGTTTTCAGGGCGTTTTTCTCGAGCCGCGAAACCTGCGCCTGCGAAAGCCCTATTTCCGCCGAAATTTCCGTCTGCGTTTTGCCCTCGTAATAACGCATATAGAGAATTTTCTTTTCTCTTTCGTTCAGTTTTGACATCGCGCCCTCTAAGGCCACGTTTTCCACCCACCTTTCGTCGGTGTTCTTTTCGTCGCCGATCTGATCCATAACGAGAAGGGCGTCGCCGTTTTTGTTATACACCGGATCGTAAAGCGAAACGGGATCGGATATCGCGTCGAGCGCGTAAACCGCTTCTCTTTCGGGGATAGCGAGCGTCTGGGCGATTTCCGCCATAGTGGCGACGTCGTCCTTTTTCGCCTCGATCTCCGCCCGCGCCTGCAAAACCTTATAAGCCGTGTCTCTGATGCTCCTCGCCACTCTTAAACCGTTGCTCGAACGCATAACCCTTTTTACTTCACCGATAATCATAGGTATGAATAGCGCGCGGCGAAACATAAAATATGGCGGCAAAACGCAAAAACACGCGGCAAAACGCAAAAACACGCCGCAAAACGCAAAAAATACGCCGCGTTCTTTCCCGTTTCCGGGGAAAGAACGCGGCGCGAAACGCTGAACAACTATTAAAATGCCGGTCAGGCGTTGAGAATATCTTTTACTTTCATCAACCTCGTCGTGGCGGCGCGCTCGTTTTCGTCGAGTTTGCTCTTGATGTATCTCACCGTTTCCTCTATCTGCGGAATCATTATATACTCGAGCGCGTTGACTCTGCGTTTGTTGCGCTCTATCTCGACGGCAAGCATAGCCACCGTTTTTTCTATCTCGGCGAGTTTTAAAAGTTTGCCTATGAGCCTGCTTATTTTTTCCACCGAATAATCCGCCTCGCTCGTCATTTCGGCGAAAGCGTAAGGAAAAGACGCGTCGCTTTTCGTTTCGTTCACCTCGATCGACGGAACTTCCACGTTCATGACGTCCTTAACGCCGAACGTCGCGCTCACGTTGGAAACGGGCATCGAAAAAATCTTGTCGATTTCTTCCTTGGACGAATAAGCGCAAGCCGTCGCAAATTTTCCGAGGCAATCGGAAAGTTCGGCTTCGAGTTCGGCGCGCATTCTTTTGTCCTCTTTGATAAGCGCGGTGAATCTTCTGATCATCTCGTCGGACTTATCCTTTAAAAGTTTATGCCCTCTCGTTGCCGTCTGCAACCTTGCTTTAAGTTTTTTCAACTCCATTCTGGTGGGGTTCACGTTGAGTCTTGCCATTTATTTCACCGTAAAATAGGTCTATAAGCCGATTAACGCCGACTTTTGACGTCAATCGAAAAGTCAATGTCTGTCGAGATACTTCTCGATATATTTCTCTTTGATACGTTTAAGTTCGGATTTGGGAAGAATTTTCAACAGTTTCCAGCCGATGTCGAGCGTTTCCTCGATGCTTCTGTTCGTTGCAAAGCCCTGCGAAACGTACTGCTTTTCAAATTCTTCGGCAAACCTGGCGTATAACTTATCCGTGGAAGTAAGCGCGGAATCGCCGAGGATCGCGGAAAGTTCCTTGCACTCCTTGCCTTTCGCGTAAGCCGCGAAAAGTTGGTTCATCGTGTCGGCGTGATCTTCTCTCGTTTTGCCGTCGCCGATACCTTTATCTTTAAGTCTCGAAAGGGACGGAAGTACGTCTATAGGCGGATTAACGCCCTTTTTGAACAATTCTCTCGAAAGGATTATCTGCCCTTCCGTTATATATCCGGTAAGGTCGGGAATGGGGTGAGTTTTGTCGTCCTCGGGCATCGTTAGGATGGGAATCTGAGTTATCGAACCCTCTTTGCCTCTTATTCTGCCCGCTCTTTCGTAAAGCGTGGCGAGGTCGGTGTAAAGATACCCGGGGTAACCTCTTCTGCCGGGGACTTCTTTTTTCGCCGCGGACACTTCGCGGAGCGCTTCGGCGTAGTTGGTGATGTCCGTCATTATGACGAGAACGTGCATGCCTTTGTCGAACGCGAGATATTCCGCGCACGTCAGAGCCATTTTCGGCGTCGCGAGACGTTCGATCGCGGGATCGTTCGCAAGGTTGGTGAAAAGCACCGTCCTCTCTATCGCGCCCGTCTTTTTGAAGTCGTCGATAAAGTACTGCGCCTCTTCGTAAGTTATGCCTATCGCGGCGAAAACCACGGCGAATTTATCGTTCGCGTTCAGAACTCTCGCCTGACGGGCGATCTGCGCGGCGAGTTCGGCGTGCGGAAGTCCGCTCATCGAGAAAACGGGGAGTTTCTGACCTCTGACGAGCGTATTGAGGCCGTCTATCGCAGAGATACCCGTCTGAATAAATTCGTTGGGATAATTTCTCGCGGCGGGGTTTATCGGCTCGCCGTTCACGTCCATGCTCTTTTCGGGAATAATCGGCGCGCCGCCGTCGCGCGGTTTGCCCATTCCGTCGAAAACTCTGCCGAGCATATCCTCGGAAAGGTCGAGCGACAAACTTCTGCCCAAAAATCTCGCTTTGGAGGTGGAGATTTTCAAGCCCTGCGTGTTTTCGAAAAGTTGAACGACGGCTTTGTCGTCCTTGACTTCGAGGACTTTTCCTCTTCTTATTTCGCCGTTTTCCTGCGTTACTTCGACGAGTTCGTCGTATTTCACTCCTTCCACGCCCTCTACGAGCATCAGCGGCCCCACGACCTCTTTTATCGTTTTATATTCCTTATACATCGCTTTCTCCTTTGGCGGCAAGGGCTTTGAGTTCCCTCTCGAGTTCCGCGTCTATCTCGTCGAAACTCGCGACCGAACTTTCTTCTATATATTTGGCTCTGCCGATTTTCTCTTTCGCTTCGCAAGCCGTAACTTCGTCTATGTCGGCGTAATTCGCGACCGCTTCGTTTCCGAGATCGTAAAACTTCTTTATGAGTTTAAGCATTCTGTATTGCTTGTCGAGCGAAGTGTAAGTATCGGTTTCGTGGAAAGCGTTCTGATGGAGATAGTCCTCTCTTATCATTTTCGCCGTTTCGAGCGTCATTCTGTCCTTATAGGAAAGCGTGTCCATACCGACGAGCCTTACGATTTCTTCGAGGCTCGCCTCTTCCTGCAGAACGTTCATCACGAACGCGCGCAGTTCCATAAAGTCCGCCCCGACGTTTTTCTCGTACCACTCGCCCATTCTGTCGGCGTAAAGCGAATAACTGATGAGCCAGTCTATCGCGGGGAAATGCCTTTTATAAGCGAGTTGCGCGGACAAGCCCCAGAAAACTTTGACTATTCTCAGCGTCGCCTGCGAAACGGGTTCGGAAAGGTCGCCGCCCGGGGGCGAAACCGCGCCGATCGCGGAAACCGAACCTGTTTTCTCCTCGCTTCCGAGAACTTTTACTATGCCCGCTCTCTCGTAAAACTCGGCGAGTCTCGACGAAAGATAAGCGGGATAACCTTCGTCGCCCGGCATTTCTTCGAGTCTGCCGCTCATCTCCCTGAGCGCTTCCGCCCAGCGGGACGTGGAATCCGCCATTATCGCGACGTTATAACCCATATCTCTGAAATATTCGGCTATCGTGATGCCGGTGTAAATCGACGCTTCTCTCGCGGCGACCGGCATATCCGACGTATTCGCGATGAGAACCGTTCTCTTCATCAGCGGCTCGCCCGTTTTCGGATCTTTAAGTTCGGGAAATTCGTTTAAAACGTCCGTCATTTCGTTGCCGCGTTCGCCGCAACCGACGTAGACGATTATTTCCGCGTCCGCCCACTTGGCGAGTTGGTGCTGAACGACCGTTTTGCCGCTTCCGAACGGCCCGGGGACCGCCGCCACGCCGCCTTTCGCTATCGGGAAGAGGGTGTCGATAACTCTCTGCCCCGTGACCATCGGCATATCGGGCGTTTGTTTTTCTTTATAAGGTCTTGCTTTTCTGACCGGCCAGCGGGTGAGCATCGCAACTTCTTCGTCGCCTACTTTGGCGATCGTTTCCGTTATGTTGAAATCTCCCTCGCGGATATCCGTGATTTTCCCGCTCACGCCGACCGGCGCGAGAATTTTATGCGAAACTATCGACGTTTCCTGCACGGAACCCAGCACGTCGCCGGGAACGACTTCGTCGCCGATTTTCTTTTCGGGAACGAAACGCCATTTCTTTTCGCGGTCGAGATTGTTTACTTTAAGTCCTCTCGTGATTCTGTCGCCGTAATTTTCGACGATCTTTTCGAGCGGACGCTGAATTCCGTCGAAGATACCCTCGATAAGCCCCGGAGCGAGTTCCACGGAAAGAGGCATGCCCGTCGAAACGACTTTGTCGCCCACGCCCAGCCCCGAAGTTTCCTCGTAGACCTGAACGGACGCTTTGTCGCCGCGAAGTTCGATAACCTCGCCTATAAGTTCTTTTTCTCCGACTTTCACGACGTCGTACATCTTTACGTCCGCCATATTTTCAGCCACTATGAGCGGCCCTGAAACCTTTACGATTCTTCCTTGCATTGTTATTTCCTCAATTATTTAGAGCGTTTCTCGTTTCCGAACAAAACGTCCGCGCCCAAAGCCTTTTCGGCATACTGCTTCAATTTCCCCGCCGCATAGCCGCTGCCGCCTTTGTCGGACGGAACGGGAACTATCGCGGGGTAAGGCTGCTCGAGCATTCTCGTTATCAGATCGTCGATTTTCTCGGCGAGGTCTTCCGTAATAAAAATCACCTTGTAAGTTTTGGCAAGTTTTTTAAGAAGTTCTCTCGCTTCCTTTTCGTCGTCCGCAAAAAAAGCGTCCGCTCCGCCGGCTTTGAAAGCAAGCGCGCTTTCACCGTTGCCGATTATCGCAATCTCACCCGTCATAACCCGTTCTGAGCCTCCTTTTTATATCTTCCGCGGACGCGCCCGCGCGCTTCCCCGTAAGGATGATTCTCACGTTTTTTATCTCCGCGGATTTATACAGATAATAAAGAACGAAAGGCATCGCGCCCTCTGTTTCGTACTTTTTCTTTTTGAGTTCCTTAAGCGCGAACCCGTCCGCTTCCGCCTCGAAACGAACGAGCGGAAGCCCCGCGGATTTTTCTTTTTCCGCCGTCGCTATCATGTCGGCGAACGGAGTGAACGCGAACCTCTTTTCGATTTTATCGGCGTCCTGAGAGAAAATGAAATCGATATCCTCTTTTTTAAGACTGCCGCCGCCGATGAAAAGTTTGTCTATCTCACCCTGCGTTTTCGCTCGGAGAGCCGCGGAGACGTTTTTGCAGTCGATTTCGTTTTTCAGAAAAACGTTGAGTTGCCCGCCGCATT
Organism: Subdoligranulum sp. APC924/74; assembly: GCA_963650905.1. Lineage (GTDB taxonomy): Bacteria > Bacillota > Clostridia > Christensenellales > Borkfalkiaceae > UBA10281. Next base: position 14,502 of record CAVJNC010000044.1, read on the forward strand.
TTTTCAAAAGCCTCGCATAACGCGCTTTTATGAAAACCGAAGAAATTTCCGCGCCGCTCGCTTTGCCGCTTTCGAAAAGGGCTTTTCCTTCGTCGTAAACGGAAATCAGTTCCTGCGGAAGGGTGTTTTTATCTTTCTTGCCGTCGCCGGATTTTCCTTTTCTGTCGCGATCCTTAAGCGCGGCGGCCACGTCGCTTATAAGCCCCGTTCTCGTCTGAACGAAACCGAAACCTTTGATATACTCGGAACGCAGAAGTCTTTCCGCATTATAAAAATCTATGCCGGTAAGACAAAATTCCGAATATTTGTCGGCCGGCGAAAATTCGCGCGCGAAGTCGTCGAGCGCAAACGTTTCGGCTTGCAGAATCGATTCCGAATCCGCTTCGTCCGTCGCGGCGTTCTTCCCGAACCCCTGCTCCTTAAGGGCGCGGAACGCGCTTTTATAGTCCGGCTCGTCGATTATTCTCATAAGCGTCGCCGGCGCAAGAAGTTCTTTTTCGAGCGATTTTATTATACCGTTCAAAAAAGTCATATCTCTTTTTGCCATATTATATTCCTTAATTATATATCGGTTCTCGCAATCGGGTTGCCGCAATCGGGTTGTCGCAATCGGGTTGTCGCAATCGGTTAGCCGCAGGCAGTCGATTTCGCCGGCATGCCTGCCAAGAATAAAACGAACGGACGCGTCAACCGAATAATTTTGCGGAAACTTCCGATTCCGTGTTTTCCCTGACCGAACCTACTATCGCCGCGAAAGAAAGATCGCGGTCGAAAGTTTTGCCTTTTATTACGAATCCGCCCGAAAACGCGCCCCCGCCGACCACTTTAAGCCCGAGTTTTTTGCAAACCTGCAATTCGGCGATTTTTTCCGCGCCGACGGCGGAATTTGCCGCGACTACGATTTCGTCGCCCGTCGAGGCATACTTTTCGATAAGGTTTCCGATAAAGCGGGCGAGTTCTTCGCCGTTCATCGAGCCGAGTTTTTCTTCGAGCCTGCCATAAACATCGTTCAAAAGTTCGACTTTTGCCGCAAGAACGATCTTTTTCTTTTCCATTCTTTCCGCGGCGGCGTTTTTCGCCTCGATATCCGCGATTTCCTTTTCGGCGAGTTCGTCCTGAGCCGCGGCGAAGGTCTGAGCCTCGAATCCGGCTTCTTTCAGTTTGGATCCGGCGTATTCTTCCGCGGCTTTCACGGTTTCCGCCGCATAAAGTTCCGCGTCCGAGATTATCGCCGAACAAATATCCTTTTTTTCTTCCATATCCGTATCACGAAAGTGCCGTCCGCGTTTTATGCGACGGGAATCATTATTCCGAGAACGAGCGAAAGAATCGCGTAGAACTCGATCATCGCGGGGAACAGAACGTACTTACCGGAACCGGCGGAGTTTTTGCCGATCGCGTAAATACAGGACGCGGCGGTGATACCCTGCAGAATCGCGGAGACCATACCCGTTACGCCGAGCCCGAGCATCGCGCCGAAAAGATTCCAGCCCTGAGCGATCGAACCGATCTTCATAACCGCGAGAACGAAGCCGTAAAT
>CAVJNC010000045.1:0-15824 GCA_963650905.1 Subdoligranulum sp. APC924/74
CGTTAAGCACTATATAATCCTGCAACGAACCGAACATCGTGACGATATTTTTCAGTTTCAGTAGTTTTTTTATGGAAAAGTCTCCTTTTTGAATTTTCGGGAGTATTTCAAAATTATATATTTTACACTTTTCGTTTACGGAAATATTATGAATAACGTCCGAGTCAAGCAGAACGAATTGTCCGCTTCCCACCCAAACGTTTTCCGTCTTTCGCGATTTTTTAACGCTTAATACGAATTTCCCTTGTTCCGCATACATTATCTCGTAATAGCGGTGAGAGTGAAACTCCATCTTATAATCGGCTTCAAAAGTCTGATGATAGAAATTCACCGGCGTGAATTCATAGTCTTCGCCGGCGGAAATCAAATCGCAAAAACTCATTATTTCCCTCCTTTTCCGTTTCGACAATATTATAACATTCCTTTTCCGCCTTTGCAAGGCTTTGCGCAAAAAAGTTCACTATTTTTTACATTACCATAATTATTGGTTTAATAAATTTGCTCATTGCCGAAAAAGTTATGTTAGAATAATCCCGTCAAACGGACAGTGTTCCGTTATATCCAAAGGAGGGTAAAAAATGAGAAAAGTTAAAAAACATTTACTGGCAGTGCTGGTTATCGCACTCGTCGCAACTCTTGCGACGGCAATCGGGTTTATGCCTGCAAAGGCAGCGGAATCGGATTCGATACCCGGTATTGACACACATTACGGCAAATTTTCCGCCGTATATGACGAAAGCAACAATCTGATAGGCGTTAAACCTACCGAGTTGAACGCTAATATGAATGCCGCGATCATTCTCGGTCAGAATTCGTTCGGCGGAGCATACGGAATGAACTTCACCGCGACTTACAAGCAAAAAATTCCGGCGAGCGGAAGCGCGGGGTTCTTTGCGGACGCAGCCACAAACAACAACGTCATCAGCGTATGGCAAACCGTTCGTTTGTTTTTCAGAATGAATTCCGACGGATGTTTCATTATCTCTAACGGACAAGCGTCTGCTCAAGCCGGATGGTATGGCGGAGACAGCAAACCTGCCGCCGGCGACGTTGTGGACGTAACGATTACCGTAACGACGAACAAAGCGACCTTCGTCGTGAAAAACAACGGGGGTGAATGTATGCGGCTCAGCTCTGACGTCACGAGAGATTCTACCGAAGGGCTTTTCGCCGGATTTGCCTGCGCAGACGCCTTGGCCGACGAAATAACGGATTTTACGATTACAAACACCGACACTCAGAAGAAATTCAATCTTTATAAGGCAGCCGTTCCCGAAGAAAATTTCCGCAATGAATTGCACGAGGATTTCTCCGTTTGTTACGGTTCATGGCAACAAACGGATACGGACGACGTAACCAAAGTAAATACGCTTAAAAACTCCGCCCGCTGCGAAGAGAGCGGACCAAAAAAAGACGCGGCGTGCATTATGAGCGATTTCGGCGGACTTATCGGTGAAAATTTCAATATTAAATACGATATAACCGTTCCGTGTGCAGGCGGAACCGCGGGGTTTGTTTTCCGCGGCACGAACACCGGAAGCACTTTCAGTATTTACGAAAGCAAGGGTGTGTATTTAAGAAACGACATCGGTTGTATGTATGTTATAAATAACGGCGGTGTATTAAGGCAGATAGGCTACTCTGCAAGCGTCACCGAAAACGAGGTGATTTCCGTCGACGCCGCCGTTACGGGAACGACTCTTGTCGTGAAGATGACGAAAGCCGACGGAACCGCGATTATTGACGCCACCATCGAAAACATTGCCGAATCTTCGGCGGGCAGTCTTTCCGGCTTCGTTTGCGAAAGATACAGTCCCGTTATAAGAAACGTCACGGTAACCGCCGGCGAAGATCATTACAAAGCATATCCGTTCGAATATTTCGAACCTGCCGAAGAAAACAAATTTACCGACACCGCTCTCGGCGATGTTCTGAATCCCAATTTCAGCGTTATGTGCGGAACGATGAAGCAGGCAACCGACGGAAGTCGTCTCGAAACGACGGCGACTCACCTCGTTTACGGAACTTCGTCGATAATAACCGGTTTCGGCGGCGTATACGGCGAAAATTTCGAAATAGAATTCGACGTCTCTGCTCCAACCGAAGAAGAAAGACAAATTTACGAAGGTTCGGCAAACGGTTTCTTGTTCAGAGCCACCGACCCGACAAACTGCTATACCGGTATTTTCTTCTGCGTTCAGGCAGACAGAGCCTTCGTTCTTGACGGAAAGAACAATCAACGCTATGGTTTTGTATTCAATAAATGCAGGTACGGCGGATTGTTTACGTTAAAAGCAACGGTTTCCGGCAACGACATAACCGTTTCTTTCGCAGACCAGTACGGCAAAGCCATTCCGTTCACTTACAACGGAGTCGGCGATCCTATGAAAACGAAAACTCTTACCGGAATTCTTTGCGACTATGCTAACGGACAATATGCCGGTTTTGCTTCCGACAGAAGCAACGGTAAATTCCAGAACATAAAGATGACTTCCGGCGACAAAACGTTTATTGCGTTTCCGTTTGCGGAAGGAAAGGAAGACCTTTCGGAAAACTATAAAATCGTGTCCGCCGCCGAAACCGATAAAGTTGTGGTTGCCGACGTAGAAAATGACGATTTCCTTAAAATGGATTACGACATTATAAACGAAGGCTTCGGCTATATTATTTATACGCAGTATAACGGACAAACTCACGATATAAAAGTCGTCGATACAGACGGCAACGAAGTATCCGACGAATACGTTCTGACAATCAATTACAAAAAGCCTCCCTACACGACTATGGAAACATGGACACCGCAGACAAATGCGGAACGTCACGGTATATACGTCACCGTTTCCGATACGGACGGTTACGTCTACGCCAATATCAAGTGCGCTTTGAGAATCTGCGCTATCAAACTTACGATTGAGGGAGTTACGACGCAAAACAGAGAATACGACGCGACGAGAAGCATAAAACTTTCCGGCGGAAGTCTTGTCGGAGTTATGGACGGCGACGAGGTTTCGTTCGAACTCGGCGAGGGCTCGGTTAATTCCGCCAAAGCGGGCGACAATAAAGAGGTAAGCACGTATATTCTTCTTACGGGAAAGGACGCGCGCAATTACACTCTTGTTCAACCGCAACTTACAGTCAATATAGCAAAGGCGAAACAACAGGCTCCGGAGGCTCCTCGCGCCGAGTCTGTTACGGGCAACGCGGTAACGCTTCTCGAAACGGACGATACAATGTATATGGAGTTCAGGCTCGACGACGGCGAATGGCAGGATTCGTTGGTTTTTGAAAACGTGGCGCAAGGATCGCATAAAATTTACGCGAGATACGTCGGCGACTCAAACAACGAAGCAAGCGAGCCGAGCGAGGCTTTGGAAATCACGATCGGCGGAGAATCCGCCAAGTCCGGTTGCGGTGGCGGAGTTAACGGATTGAGCGTTCTCTTCGGCTGCGCGGCAATCGCGACAATCGTTCTTCTCGCAAAGAAAAAAGAGTATTGAATTTGAAGGTTACGGGGCAACTTATTATTGCCCCGTAACAACGATTAAAGAGAGAAAATATGAAAAACAAAATGTTTAGAATGTTGATTGCAGCGGTTACCGCTTTCGGAATGTTATGGTGCGCTTCGTGCGGAACGAACGGCGACAGCGGAAACAGTTCGGCTACAGTTACGAGAGACGCTTCGGATACGAACGATTACGCTATGAACGAACTTACCGAAATGAAGACCGCTCTTTCATGGAACGCCGACTGGTATCCCGCAAAATACGACGCGCAAAACAATCCGATTTACGATTTATACGAAAGCGCGTTGAATATCAAAATGGTAAACAAGTTTGCTCTCAATTTCGACGGCTACGAGCAACAGATAACTTCGGGAATTATTACCGGAGATTTGCCCGAAGTGTTTTTCGTAAACAACAAAATGCTCGACGAACTTATCCGTAACGACCTGCTTGTCGACTTAAAACCATATTACGATTTATGGGCTACGGACGAATTGAAAAGCACGCTGGAATACAACAAGGACAACTTCGCTTATCCGACGAGAAACGGCAAACTTTACGGTATTCCCAAAGTTTCGGACGATTGCGATCGCGCGACCGTCTGGGCGAGAAAGGATTGGATAGACAACCTCAATTCGCGCGATAATTCCGGCAAAACGATATGGGATAAAACAAACAATCTGCGTTTTCATGCGAACGGACCGCAGTCTCTCGACGAATATTGGGATCTGGCTTACGCTTTTGCGAAAGAAGATCCTGACGGCAACGGTAAAAACGACACTTACGGGATTTCAATAAGCAAAGAACTTGACGCTACGGTTTTGCCGATTTATAACGCATACGGCGCTTACCCGACGACGTTCGTAAAAAAAGAAGACGGCTCTTTTGAGAATCTCGGCATAAAAGACGAAATGAAAAAGCCGTTGCAAAAACTTGCGCAGTGCGTTAAGGACGGCGTTATAAATAGCGACTATGTCAACTGGGGCGCACAGGACGCATGGTCCAAAGCCGCGTCCGGTTATGCCGGGCTGGTTTGCGGACCTGCTTATTTGCCCTTATGGCCCCTTTCCAACACGCTCGCTTACGGCGGCGAATGGGTTGCAAGTCCTATGTTCGCGGAGGACGGAAACGAATTCGTCCAGACGAGAGTCCGGAACGTCAGCGGTTATTACGTTGTGGTAAAGGGGTATAAACACCCCGAGGCTTTGATAAAAATCCTCAACAATCTCGCAACTTCCGACGAGAACAACGCTTGGTATAAAGGTTATATGGCTGCGAGCGAACCTGCAGAAAACTCTTCCATATTCAACTGGATGCCGATAAGCATAGATCGCTCCACCGTAAATTTTGAACGACATACGGCGTTTATGAACGCAATAGACGCTTACGAAAGGAGCGGCGAATTCGATCTTTCCCTGATTGAAGCAAGAGATATGGTACGATGGAATCAGGTCAAGAATTACTATCTGTATAAAGCAGATTCCGGCTGGGCAATGTTTAAGACTTTTTACGAAGGAGTTACCGTCGCAAAATCATATAAAAACGAAGGAATTTATACCGATTGGGTTTATTGCGACACTCCGACGATCAAGTCCCGCAGCGCGTCGTTGGACGATATGGGCGCTCAGACACGCGCGAAAATAATAGCGGGAAAACTCGATATTTCGGCGTTCGACGATTATGTTACCGATTGGCTTGACGGCGGCGGAAGTAAAATCCTGAAAGAAATGAAAGCATACGTCGAATCTCTTTAAATCAACGAAAGGAGGCGTAAAATGAAGACGAAAATCGGAGGATTCCGCAATTACGTGAAGAAAGGTTTTCTCGCTTACGATCTGATGTTTCTTCCGGGATTGATTTTGCTCATAATATTCAGTATAATTCCGATGTACGGAATAATAATTGCCTTTCAGGATTATATCCCCTCAAAAGGCGTATTCGGTTCGGAATTTAACGGACTGTACAATCTGACCGAACTTTTTGCAAGAAAAGAAATATGGAACGTTATTTTCAATACGTTTTACATTTCTTTTCTGAAAATCGTGTTCGGATTCCCTATTCCGATAATCTTTTCGTTGCTTTTGAACGAAGTGCGTTTGCAAGGGTTGAAAAAAGGAATTCAGACGATAGTTTACCTGCCGAATTTCATTTCATGGGTAATCATGTCGGGAATAGTTCTCGATATGTTCTCGACGAACGGAGGAATCATAAACAACGTTCTCGGTTTGTTTAATATTTCCCCGCAACACTTTCTCGACGATGAAAATTATTTCGTATTCGTTATCGTTATAACGGATATGTGGAAAGGGTTCGGCTGGGGCTCGGTGATATATCTTGCTTCGATCGCGTCGATAGACGCAAGTCTCTACGAAGCAGCAATCATCGACGGTGCGAAAAGATTCAAACAAACCATACACGTCACGTTGCCAGGAATGATGTCTATCATTATTATGAGCGCGGTGCTTAATCTCGGAAACGTCCTCAACGCGGGATTCGATCAGATATACAATTTACAAAACGACCTCGTTTTAAAGACATCGGAAATAATCGATACGTTTTCATACAAACTTTATAAAAACGAATACGCATGGTCGCAAAGCACAATGATAGGTCTGATGAAATCCGTTGTTTCGGCGGTGTTTATCGTTTCCGGTTGGAAACTCGCATCAAAACTCACCGATTATTCCGTATTTTAAGAGGTAAAACGATGGAAAAAAGAATAAAATACAGAAGTGGACTTCGCCCGTCCCGCTGGGCCGAAGCAATAATATATATCGCGGTCACTTTCGCGGCTCTGCTATGTTTGTTGCCGCTTCTGAATGTTCTGGCAATTTCGCTCAACAGTAAGGACACGGCGGACAGAGTTTTTTTGATTCCGAAAAATTTTTCGTTGCAATCTTACGAAATAATGCTCGGTCGTTCTCAACTGTATAATTCGCTTTGGATAAGCGTTAAAAGAGTTGTTCTGTCGATTGCGATCAGCACGCCGATTACCGTGCTTATGGCATACCCGCTTTCGAGAAAATCTTCCGAATATCCGACGCGCAAAATTTACGTTGCAATAGTTGTTTTTTGTATGATATTCAACGGCGGATTGGTTCCCGGGATAATACTCGTCAAAGTCTGGCTCAAACTGACAAATACCATATGGGCGCTTGTCTTGCCTATGGCTGTACCTCTCTATAACGTCATTCTCGTTATGAATTATTTCAGAGGTTTGCCGAAAGAGGTCGAGGAGGCTGCGAAAATAGACGGGGCGACAGCGGTACAGGTGTTGTTTTTCGTGATAGTTCCCATGTCTACGCCGGTTATCGCAACAGTCGTGATGTTCGTATTCGTCAATAGTTGGAACGAATGGTTTAACGGTCTAATTTTTATGGACGACGTGAATTTATACCCGTTCCAGACTTATTTACAATCGACAATAAAGGCTCCCGACATAAAGAGCATGGTGGATTTGCAAAACTACGCGCTCGTGTCGGATAAAACGATAAAATGCGCGCAAATAATCATCGGAATGATCCCTATGATTATCGCATTTCCGTTTGCAAACAAATATTTTGCTTCGGGCGTTACGCTCGGCGCGGTGAAGGGGTAAAAACAATGAAAACAAAAACAGTAAGTTCGATAGCAATAATCGTTGCGGTTATAGCGGCTTGGGTTTTATCTTGTTTCGGAGCGGAAAACGTTGCAAAAGCGGAAAAATCCGACGTCGGTACGACATATTACGTCAGCAGTAGCGAGGGAGACGATGGAAATCAAGGGACTTCGGCAGACAAGCCGTGGAAGACTTTCAAAAACGTAAACTCGTTGATTCTGTCTTCTGGCGACAAAGTTCTTCTTAAAAGGGGCGATGAATTCAACGAAAGACTTTCGATTACGGGAAACGGAACCGCCGACGCTTACGTTGAGGTCGGAGCGTACGGGGAAGGAGAAAAACCTGTTATAAGTCAAACAAACGACGATGGCGATATAGCGGTTTTACTCAATGATTTTTATGCGGATAAAAACGGTGATGCGGTAATCTGCCCTATCCGATATATCAGAATCAGCGATTTAAGAATCGAAAATACGGCGATTGGTATTTACGTTAGGCTTTACGCAACGGCGGACACTTCGCTCGTTTCCCCTGAAACGCAAAGCAAATACGTTGAAATCACCGATTGCGAATTCCAAAACATTCAGAATAACGCTCTTCACGAAGTCAATAAAGCGGTTGACGAGGCGGAAGCCGGCTATGACGGATATTCGCTTGCCGCAGCCACCGCGATAAATAAGATTTATAACGAAAAGATAGCCGAAGTTCACGGCAGACCGCGCGGAAATCTTCCCGTAATCGAAAACTCGAAGTATAAATCGTCGGGAGGAGGAAGTTTTGAATATTTCTTCGCGTCATGCGTGTTTGTGGGCGGTAAGAAAAATTCCGTAAGACCTGGAAATATCGAAACCGCTTCCACGGCGTTCGAATGTCTGACCGTTAAGAACTGCCTCATGACCGACGTCGTTTCCGGCGTTATGTGTTATTTCTATAATTTCAATGCGACGTCCGGTGAAAACGGATATAAACAAGCGTTCAAAAACGTGCATATCGAAAATATAACGGCAACCGGTGTATCTCCGTCCGTAGTCGGCTTCAGTTGCGTTGACGGAGGAGGCGTATTGAAAGGAGATTCAATCGTTCCCTCGTCCGAAGGTTGGGGACTGATCAAGAACGTAAGGGTTATTCACGGCGCGCTCGATAAAGAGAATAACGTACCGCTCGGATCGACCGACGCGATAATAGAATCGTGTAAAAATCTGCTTTTTTCCGAATGCGAATTCAACGGCAGTAAAAACCATAACAACTGCGACGGATGCGGATTCGATTTCGAGGGCGGAAACCTCAACGTTGAAGTGAGCGACAGCGTTCTGTCATATAACGACGGCGGAGCGTTCCTCATTATGGATAACGGTTCGGGTTCTCATAAAAATTTATTTATAAAGAACAATCTGATTTATGCCAATCTTCAGAATGCTTATCACCAATATAACAATAGGAACAACGGCATAGATTGCAGATATATTACCGTTTATAACGAAGAAAACGATAATATCGTCATCTCCGGCAATGCGGTTCATATGCAAAGGCTTACCACTATGGGTGAAGAAATTGTTTTTATCGGACCGAAAACCGCCGATGAAGCCGGTTACCGTCTGATCGACAACGACATTACGTATTACGAAGACGGCGTAAGTTTTAAAGAATACACGCAATACCGCGAACTAACTGCAAAAAAGGGATCGATCGTTATCGACAACGTCGACTTAAGTTTTGCCAGATATAACGCGCTTATGTTGAACGTAAGAGGCACAAAGGTTGAAACCGGTATGATACAAGCGACCTGTTTCGACGGTTCAAAATCCGAGAAAACCGCATTCGTCGCGGATAACGGTTATATCGAATTTAGTAAAATACCCGCATATAAGTCGATTAAACCCATAAAAAGCATTTCAATAGAAGCGGAATCGATAAAAGAAGGAGCGGCGGTATCGGCAGAGTTTTTCATTTTGCCTGAGGTAAGCGCAATGGTGATATCGGATACGGAAATCGAACTTTCGCTTCTCACCGACGGAATGGCGTTTGCAAGAGATTTGGATGCGGGAAATTTCGGATTATGCAATTTGTTTACGCGCAAAAAGGTAATTGAGGCAAAGAGAACGTTTTTAAATAAAGCGGTGATAACTCTTGACAGCGCGATGACGAAAAAAGAAGCCGAAAACGTTTCGTTAAAAGGTGCGATTTTATTTTACGGCGAGGCGTTTGCCGATTCGGTCGGCAGAGTTATTGACGGTGAGGATTTAAACGGAAAAACCAACGAAAATCTCACCGCTTGTCTGAGGGGTTTGCAACTTGTTCAAAAGCCGCAGAAACTGGCCTATTCCAAAGGAGACGCCCTCAATCTTGAAGGCGCAAAAGTGGTTGCGGTTTATGCCGACGAACGAAAAACAGATTTATATATTTCAAAAATAAACGTAAGCGGATACGACAGTTCTGAAACCGGCAATAAACTTGTCGGATTGCAATACGCCGGAAAATATTGTTATTTCAGCGTAAGCGTGACAGAGGCTGAGTCTTCGGCAGACGCGAAAGGTTGCGGCGGAATGGTCAGCGGTTGCAGTTCTGGAATCGTTCTTATTGTGGCTTTCGCCGCGATTATCGCCGTTATGCGAAAAAGTGAAAAAATATGAAAACGGCAAAAGAAATAATTGAATTGACTCATAACATAAAAAGCAACGGAGAATACGCATTGCCTTTCGGAGAATATGACGTTTACGCCGATTGTACCGAAAAAAGGTTTTATTATCAGTCTAATAACGACGCGGGAAAAAGAGAAATATCTTTTTTTCTGAACGGCAAAGAAAACGTAACGCTTGATTTTAGCGGAAGCACGCTTATATTTCACGGAAGAATAACCCCGTTCGCAATAGAAAATTGTAAAAACATCTCGATTAAAAACGTAGTCGTGGATTATGACAGACCGTTTTACACAGAAGGAATAATCGCGGAAACGGGTGAAAATTATTTTATTCTCAAAATCGATGGTGAAAAATTTCCTTACAGGGTGGAAAACGGGAGTTTTATTGCCACTGCTCCGTTCTGGGAAACAGACTTGGCAGACGGAATCAACCTTTTCCTCGAGTTCGACGCCGAAAAGCGCGCGCCTGCCTATAACTCCGTTTTACAAATATCGGTGACGGGGCGAAATGCGAAGACAAATGAAAATTCGCCCGTTGCGCAAACGACTTATATCGTTGAAGATATGGGCAACGGCTACGTTAAATTTATCGGCAATCCGCCGCAAGGGTTGAATAAAGGCAACTTGATGGAAATAACGCATGAGAAACGCCTGAACAGCATCGTTTATGCGACCGAATCCGAAAATCTGCGATTTGAAAATATTCACGCGGTTCACGGCGGAGCTATGGGAATCGTCTGCCAGTTATGCGAAAATATTTCCGTTTTGGGTTTCTGCTGTGAATTGACAGAAAGAAGCAAAGGTTTACTGACGCTCAACTGCGACGCGTTGCACTTTGTAAATTGTTCCGGCATTATCGATATTAAAGATTGCGTTATGTATAATATGATGGACGACGCGATCAACGTTCACGGAATATATAACGTTGTAAGCGAAGTCGGAGACGGACGTTTAATACTCGATATACGTCATTTCCAACAGTATGGCATAAACATCTACAAGAAGGGCGACGTGGCGTTCGTCATAAAAAAAGGAAAATGGGATGAATTTATCCCTGTTTCCGTACTTCACTCGAAACTCTTAAGCAAAAGACAAATCGAAATCATTACCGATAGCGACCTATCGGAAATCGACGTCGGCAGTGAGATATGCAACGATAACCGTTTGCCGATAGTTCATGTACGGAATTGTCTGACGGGCAATAACAGACCGAGAGGTTTTTTGATAACCACGCCCAAAGAAATCGTAATTGAAAACAACTATTTTTGCAATTCGGCATACGCCATTCATTTTTCGGGCGACACTGCTTTCTGGTATGAGTCCGGCGGCGTTAGAGACGTGAAGATAATCAACAATCGCTTTGATAATTGTTGTTATCATTTCGGCGAATTCCCTATTCTGCTCTCACCAGTAGCAAACGATAAACGGATCGGTTATTATCATAAAAATATTTTAATATCCGATAACCGGTTTAACGTCTTCGGCGACGGCATAGTCTTTGCGGAACACGTTGAAAACATAACGGTAAAAGACAATGTCGTTGTGAAGTCGTTTGAATATCCCAAAAGGGCGGAAACGGCTGAATGCTTGTTTATAGACTGCCGTAAAGCGGTCTTTTTGCCCGCTAAAAAGTGCTTCGAACAAAATAACGAGGAACGGAATTATTGTCCCGCAATTATGGAGGGTTTAAAATGATTAAAAAATTTTTCGGAATATTACTTGCCGTCGCTTTGATTTTTTCGATTGCGGCTTGCGGTTTCGGCAATAGCGATAAAAGTTCTCTTAACTCGAGCGAATCGGAAAGCGAATCAAAGAGCGGATCAGAAAGCGATAAAGAAATTGAGAAGGAAACGATTATGAAATATGACAAATACACGCTCGAGGCTTACGTTAATCCTTTTTGGGACAGCAAATATATGTATAATGAAACGATGATGTTTGTCGGCAAAGACGATTGTCCGAGTATGCTTTTCACTGCCGAAGAAGTTATATCGGTTCGCTCTTATGACCTTAAAACCGAATATAAAGAAGGCAAAGACTACATAATCGAGGACAATTGCATCAAACTTACTCCCGACACGTCGATACCTTATTTCACGGAAGATGAATATTACCCGTTAACTTATATACAAGGCTCGTCGTTCGGTTGCACGAGGGAGGATAAAAACTACATTTTATTCGGCGAGGGCGATACGTTTTGCAAAAAACAAATCGCCGTTACATACAGGCATAGCGGAAGAAATAAGACGCCGGAAATTAAGGATATGAGCGATCGATTTCCCCGCTCGATAGCAAAACTCAAAGCCGGTATGCCGCTGAAAGTTGTTTTTTACGGGGACAGCATCACGACCGGCGCAAATTCAAGCGGAATAATCGGTGTAGAACCTTATGCAAAAAGTTTTCCGGAAATGATTGTCGATTGGCTCAAAAAACAATATCCGTCAGCGGAGATCTCTTACGTCAACACGGCTGTCGGCGGAATGAATACTCAATGGGGTATCAACAATGTGAGTCAAAGAGTAAATGCGTATAATCCCGACCTCGTGTTTTTAGGCTTCGGAATGAACGATCCGTCGCTTGAACCTTCAACTTATAAGAGTCAGATGCACAACATAATCGATTCCGTGCGAAATACTTCGGAAGAGACCGAAATAATGCTTTTTTCGTCGATTTTACCCAATAAAGAGGTTTCGGGATTTTTCGGAAACCAATATCTTTTCGAAAAAGAATTAGAGGCTTTGGCAGATGAAATAAACGGCGTCGGGATTGCGCCGATAACCTCAGTACATGAATATCTTCTCGAAACGAAACGCTATTACGACATGACCGGAAACAATGTAAACCACCCAAACGATTTTCTTGCTCGTATTTATGCTCAGGTTATTTTGAAGGCGTTTTTAGGCTGATTTCGGAAATTGGCAATATCTTACCAAACACAAAAATCCACTATAATCGAGTAGGCGGAAATAAATCCGCATCTCACACCGTACATGCCGTTCGGCATACGGCGATTCAATTCAAAATTAAACATGTGCTACCTTTTGGTAGTAGTCCGAAAGACTGACTAAGCCTCGCTTGGTCAGTCTTTCTTTGGAAATTGCTATTGAAGGCACAGATTTCGTCGCAACAAATCGGTAGTGGTTACCCCGGGCTGCAACCTTACGCGCTATCCATTCGGTCACTCCGAGTTTTTGCCCCCACAACCTTTTCTTTGGCACTTTTCACTGCTTCCGGATTATCTTCCTTGAAGAAGTATTCAAGCAGTTTGGTTATTGCTTGTTCGTAGCTTCTGTTCGGACGGAATCTGTAACTGTTTTCATTGAACATCTGGTCGAATACACTCCGCGCTTCCGCCGCTGCAATTTCTTCAGGCATTTTCTTTAAGATTCCCGCCTGAAACCTTTAGTCAACCGAACTCCATAATTTGATTTTTTCAACAAGTTAAATATGAGATTTTGCAAAAATATTGCAAATGTGGCACATAAGACCTTGACAAAAGGATATAATAATAGTAAAATAGGACTACTCAAGGAGATATATGCTATGTTAGTAAATTTCAGATTTAAGAATTTCAGATCGTTTTACGAAGAAACTTCTATGAGTATGGAAGCAACCAAAGACGATGCAATGCGTGAAATCAACACGTTTTTCGTTGATGAAAAAATTATGCCCAAAAGCGACGGAGAGTTGTTAAAATCTGCCGTTATATTCGGCGGAAACGCTTCTGGCAAGTCAAACGTTATAAAAGCGTTGGCATATATGAAAAACGTTATAATATTATCCGCGTCGCAACTTCCTATCGTTCAGCAAAACGAAACGTTTGCCTTTTACAAAAATGCAGCGGAAGAAGACAGTCTTTTTGAAGTAGAATTTATCTTCAACAATATTTTTTATAAGTACGGATTTGTTCTTAACGGCGGTTCGGTAAAAGAAGAATGGCTTGAAAAGCGGGTTGAAAGATTGTCTACCGTATTCAAAAGAAGCGAAAAAGGATTGGAAATCGTCGGTTCGGATAAGGCAACGGCAAAGCTTATAAATCTCGCCTCTAACGCACTGTTCCTTTCCGTCGGCAAAAACTTTCATCTCGAAATAATGCCTGCGTTAAACGATGTAATGGCTTGGTTTCAAAACCTATTGATAGTGTTCGAAAATAACGCCAACAGTTTAGATATTTACACGATGGAAGGCGGTAAATACAGAGCAAAGGCTTTGAAAATTCTGAAACTTGCGGATATCGGTATAAGAGATATTAAAGTAAAGAAAGATAAACTTGTGAACATGGCCGATATAAACGACGTGTTAAGATTCAATACGCAACTGCAGATTCAATCTGCTTCTATGGGTCAACTTAAACAAGAAGAAAACAGTCTTTTCAATATAGATGTTCTTACAGAGTTCGACGTGTTTGATGAAAACACTAAAAAGAGCGTTGCAAAAAAAGACATATTGTTGTTCAAAGACAGAGGGTTCAACTCGGAAGGAACTGAGAGGTTATTGTGCTATCTCGGGTGGATACTTGCCGCATTAGACCAAGGAAGAGTTATACTTATCGACGAAATCGACGCTAAATTACATTTTCTTGTTGCCGATTATCTGATAAAGTTGTTTAACTCCATAGACAACAATCCTAAAAACGCTCAACTTATATGCACTGCGCATAGCGTAATGTTGATGGACGAGGATTTACGCCGCGACCAGATATATTTTACAAGTAAAAACGAATACGGCGAAAGTTCTTTGGCGGCTTTGTCCGATTATAAAAACGTCAGGAAAGAAAATTTATTCAGTAAAAGATACTTGGCGGGTTTTTATTCGAAATTGCCCGATATGAACCGTGATTGGTGAGGTGTCGATATGGCAAGAAGACAGAATCTGATAAATCAAAGAAGTAAGTTCTATATAGTCACCAACGGCAAAGAAACGGAGTGCAACTATTTCAATGGGTTAAAATCAAAGAAAAGCACCTACGACGTAAGCGTTATTTTCGCAAACAAAGACCCGATAGGTCTTGTGCAATACGCGCAGGACTATCTGACCGAATCTAATCAGGTATGGGTTGTTTTTGATATCGATTCCACATATGAAGAAAAGCGGTTAGTGCCGGCAATCAAACTCGCTCAAACAACGGGCGTCAAATATGCTTTTTCTAACCTTGCATTCGAAGTGTGGTTAATTTCTCATTTCAGAAAATGCGAGCAATCATTGGATACCGACGGGCATAAACGCCTTTTAGACGAATATTTAAGCGAGAAGAAGAAAGGGCTTACATATGAAAAAGGCGACGTAGAATCGCTGCGCAAATATTTTATTCCGTATTACAAAACTGCAGTGAATAATGCGAAAATAGTTTACCAAAAGAAAAAGGTCGAGCATGAAAACCGTTACGGCTCAAATTCTCAACCGAGAATCTGGGAATGAAATTCTTGTACGACCGTATATAAGTTGGTTGAAGCGTTGAAACTTTCGGAATAGAATTATTAAAACAGAACTAAATAGATAACTTAACAAGAACTTATATGTTTTAATACTGTTACCGATTATATGAGATGTATCCGGTTGACTAAGGACCATCCGAGTATTGGCGACTCTGACATAGAAGCATTTATGTGTGATTATGACGTTACGGTTATAGTAATGTTGTATCTATTTAATCATACGAACAAGTTGATTAGACTCAAATGTTTATAAAAAACATAAAAACAGGCAGATAATTTGGGTAGGTTATCTGCCTGAATTTTTATATTAAAGATTATCTGTCGCAAGGGCGTATTTTCTCTGCAAGTTTATTCTTCTGTGCCAAATCGTCGTGCAATTTGATATACGCATTAAAATTTTGCTTATCCGTAAATCGTCATATATCTTTGACGTATTTTGATGAAGTATTCAAATACGGTTGATTGCGCGCGAGATAAAACTTTGCCAATTTCGGGATAACTTAAACCCTTTACTCGGCATTCCAAAGCGATACGCATATTTTCGGTCAGATTCAGGCTTTCAACGATTTTTTCGTATAAAATATAGTCTTGCGATACTTCTTCTTTTATTTCGTATGACGGTTCGCTTACGGGCGTTAAAGCGTCAAGGC
>CAVJNC010000046.1:0-368 GCA_963650905.1 Subdoligranulum sp. APC924/74
CGTGGGGCTTGATTTATATGCCGTGGGTAGGCATATCCACAGGTTTGTTCGCGTTTATTTCCGGTGTTACCCTCGGCGGCGTTTTCGACGAGAAAGAGAAAAACGAGACAGGGGAAAACGCGAATGACGAGAACGCGAAAGAGAAAAACGTGGAAGGCAAGAACGCGAAAGAGAAAAACGCGAACGGAAAAATATTCGCGCGGCTTGCCGTTTTCGCCGCGGTTTCGTTTGTCGTCTGCACGATAGCGGTGAATTCGACGGGATTTTATATTTATAATTATCATCTCGGTTTCGGCAAAAATTTCGTCGCGTTCGCCGAGAAAAATTTCGGCGGAAACCGCGCGTTTTTCGTTTACGTGCTGTACAGG
>CAVJNC010000046.1:378-15642 GCA_963650905.1 Subdoligranulum sp. APC924/74
CTGGGGCAGATATGGAACAGTCTTGCCAATTACGCGCTCCTTTTCATCTTTTTTCCGGCGTTGAAACGCGTTCTTTCACGTCGCGCGGGAGGTTGATTTTTTCCGTCGAAATCGATCATTCCGAAAACGTAAAAAAGAATAAGCGAAACGGCGAGAGAAATCACGGAAGAAATCGCCGTCGCGAAGAATTCTCCAATGTTCGGCAGGAGCAGATTATTCGCGAAATATCCGGCAAGGCAACTAGGAATGACGAACGCCGCCGCGCGGACGATATAACCCGAAGTATCGGGGCTTTCGGGGCATACCTTATAAACCGCGCGAAGATTTAAAACCGCGGTGACGGAATAACTTAAAATCATTCCGAGGATAAGCGAATCCACGCCGAGATATTTCGGCAGAAAGATTATCGACAAAACGAGCGCGGCCGCGCCGGAAAGATAATAAACAAGCGATTGTTTTTCCTTGTTCAAGGAATTTAAAATACTCGTGGTGATAATGGTTATACTCATCGGCAACATCGTTATCGCCCCTTTTTTTACGTAAATTCCCGCGGCTCGGTCGGCGTAAATTATCGAACCTGCCGCCTCTCCCGCGAACAGGAAAACGGGAATGATGAGACACGCCGTGAAAACGGAAAATTTAACGGCTTTTTCCACGTTGTTTTTAAGCGTGAGATAATTCTTCGAGTAATAGTTGGACGAAAGTTCGGGGACGAGGACGAGAGCGAGCGAACCGATGAAGGTGGACGGCATAAAAATAAGGGGGAAAGCCATTCCGAAAACCTTGCCGAATTCCGAAACCGCGCTCGCTTCGCTCATTCCGTATCGGATAAGTCTTGCGGGCAGAAGTACGGCTATAAGCGTGTTAATGAGCGAAGTCGCCGTCCGCATGAACGTTATCGGAGCGGAAGAAAGGAAGAGCGGTTTCAGTTCCGACCTCGGCAGAGAAAGTCTCCCGCCCTTCAAAAAATATGCCGTGAGCGAGGCGGAAAACGAAAATACGTAAGATATCAGGACGGCGTACATCGCCCGTTTCGCGCCGCTCATAAAGTCCGTCGAAAACTTCACGAGGACCACGCCCGCCGCTACCATCACGATTTCTTCGAAAAGTTCGATAAGACTGTAAGTCAGGAACCTTTCGTTGCCCCAGAACGTTCCGCGGATAACGGCGTAAACCGACGTTACGATAAGTCCGTGGATAACTATCGATAAAAGTTCCGAGCATCTTTTGTCGGAAAAAAGAAAATCTGTCACGGGCAACCGCGATAGAACGAGAAGAGTTACGGGAACTGAAACTAAAAGCGTTAAAATTATGCCGGAAGAAACGACCATTCCGTTGTTCCGGCTTTTCCCCTCTTCGCGGTTTTTAATCATCGTCCTCGAAACCGTTATCGGTATCCCCGAGGAGGTTATCGTCATGAACAGTCCGAGGACGGAAAGCGCGATCTGATATAATCCGAGCCCTTCCGAACCCAGTTCGCGCGATAAAAAAACTCTGTATAAAAATCCGAGAAAACGTTCGGAACTCGAAAGAACGGTGACGATCGCGACCGTTTTGAAAACTTTTTTAATAATACTCACCCCGATGCTTTGATTTTGACAGCGTTTAATAAAGTGTTCTATAAAATGTTTATTAAAAATATAATTGAACTATGAATAAAAAATTTGACGACATGGGAAGGTTCAGAAGGATTTTCGTTTATAAAACCGAGCGCGGCGACGATCTCCGTTCGATCGCGGAAAAATTCGGCACGACCGAAAGGATAATCGTCGCCGACAATCTTCTCTCGGGACAGCCCCGCCACGGCGAAATGCTCGTCATCGAAAAACCGGAGGGAAATGCGTATATCGTCAGACCTTTCGATACGACGGAAAGCATTTCCGGCGGCGATAAAAAACGCGAACTCGAAATTCTGAAAAACAACAAAACCGATTTTATTTACGTCGGGCAAAAATTGTATATTTAAGTCGTTCGCCATATGTTTAAGCCGTTTTTCCTGTATTTTGTTTATAAAGCGGCGTGGTTTACGGCGAAGATTCCGCATAAAAATCCCACTCAAAAATCCTGCTTAAAAATCCTGCTTAAAAATCCCGCTCAAAAATCCTGCTTAAAAATCCTGCTTAAAAATCCCGCTTAAAAAACCCGCTCAAAAATCCCGCATAAAAAACCCGCTTAAAAAACCCGCTCAAAAAGCCCGTTTAAAAAGCCCGTTTAAAAAACTCGCCATGCCGACTTGACAACCTTTCCGAAACGTGGTATTATAATGATACGGAGTATCGTTAAATGAAATCGAGGAGAAATACGTCGCAAAGGGCGACGGTGGCGGAAATCGCGAAAAGTTTATATCATCCGAGCGCGGAAGAAGTCTGCGCCGAGGTTAAAAAACGCGGAAAAGGCGTCGGCAGGGCGACCGTTTTCCGCAATCTCAATCTTCTTGCGGAAGAAGGCGTGTTTATGAAGGTGTGTTTCCGCGGCGAGCCGACGAGGTTCGACACGAATCCCGCGAAGCACGACCATTTCGTTTGCGACGTTTGCGGCGCGATAATCGATTTGCCGCCTTCGGAACAGTCTGCGGACGACGCGCAAAAGGACGAATTGCTCCGTCGCGGCTTCGAAGTCGGGAGCAAGTCGGTCGCGTATTACGGCGTTTGCGACAAATGCTCGGCCGAGCGAAATCCGAACCGTATTAAGTTTTAACGGCTAAAAATCGTTAAAAAAATTGATTAACGATAGCGAAAACGCTTGCTAAAATATATCCGATATGATATACTTGAAGCAATCGAATACAAATAAACGGAGAAATAAATAATGCTTGCCAACTTACTTATGGATAACTGGACGCTGAAAATGATCATTTGCGTACCCAGTATAATATTAGCCGTTCTCTGCGCGATTTTCATTATTATCGTAATAATGCTTCAACCGAGCAACTCGGACGGAATAAGCGCGCTCAACGGTCAGCAGGAAACCTTTTTTGCCGATAAAAAGAACAAGAGCAAAACTTTGGAGAGCAAACTTAAAAGGCTCACCGTTATCACGATAACCGTTATGGCGATTTGTATGGTAGCGTTCTGCGTTGCTCAATTCTATCTTTAATAAGCGGAAAAACGAAGGCGACTCATTCGGTCGCCTTATTTTTTTGCCGAAAATCAAGGACTGAAACAAATATGAGTATTTACGATCGTTTAAAAGAAAAATTTAACGGCGGGGAGTGGGACGGTTACACGCGCAAAATGATTTTCGACGCGCTCGGCATAACTTCTCGGTCCGAAAAGAGCATGCTCGGCAGAATTCTCGCCGAACTTCAACTTCACGGAGCGGTTTATTATATCGACGGAAAATATCGCACGCCGTCGTCGGCGGGATATATCGAGGGAACTCTTCGCGGCAACGAACGCGGATTCGCCTTTTTCACCGCTTCGGACGGAAAAACGCCCGATATGTTCATTCCCAACAGAAGTCTTCACGGCGCGTTGCATAAGGACAGGGTTCTGGCGAAAAAAGTCGTTTCGGAAAGAGGCTCGTCGGACGAGGGCGAAGTCGTCGCGATTTTGGAACGGGGCGTAACTTCGCTTTGCGGAACGTACTTCAGAGAACGGGATTTCGGCTTCGTTCGTCCGGACGATAAGAACTATTTCAAGGATATTTACGTCCCTTTGAAACGTTCCGGCGGGGCGAAACCGCGCGAAAAAGTGCTTGTCGATATCTATAAATTCCCCGAAAACGGAAACCCCGAAGGTCAGGTCAGGGAAATTCTCGGGAAGAGGTTCGACCTTAAAACCGAGGAACTTTCCATAATAAAAAGTTACGGCTATAAGGAGAATTTCCCCGCCGCGGTTATGAAGGAAACGGGCAAAATCGCCGACGAAGTCACAGACGAGCAAACGCGCGGCAGGGCGGATTATACCGACCGCCTGATCGTCACGATAGACGGCGAGGATTCGCGCGATTTCGACGACGCGGTGGAGGTCCGGAAAAACGAAAACGGAAATTATATGCTCGGCGTTCACATTGCCGACGTTTCGGAATACGTGCAGAAGGGCGGCGTTATAGACAAGGAAGCGTTGAGCCGCTCGACGAGCGTTTATTTTCCGGACAGGGTTATTCCCATGCTCCCCGAAAAACTCTCGAACGGCATATGTTCGCTCAACGAGGGCGTTAAACGGCTTGCGATTTCGTGTATCATGGAAATCGACTCGGACGGAAACGTCGTCGATAAGGAAATTAAACCTTCGGTGATAAAATCGGCTAAGAGGATGACGTATACGGAAGTTCAGGGGATAATCGACGGCAAAAAAGAGTATCTCGGAAAATATCCGCAGATAACGCCGATGATTTTCGAAATGCGCGAACTTCAGAAAATTCTTTCCGCAAAAAGAGATAAACGCGGCAGTATCGACCTCGACGTGAAGGAATCGCATATTTACCTTAAAGGCGACGAGATAGTCGTCGAGCCGAGAAAATCCGCCGAGGCATATAAAATAATCGAGGAATTTATGGTCGCCGCCAACGAATGCGTCGCGGAATACGCTTTTTATCTCGAAGCGCCGTTTGTTTACAGAATTCACGGCAAACCGCTCGCGGAAAAAGCGAAGGCGTTCGCGGATTTCGTTTCGGCGATCGGTTTAACGGTTAAGTGGAAGCCCGAGGAAGTCCGCCCGAGCGATTTCGCGGCTCTTCTCGGAAAAATCAAAGACGAGCCGATTTTCCCCGTCGTAAACAAAGTTATGCTGAGAAGTATGCAAAAAGCGAAATATTCGCCTGAAAACGAGGGGCATTTCGGCTTGTCGAGCAAGTGTTACTGCCATTTCACTTCGCCCATAAGAAGATATCCCGACCTTGTGGTTCACAGAATTCTGAAGTTGATTATTGACGGCAGATTTGGCGAGTTAATCGACCTATACGCGGACTTTGTTGCTGAAGCGGCGCGGATTTCCTCCGAAAACGAACGCCGCGCGGACGAAGCGGAAAGAGCGGTGGACGATTTGTATAAGGCATACTATATGCGCTCGTTCGTCGGCGAAGAATTCGACGCGGTGATAAGCGGCGTAACGGCAAAGGGAATTTACAGTCAACTCGAAAACACCGTCGAAGGCTTTACGCCCGTTGAGTTTCTGCCCCGCGGGAATTACGTTTTCGACGAAAAAACGTTCTCGCTCGTTTCGGGCAAGCGTAAATTCACGCTCGGCGATAAAGTCAGGGTGGGCGTTGCCGGCGTGGACGAAGCGGAAAAACGCGTCGAACTTATCGTCCTCGAAAAGTTATAACGACTTATAACGACGCCGCGGAATATTCGGCAACCCCGTAATTCAAACAAAACCCGAAATTTCATCAACTCCGGAATTTCGGCGGCTCCGGAATTTCAAGAGAACCCTGAATTTTAACAGAATTTCAACATAACTTATAATATTTATATTATAAAAGTACGATTATACACGGATTTTTTCTTGCAAAACACGCCGAAGTATGGTACAATAGATAAGTATGAAAATTATATCCGAAAACAGAGAGGCGAGATTCGAGTATTTTATCGAGGATTCGTTCGAGGCGGGCGTCGCGCTCGACGGCGGAGAGGTCAAATCGATAAAATCGGGAAACGTGAGTTTAAAGGACGCCTATTGTTCGGTGAATAACGCCGAAGTGTTCATAAAAGGAATGCACGTCGCGGTTTACGATCGCGGCGGCGCTTTTAACGTTAAGGACAGTCGGCGCGACAGACGATTGCTTTTGCATAAGAGCGAAATAAGGAAACTTATCGGAAAAGTCAACGAAAAAGGCTACACGCTCGTTCCGCTTAAAATTTACCTTAAACAGGCTCTTATAAAAATCGAAATAGGGCTTTGCAAAGGTAAGCACACTTACGATAAAAAGCAAACCGTCAAAGAGCGCGATCTCGATGAAGCCGCTCGGAGAGAATTAAAAAATATTAAGTTATAAGGCGGTTGCACCCGTGAATAAAAAAACCGTAAATAAAAAACCCGTGAAAAAAGAAAATATGCAGAAGAAAAAATTTATAACCGAAGAAAGGTTGGGGCGTATCGTTCCTGCCGTTTTGTCGTCTCTTGCGCTCGCGCTCGTCGTGTTCGTTGTCGCGCCGCTCGATATTTTCGGCAGCAATTACGCCGAGTTGGATTTCACGCTGGCGAATTTTGCTTTTTATCTGATCGTCGGAGCGATTCTCACCGTGCTTTTGTTCGGTTCGCTTATGTTCTTTTTGCCGCGCAAGGCTTATCGGTGTATTTTTGCTTTCACGCTCGCGACAGCCGCGCTTTTCATCATTCAGCAGAACTTTCTCAATTTCGGAATGAATTCGCTCCCCGGCGACAAAATGGCGGGGGAAGTTCCCGAAATGTGGCAAATCATTCTCGACCTCGCGGTGTGGATCGTCGTTTATGCCGGCGCGTTTTTCCTTGCGATATGGGTAAACGTAAAAGGCGATAAGGGCGATATAATCAAAACCGTGTCGTTCATCGTCGCGTTCGCTCTTCTCGCGTCGCAGATAACGAGTCCGATTTTCATCGTTATAAACAGCAATTCCAAGTTCGAAACGAATATTCTGAAAGGCTCGGGCAAAAAGGGCGAAACGATTATCAGTACCGAGCGGGGCTTCAACGAACTTGCCTCGAAAAACAACGTTTATTATTTCTGCATAGACCGTTTCGACGAGGAATACGCCGAAAAGGCTTACGCTTCCGACAGCGGAATTTTTTCCGAACTTACGGGCTTTACGTGGTATCAGGACAACGTTTCCAATTACGGACACACTTTCCCTGCCGTGGCGAATATGCTCACGCAGAAAAAATACGACATTAACGACAGGCGGGCGGTCTTTCTCGACAAGGCCTATAAGGGCGGCGACACACCCCTCGATAAATTACACGAAAACGATTACGCCGTCAATATTTACACGGTTAAATATTACGCGTTTACGAACGCGAAACATCTTCCGCAATACGTCGGCAATCTTACAAAGGCGACGGACGAGAGCGGTAACAGAATTTCTTTTCTTTTATCCGCTCATTTCGCCGCGTTTTCGCTTTATCGCGCCGCGCCGCTTATATTAAAGCAAATTTTCGATACGGGCAGCACGTCCGATATAAACGGAATAGTGGACCAGAAAGGCGCCGACCGCAGCGAAGAATGGGTCGGAACGAACAATCAGGCGGAAACGCTTGCGAAAAACTCTTTCACCGTCGGCGATTCGGAAAAGAAATTTGCGTTTATCCATTATGACGGAATGCACGACGTTCTTCAGGTTAACGATATTTTTCTTCCTTCGATTTTAGACAGAAATATGAGCGTCGTAAATTCGTTTATCGCCGCGCTGAAAGAAAACGGACTTTATAAGGACGCCACTATAATAATAACGGGCGATCATTCGCGCCCGGTAAGCGACTATTCCGCCGTGATAAACAACGGAAAAGGAAAACCGCGCAGGACGGCGTTGTTCGTTAAAACTTCGGGCAGCGACGAGGGGTTTGCCGTTTCCGGGGCTCCCACTTCGCACGAAGATATCTGGGCGACGATTTTCCGTTCGGAAGGCGTCGATTACGACGGCGCGGGCATTGCGGTGAATTTGCTTTCCGAAAACGAAAGCCGCGAAAGAATTTACACCTGGCATACATATAAAACAGGCTCGCTCGACGAGTACGTGTACAAAATAAACGGCAAAGCGAGCAATATAGCCAACTGGGAAGAAATCGTAAGCGAACATAAACATTTAGACAAGTTTTTGATGAGTTAAGGAGAACGGATCGATGTCGACGATACTTTATTATATCAGCATTCCATTCGGATATCTTATGAAATGGTGCTGGATGCTCACGGGTAATTACGGTCTGGCGATTATCCTCTTCACCTTAGCGACGAAAATCGTCCTTATGCCTCTTTCGGTCTGGATTCAGAAGAATTCGATCATAATGGTCAAAATTCAGCCCGAAATAAATTTCCTCAAAGCCAAAATGCACGGCAATCTCGACGCTATCGCGGACGGGCAATCGGAAATTTACAAAAGAGAGAATTATCACCCGCTTATTACGATAATTCCGCTCATCCTGCAAGTCGTTTTGTTGCTTGCGGTTGTCGAAATAATTTATCATCCGTTCAATTATCTGTTCGGCTTCGATAAGGAGACGATAGAGGCTCTCGCCGCGGTCGCGGGGCTGGATACGGAATCGTCCACCTGCCAACTTAAAATAATCGAAACGATGCAGACGGGGCGGTTCGCAACCCTTGCCGGCGCGGGCGATATCGCGGGGCTTTCGGGAATAATCGAAAAAGCGAATTCTCTCGAACTCGGTTTTCTCGGCTTCAATCTGGCATGCATTCCCGCCGAAACGTGGGGAATTTACGTTCTGGTTCCCATTCTCGCGGGGGCTTCGTCCTTCGTGATGTGTTTAACGCAGAATATTTCCAACGTTCTGCAACACGAACAAGGCAAACTCAATCAGTACGGCATAATGGCTTTGAGCATAGCCTTGTCGCTTTATCTCGGGCTTTTCGTTCCCGCAGGCACGGCTCTTTACTGGATAGCGAGCAACCTTATGTCTATCGGCGTTATGTATTTGCTCAACTGGCTGATAAACCCGAAGAAGTACGTAGATTACAAGGCTCTGGAAGAAAGCAGAAAGGCACTTGCGGACGCCAAGGCGTTCGGCGCAGCCGATAAAAAAGACCCGCGTTACGCCGAAAACAAAAAACGAGAAAAAGCCGATTATAAAAAATTCAAGGGCATCGCGAACAAACACGTCGTAATTTATTCCGAAAAGAGCGGATTTTACAAGTATTATAAAGACGTTATCGCGGAACTGCTGAAAAGGTCGAATCTTGCGATTCATTACGTCACGAACGACCCGGACGATATTATTTTCGAAGTAGCGAAAACAGAACCGAGAATCAAACCTTATTATATCGGGCTGAAAAAACTCGTCACGCTGATGATGTTCGTCGAAACGGATATGTTCATAATGACTACGCCCGACCTCAACACTTATTATCTCAAACGTTCGTTCATTCAGAAAGATATCGAATATGTTTATTTCCCGCACGACACGATGAGTTCGTTCTATGGTTTCAAAGAGGGCGCGTTCGATAATTTCGACACGATATTCTGCTCCGGCGAACATATCAAAGAGGAAATCCGCAAAACCGAAGAGGTTTACGGGCTTCCGAAGAAAACTCTCGTCGAGTTCGGCTTCCCCCTTTCGGACTACCTCGAAGAAATGGGCGACAAAGCGAACGAGGAGAGGAAAAAATCTCCCAAACCATATAAGCAGGTGCTTGTCGCTCCGTCGTGGCAGGAGGACAACCTTCTCGATTCCTGCGTGGACGACCTTATCGCTTCGCTTTACGGCGACGGATATAAGATAATCGTCCGTCCGCATCCGGAATACGTCAAGCGTTACGGCGCAAGGCTTTCCGCGCTGATAGAAAAATACAAGGACAGGGACGAGAACAAACTCGTTTTCGAAACCGACTTTTCGGCTAACGAATCGGTTTATTCGTCCGATATTCTCATCACCGACTGGTCGGGCGTCGGGCCTGAATTCTGTTTCGCCACGAAACGCCCCGCGATATTTGTGAACACCAAGCCCAAGTGCGAAAATCCGAACTGGCAGAAAGTCGGCATCGAACCCGTGGAGATATCGCTGAGAAAAGAACTCGGCGAGGCGATTGAAAAGAGCGAGGCGAAAAACGTTAAAGCCGTCGTCGAAAAACTTCTCGGCGAAGAGGATTTATACGCGAAGAAAATCGCGGAAATTTACGACGGATTCATCTATAATCACGGAACTGCCGCCGAAAAAGGCGCGAAGTATATTCTCAAGTCGCTTGCGGCGAAAGCCAAAAAGAAATAAACGTGACATAAGTCAAAAAGAAATAAACGACGCAAAAGGCAAAAAATAAGGAGTTTTACATATGCTGGCAAATTTATTGTATCTCGATCCCGCGGCAACCACCGCCATAATCACTTCGTTGACGGCGATAATCGCGGCGGTCGGCGCATGGTTCATCGTCAGATGGAGAAAGATTAAAAACGGCGTTACCAAAACGTTGCATATCGACGAGAACGCGAAGAAAGAGGTCGAGGACGATCTCGTGATAACCGACGACGAAGTAGCCGACGAAGATAAAGCGAAAGCGGCGGAAGAAGACGCGGCGGCGACGGAAACTAACGAAAAGAAATAATCGCGGGCATAGCGATATGCTTTGCGAATCTGAAAATATTTCTACCGAGAGGGTAAAAAATATTTCTACCGAGAGGGCAAAATGGAAAAGAAAACGGCAATAATCATCGGCGCGGGCCCCGCGGGGCTTACCGCCGCGTATGAACTGTTAACCAAGTCGGACGATATCGTCCCGATAATTCTCGAAGCGGAAGATTTCGTGGGCGGAATTTCGAGAACGGCGACCTATCACGGCAACAGAATGGATATCGGCGGACACAGATTTTTCTCCAAGGACGACAGAGTGGTGAATCTGTGGACGAAGTTCCTGCCCGTTCAGGGCGCGCCGTCGATAGACGATAAAATTCTCGGCAGAGAAAAACCGCTCGTCGAGGGCGGCCCCGATCCCGAAAAAACCGACGACGTGATGCTCGTCAGGGACAGGCTTTCGAGAATTATTTTCCTCAGAAAGTTTTTCGATTATCCCATTTCGTTAAAAGCGCGCACGTTTATCAATATGGGCTTTTTCCGCACGATGAGCGCGGGTTTCGGCTATATAGGCAGTTGTATTCATAAAAGAAAAGAGGACAATCTCGAAAACTTTTATATCAACAGATTCGGCAAGCCGCTTTACGAAATGTTCTTCATGGACTACACCGAGAAACTCTGGGGCGTTCACCCGCGCGACATTTCCGCGGACTGGGGCGCGCAGAGAGTCAAAGGCTTGTCCATAAGAAAAGCCGTCGCCAACGCCCTTTCCAAGCCTTTCCGCAAAAAGACGGACAAGGTTGAAACGAGCCTTATCGAGCAGTATTATTACCCGAAGAAAGGTCCCGGGCAACTCTATGAAGAGATGGCGGACGAAATCGTGAGGCTCGGCGGCAAAATCGTCAAAAATTCCGCGGTTAAAAAGGTTATCGTTTCGGGCGGAAAGATAGAATCTCTCGTCGCGGACGAAAACGGCGAAGAAAAGGAATACAAGGGCGATTATTACGTTTCGTCCATGCCGATAAAGGACCTTATCGAGGCTATCGGCAAGGAGAACAGCGGCGACGACGTTTATAGAATCGCGACCGAACTTCCTTACCGCGATTTCATAACGGTCGGGCTTCTTCTCGACAAGTTGAAGGTGAAAAACAAAACGAAAATCAAAACGCTCAACGATATCGTTCCCGATTGCTGGATTTACGTTCAGGACAGGGACGTTAAACTCGGGCGTATTCAGATATTCAACAACTGGTCGCCTTATATGGTGGACGACTGCGAGCATAAAGTTTGGATAGGGCTTGAATATTTCTGCTCGGAAGGCGACGAAATGTGGACGGCTCCGGATGGCGAATTCATTAAGTTCGCCGTGGCGGAACTCGTTAAAATCGGCGTTATCGAATCGGAAGAAAACGTTCTCGATTCCACGATAATTCACGTCAAAAAAGCATATCCGGCATACTTCGGAACTTATGCGGAGTTCGATAAAGTCAAGGATTATCTCAACGGATTTGCCAATCTCTGGTGCGTCGGCAGAAACGGTCAGCACAGATACAACAATATGGATCACTCCATGGTCACTTCTATGGTCGCTTGCGACGAAATTATAAGCGGCACAACCGATAAAACGGAACTCTGGAGCGTGAACACCGAAAAGGAATATCACGAAATCAAAGCCGATAACGAAAAATCGGGCGGCGAAGAGGCGAAAGCGGAATAAATCGCGGAGGTGGAAAATGTCAGAAACAACTTTGTCGGGCGCGTTTTCCGAAAACGGTCGCGTAAACGTCAAAGAATATTTTTTCAAAGTCTTAAGATACGTCGGCTTGTTCGCCGCTCTCACGATAATAACGGGCGTGTGCTTCTATCTGTTGAAGCCTTATTACGAATTCTGGAACAGAAAAGGCGCGGTCGCTCAGTCTTTGTGCGTCGCCGTGTTCATAATTCTCGCAATCGCGGGAATTTATTGCAAAAAGACGGGCAAAATGACGCCCGATTTGCTTTTGAAACTCATTCTCGTCGCGGGTTACGTCGTCAGGCTTACTTATATGTTATATACGCCCGTCGCCGTCCGCCAGTACGACACGTATAACAGGGCGTTAACGGGGCACGAGGCTTACGCGTGGATAATTTATTCCACAGGCAAACTCCCGACGACGAACGATTATCAGTTTTATCATCCGCCGCTCAACGCGTTCGTTCAGGCAACGTTCATGCGCGTGACGAACGGGCTTACGGAAATACTGCAAAAAGTTTTCGGGCTTGGCGACGCGATTCCGTCGGAATACCTTTCGGGTATGCCCACGGTCACGTCCTCGGCTTACGTCGGGCTTACGGAATACAGATATTATTTATATTCCACCACGCAGATTCTCGCCGTTATCTGGTCGGTCGTCACAATGTTCTCGCTTGTGAAAATCCTCAAACTTCTGGGCTTGAAAGGTTACGCGCTCGCCGCCGTCTCTGCATTCGCGGTGTTCTTCCCGAGGCATATCGAGTTCGCGGGGCAGGTCAACAACGACGCTTTGGCGTATATGTTCCAGATGCTTTCCGTTTACTATTGTTTAAGGTGGTGGAAAAGAGGACGCAGGCTTTACGATCTGCTTATCTGCGCGGTTTGCATAGGCCTCGGCATGATGGCTAAAATTTCGGCGGCGGTCATATGTATCCCGATAGGTTGCGTGTTCGCTTACGAATTTTTCCGCGAAATCGGGAAAGTCGTTTCGGAGCAGAAAAACGGCGTGAGCGGAGCATGGAAAAAAGTCGCTTATATGGCGGCGTGTTACGTTTTGTTTTTGTGCATATGCGCGCCTATAGGTCTGTGGTTTCAGGTTTACGCTTATAAAACGTTCGGGCAGGAGTTCGGTTTTGTGTTTTCCAATCTTAACGGCGCGTTATCGACGACTCACCACAACTGGTTCGAAAGGCTTTTCATAACGCTCGATCCGAACGAATATTTCGGCACGCTTTATTGCATACCGTTCTGTACGATTAAGGACGGAGTGACAACGGCGTATAATAACTACAATCTGCCGTTATATCAACTTCGGTCCGCGCTTTTCGGCGAATTCAATAATTACAAAGGCGGGGAGTGCTTCTCGGCTACGGCGTTCGCCTGCGGCGTTCGCCTGCGGATTGTTGTCGCTGATCGCGTTCGTCGTAATGCTCGTTTATTGCGTCGTTCTCTATTTAAAAAACGGCAGAAAGGATTTCGCGGACGAAACGGAAAGGAACGATATCGCGTTTATCGCGATAATGACCGCTTCGTTTCTTATTTCCGAAACGTGTTTTTATATAAAAATGCCTTACGCCTGCACGATGGATTTCAGATATGTCATGCCCGTGATTCTGGGCTTCGCGATGATTTTTTACTATATGAGGAAGCGAATTCTTGCCGCGAACACGGAATTCGGGAACACGCTCGTTTTCGTTTCAACATTCTGCGTTGCGGCGACGATTTCGTTAACGACGTTGTTTTATCTCGTCTGCAGCGTGTAAACAAGGCTGCGGGCTTCTCTTCGCAGCGGGGTGAATTATGGAAGAAAACGTAAAAAACGAAGAACATATAAAGCAAACGAAAAAACAGTTATTCTGGGAGATTTTCAGGTTTCTGCTCGTCGGCGGAACGGCAACGATCGTCGATTACGCCGCGGCTTACGTCTTTTATCATTGGCTTCTGCCGCCGTCTTTGATCGGGCAGACTCCGTCGCTTATCGTTTCCACGGCGGTGGGGTTCTGCTTCGGGCTTATTGTTAATTGGTTGCTTTCGATAACGTTCGTGTTTAAACAGGTGACCGACGAAAAAGCCTCGCGCTCGAAAAAATCGTTCGTTATTTTCACGATAATCGGGCTTATCGGGCTTGCGATAACGGAAGTCGGAATGCATCTCGGCGTAACTTTTATGCCCGAAATAACGATTTTCAAAACGACGGAATTTCTCGGCGAAGCGTGGAAGTGGTGGATAAGCAAAGTCGTTATGACGTGCATAGTTCTCGTCTGGAACTACGTCGGCAGAAAAGTTCTCGTATTCAAATAAATAAACGCCAAAGGAAAACGAAAATGGAAAAATACGCATGGAAAGCCGAGATTTTAAACGGTAAAAAGGACGAATACGTAAAACGCCACAACGAAATATGGCAGGAAATGAAAGACGTATTGAAAAAAGCGGGAATCCGCAATTATTCGATATGGATTTGCGGCAACGAACTGTTCGGTTATTACGAATGCGAACGCGGCGTGGCGTATGCGGGCAAAGTTCAGGCGGAAAGCGAAGTCGTGAACAAATGGAACGAATATATGAAAGACGTTATGATTATGCCCGTCGACGAAAAGACGGGCGCGCAACCTCTGCTCGAACAAGTTTTCGAATTCAACGGCTGAAATAATCACCTATATGTAAAAATTTTAAAGCCCGCGTCGCTATCGACGCGGGCTTTTTGTGTATATTGCGGATGAAATAAAATCGAAATCAGTTAAGTTTCTCGTATTCTTCGTCGGAAACCGCTTCGCACCATTCCGTTTTCGTGTTCTCGCCCGCGCATTCCACCGCGATATGCGAAAACCAGCAGTCTTTCGCCGCGCCGTGCCAGTGTTTCACGTTCGCGGGGATCGTAACGACGTCGCCGGCGTGAAGTTCAAGGGCGGGTTTGCCTTCTTCCCGATACCAGCCTCTGCCGTCGACGCAGAGCAGAATTTGTCCTCCGCCCGCCGTGGCGTGATGAATATGCCAGTTGTTGCGGCATTTCGGCTCGAACGTAACGTTCGCCATAAACACCGTCTTTTTCGGATCGGTAAGCGGTTTGAGATAAGAATTACCTACGAAATATTTTGCGTAAGCGGTATTCGGCTCGCCGAGTCCGAACATACCTCCGCATTTTCCGTCGTCGCCCGCGTAAACTTCGATCGCCTTGCGGAAAGCCGCCCATGCGTTAGGCCAACCTGCGTAAAAAGCCGCGTGCGTCAGAAGTTCCGCCATTTCGGATTTCGTAACGCCGTTTTCCTTGGCGAAACGCAAATGATGCTCGAACGAAGAATCGATAAGCCCCTTCGCGACGAGGGTGGTAACTGTGAGCATAGAGCGGATTTTCGGACTGAGCGCGTCGGACGACCAGACCTC
>CAVJNC010000047.1:0-15543 GCA_963650905.1 Subdoligranulum sp. APC924/74
TGTTATTTGGTGTTTTTTGTTGTGTTTTTCGGAAATCCCTTTCACTATTGATTGCATCCTCACCGATAGAAGTTATGCTATCCGAAATCGTCACGCTCGTTAAACCGCTACAATTATTGAAAAGATTTTCAGCAATTACGGTTATAGGCTTGCCGTCATACGAATCGGGGAAAGCAACTTCGCTGACAGAATTACGCCATACGTAGTTATCCGAACCTTGCCAAACGATATATCCGTCCGTTGCTTCATCATAAGTATAACGAAAAATTTCACTATTATTGAGGGGAAGTTCGCATGCTTCCGTATATTCTTCATTGTCATAAGCGTAGGCGATTTTTAAATTTCCCGCGCTGTAATTTACGTTTACGCGCATTTCGATTTCGCAATTTTTCGAGTCCTTATCGTAAGTCGTGAACGTTGCCGTCAAGTCTTTATCGCTTGTCGTTGAACTATTCGCCGAAACGATTTTACCTTCGAAATCTGCCGAAAGAATAAATTTCACCGTAAACTTATTTTTGCCGCCGGCGTAAGCGTCGGGCAGAAGCGTGAAGTTCGTTTTAACCCGAATCTCGTCGTCGGGCGAGAAAACGGTGGATTTATCTTTAATCATTTCGCCGTCGGAATCGTAATAAACGCAAGTGAAATCGCTCACGTAAGGCGCTTCGAATACTATATTTTCAAACCCTTCGGAATCTTCCGTAGTTTCGCTCGCCGTTTCGCCGTCTGTTTTTCCGCACGCGGTAAGGGCAAACGCGGCGAAAATCGCCGCAAAAATCATAATAAAATACAAAATCTTTTTCATAGGTTCTTCCGTTGACCTTATTAAAATATCGTTGACTTAATAGAATATAAACCTTATCGGTTCGTCGGTACATTGCACGGCTACGCTCTCGTCGCCGTCCGCCGCGACGACGCCGTTACGCGAGGTGAAATTCAACCATTCTTTCACCGTTCCTCCGTAAGTTATACTCATGTAGTTTCTGCCGCCGAACAACGCCGCTCCGACAGAAGTCACGCTCTTCGGTATCGTTACGTTTAAACTCTCGCAACCGTTGAAAACGTAATCGCCGATAGTCGTTACGCCTTCCGAAATAATCACCTCGCGTAAACCCGAACAATTGTAGAAAGCGTCATCGCCGATATGTTTCACGCTGCCCGGAATGGTTATGCTCGTTAATTCCGTGCGTTTTGCAAACGCATAGTTTGCAATTGTTTTCGTGTTTTCGTTTATGTCGACGCTCGTTACGCCCGTGTTCACAGCCGCAATCAAAGCGTGGTAAGGATTTTTTTCGTTCCCTAAATAGTAAGAATTTCCGTACTCGTTGTATCGTAATTTATTGCAATTATAAAACGCGCTTGCTCCGATTTCCGTTACGCTGTCGGGAATCGTTATGCTCGTAAGTCCGCTGCAACCGTCGAACGCATTATAACCGATAGAAGTTACGCCTTCCGGAACGGTTATGCTCGTCAGACCGGCGCAACCCGAAAAAGCACTGCCCTCGATACTCGTTACGCCGTTCGGAATGGTTATGCTCGTCAGACCGGCGCAACCCGAAAAAGTTCCGCCCTCGATACTCGTTACGCCGTTCGGGATAGTTATACTTTTCAGACTGACGCAATCGCTGAACGCCTCTGCCCCGATACTCGTTACCTTGTCCGATATGGTTACGTCCGTCAGGTTTTTACAGCCTTTAAACCTTCCTTCGTCGATACGCGTTACGCCGTCGATAGCGACGCTCGTCAGATTTTCGTTTTTTGTAAACGCTCCGTTGCTGATGATTTTCGTTGAAGCGTTCATCCGGACGCTCGTCGCGCCATACGTGGTCATAAGAACCACGTACGGATTTTTTTCGTTGCCTAAATAGTAAGCGTTTTCATACTCGTTATATTTTATTAAATTGCAACCCCAGAACGCGTCGTCGACTTTCGTTATGCTGTCGGGAATGTTTATACTCTTTAATTTACTGCAATGCATAAACGCATTCTTGCCGATGATTCTCAATCCGTCGTAAAGCGTGATTCCTTCCAGATTACTGTAATACTCGAACGCATTGTCGCAAATAACTTTCGTCTTTTCGTGTACGTCGGTATAACTCAGATACTTTGACGTTACGGAAACAAGCGCGACGTAAGGATTTTTTGCGTTCCCCAGATAACGCGCGCCGCCGTATTCGTTATATTGCAATTTATCGCAACCCTCGAACGCGTTGTTGACGATACTGCCTACGTTATCCGGCAATTCCACGCTCGTCAAGTTAACGAAATTTTTAAATCCGCTATACGAGTCGCCGCCGTCGTAATACCACCCTATATCGCCGTCGCCAACGATTTTAACGCTTTTAAGCGTGGATTTCGGCATATATCCGACAAAAGCGGCGGGAATCGCAGCCTCTTCGATGGGGCAATTGCCGAACGTGTTATAATCGCCGATTTCTTTCACGCTGCTCGGAACGGTTATGCTCTTCAGATTGACGCAACCGCCGAAAAGAGCGCTGTCGATCACGGTTACGGGCTTGCCCGCGAACGATTCGGGGAAAGTCAGTTTAACCGACTTATCCACCCAATCGCCGTTTTCGGGATCTTTCGATACCTTATACCCGTCGGTTTTCTCGTCGTATTCGAACGACAAGGTTTTATCGTTGTTAAGCGGCGTTTTTACCACGTCGGAAAACTCTTCGCCGTCGTAAGAATAGCCGACGTTAAGGCTTCCGCGGCTGAAACTGACGGTTATTCTCACCTCGACTTCGCATTTTTTGGCGTTACGGTCGTCCACGCTGTAAGTGGCGGTAAAGTTTTTATCGCTCGTGGACGAACTGTTTGCGGACTGAATACGCCCGTCGAACCCGACCGTGGGCATAAATTTTATGGTAAAATTACGCTTGCCCGCGGCATAAGCCTCGTTTGAAAGCGTAAAACTTATTTTCACCCGAATCTCGTCGTCGGGCGAGAAAACGGTGGATTTATCCGAAATTATATTATCGTTCGCGTCGTAATAATCGCAAGTGAAATCGCTCACGAAGGGGATTACGGAATCGGTCGTTTCGCTTTCGTCTTTTCCGCAAGCGGTAAGAGCAAGCGCGGCGAAAATCGCCGCAAACATCAAAATCAAATACAAAATCTTTTTCATGGTTTTATTATCCTTTATAGAAATCAAACTTTATTTTTTCGTCCGAGCATTGCACGGTTATCCAACCAAACACGCCGTCGCAATAACCCGCCTCCGAGGAGATTGCCCGCCATTCGTCGCTTGTTCCGCCAAAAGTTATGTTTCTCAAAGAAGCGCAATGGCCGAACGTATACTTCCCGATATTCGTTATGCCGCCCGGAAGCGTTATACTCTGCAGTCCGCAATAGCCGAACGCGTAATCTCCGATACTCGTAACGTTGCGCGGAATTTTTATATTTTTCAACGCGCAGGCGAGGAACGCGCTTCGTCCGATAGTCGTTACGCTGTCCGGAATTTTTATACTCGTCAACGCGCCGCAACCGCTGAACAATCCTTCCGTGATTTCCGTCAAGCCGTCGGGCAAAGTCACGCTCGTCAGACTGTCGCAATACGCGAAAGCGCACTTCCCGATACTCGTTAAGCCGGCAGGTATCGTCAGGCTCGTTAAACCGCTGCAAAAGGAGAACGCGTATTCGCCGACGCTCGTTACGCTGTCCGGAATCGTTATGCTCGTCAGGTTACATTCGCTGAACGCGTAATTTCCGATATTCGTCAGACCGTATGGTATATCCGTTACGATCTCCCCTTTCAGGTATAATCCGGCCGTTTTGTTCATGGGATTTGCGCCTGATGACGCAAAATTTATGTTGCACCATGCCGCAATGTCCGTTATATTCACGCTCGTCAGACCGTTGCAATCCCTGAACGCGTTAGGTCCGATTTCCTTTACGCTCGACGGAATCGTTATGCTTGCCAGTTGCTCGCAGAATGAGAACGCGTTCTCCCCGATATTCGTAATGCCGTCCGGAAGAGTTACGCTCGTTAAATAATTGCAGCCGTAAAAAACTTCTTCGCCGATTGCGGTTACGGGCTTGCCGTCATACGAATCGGGAATATGCGCTTCGGTGACCGATTTTATCCACCCGCCGTTGTTCAAATCTCTCGAAACGATATATCCGTCCGTGGCTTCGTCATAAGCGTAAAGCAAGGTTTTGTTGTTGTTGAGCGGAAGTTCGCATGCTTCCGTATACTCTTCGTCGTCATAAGCGTAGGCGATTTTAAAACTTCCCGCGCTGTAATTTACGTTTATCTGTACTTCGACTTCGCAATTTTTCGAGTCCTTATCGTAAGTCGTGAACGTTGCCGTCAAGTCTTTATCGCTTGTCGTTGAACTATTCGCCGAAACGATTTTACCTTCGAAATCTGCCGAAAGAATAAATTTCACCGTAAACTTATTTTTGCCGCCGGCGTAAGCGTCGGGCAGAAGCGTGAAGTTCGTTTTAACCCGAATCTCGTCGTCGGGCGAGAAAACGGTGGATTTATCTTTAATCATTTCGCCGTCGGAATCGTAATAAACGCAAGTGAAATCGCTCACGTAAGGCGCTTCGAATACTATATTTTCAAACCCTTCGGAATCTTCCGTAGTTTCGCTCGCCGTTTCGCTGTCGTCTTTTCCGCAAGCGGTAAGGGCAAACGCGGCGAAAATCGCCGCGAGAATCATAATAAAAAACAAAATCTTTTTCTTCATAGATATTTCCTTCCGTCAGACGCGGTCGATTGCGTCCGAGCCGATTCCGGCTAAGCGTCGGGTTTAAAATTTTTTGCGTAAAATCTATGTGTCCGGTCAATTTCTGACTTTAGAAGGGCCTTCCAGATAAATCAAAGCCTCCTCTTCGTAAGCGTCGAAAAACAGATCTCCGTCCTTGCAGCGCGCGGTTATCGTGTGACAGAAAAGGTTTTTCGTGTCTGAAAGAGAAAGAATATCCAGCCACGCTTTACGCGTTCCGATAAACGTGATTTCTTTCAGACCGCTCCAGTTGAACACTTCGCTCTCGAAGCCGTTAATATTCCCTTTTATGGTTACGGTCGCGAGCGACTCGCACCCGCTGAACGTCGCGTATTTTACTTTTTCAAGATTTGCCGGCAAACTTACGGTTGTGAGCGAAGGACATTTTTTGAACGCTTCCTCGCCTATACTCACAACCGAATCGGGCAAAATCACGGTTTTCAGACTCTCGCATTCCTCAAACGCTCTGTCTCCTATCTCGATAAGACTTTCCGGAAAATTCACGGTTTCAAGGTTATCGCAACCGTGAAACGCTTCCTCGCCTATGCTCTTCACGCTTTCCGGCAAAGTTACTGTTTTAAAATCGCAACCGGCGAACGCGCCCGCGCCTATGCTCGTTATACCGTTCGGCACCGTAAATTCTTCCACGCCGTCAAAACAACCGACAAACGCGTAACTGCCTATGCTCGTTACGGACGGCATCTCTACGCTCGTAAGTTTTACGCAACCGCGAAACGCTTCCTCGCCTATCTTTTTAACGGACGGCATGTTTACGCTCGCTAATTTCCATTTGCAACCGGCGAACGCGGAATCGCCCACCCTCGTAACGGACGGCATCTCTATATTCTCGAGACCTGAACATCCCGAAAACGCCGAGTTTTCTATAATTTTTACGCTGTCCGGCAAAACGACGGTATCGATATCGATAAAATCCTTAAACGCGCTCGGTCCTATCATAACGCATTCGTCGTTGACGCGGACGTTCTCGATATAGGCGCCGTCCGCCGTTTTTTCTTTTCCCTTTATAAGGACGGCGTATTCATTGCTCCTTGTGCCGAGGTAGTAACCGGTTTCGTCCTCCTTCGTATACAGTTTTTCGCAAGCCCAGAACGCCCCTTCCCCGAAGTAAGTGACGTTGTCGGAAAGAGTCATATCCGTAAGTTTACCGCACCACCAGAACGCATTGTCGCCTATAACTTCCAGATTATTGCCGAAAGTTACGCTTTTAAGAGACGTGCAGGCGTAAAACGCCTGATTGCCGATACTCGTGAGAGACTCGGACAAAGTCGCGGTTTCGAGCGACGCGCACTCCCAGAACGCCCCCTCTCCCACAATCTTTACCCCGCTCGGCAAGGTAACGCTTTTAATCTTCGGATTGCGTTCGTCGTCGTTATATCGCTTGTTGTAGTTAAAAGCGTAACGACCTATCGCCTCGCAGTCTTCGTGAACGGTTAAGTTTTCCGCATCGTAATTCACTTTCAGAAGATAACGATGTTCGTTTTCGGGCGAGCCTAAATAGTAACCGCCGTCATATTCGGTGTAGGACAGTTGATTAAACCCCTCGAACGCGTCGCAACCTATATCTTCGATTCCGGCAGGCAAAATCGCTTCTTCCAACGAAGGGCAGTACTTAAACGCGCCCGTTCCTATTCTCCTGACGGAATCGGGAATCGTAACGCTTTTCAGCGAACGGCAAGAATAAAACGCCTCGTTGCCGATAGTCGTCACGCCGTCGGGAATGGTTATGTTTTCGAGCGATTCGCAGAGATAAAACGCTCCCTCGCCGATACTTTTAAGCGTGGACGGCAAAGTTACGCTTTTAAGCGACTTGCAATCGTTGAAAAACGATTCGCCGATACCCGTCACGGGCGCGCCTTTATATTCGGACGGAACGACGAATTCCGTATAATCCTTGAACCAGCAGACGTTTTCCCGGTCCCGCCCTACGACGTAACCGTTCGTTTCTTTATCGTAAGTAAATTCCAACGGTTTGCTGCCGTTAAGCGGACTTATCGCCGCCACCGCATACTCTTCGTCGTCGTAACGATAATTGATTCTGAGCCTGCCGCTGTTGTAATTAAACAGAATTTTAGCCTCGACCTCGCAATTTTTCGATACGTCGTCGGCGGAAAACGTCGCGGTGAGTTCCGTGTTTCCGGTGGTCGAAGTATTCGCGGAATAAATACGTCCGTCGAACTCTTCCGACGGCGCGATTTTCAGCGTGAATCTGCTTTTGCCCGCGGCGTAAGCGTCTGCCGAAAGGGTGAAACGGACTTTCACCTTGATTTCGTCGTCGATATCGAAAACAGTGGATTTATCCTCGATTTTTTCGCCGTCCGAGGCGTAATAGTCGCAGGCGAAGTTGCTCGCGTAAGGAATCGAAACGGGAATATCCACCTCGGAAAGTTTCGTTCCCTCGCCGTATTCGATATGATATCCCCTTCCGCATCCGAGCAAATTAAGCACGAATATGACTAAACCGATTGCTACGATTGCTGCAATTACATATAAAAACTTTTTATTCATAAATTTAACACTCAATAGAATTATTCGAATATTTTAGTTTGGCAGTATTATATAACTAATTTTAATCCTTATTTCTCCGTCCGAACATTTTACGGTTACGCTTCCGTCGTCAGATTGTTCTCCGCAATTTGATGAAATTTTTAACCATTCGTTGATACTTCCGCCGTAATTGATTGTCGTAAGTTTGCTGCACCATGAGAACGCTCCGTATCCGATATTTATTACGCTATCGGGAATTGTTATGCTTGTAAGTCCGGTGCCATATCCTCTTCGATGTCGATTACTTCTTTGTAATACTTATTCGCGAGCGCAAAATTTTCCGCAGTCTGCAATTTTTTTGCAAAAGACAGCCGCATAGAAATATGTCTTTCTATATCGCTTCCGTCAATGCACATTATCGCGCGGTCAAACAACTTAGCTCTGTCAGTCAAGTCTTTTATATCCGGCAAAGAATTTATGGTTTCCTCTATAAACTCATTACGACCGTCAAATTCATACTTGACCACAAAATCAAACCAATCGGCGATTGCATTCCCAGATTTTTGACCAACTATCAAACCGACGACGATTTTTCTAAATCTCGCAAAACACTCTATGGTATCTTCTTCATCGAAATGCTTGATAGCATTATCGAATAACTTAAAATCCACGAATCTATCCGCAAGCGTAATAAAGTCGTCAAAGCTTGTCGCTTGAACGTAAATATACGCTTGCGAAAAAGTGGCTTTCAGATTGCCGTCATCAAGTTCGATAATCTTATCGTTATATTTTTGAGCAACCGTAAACTGTCTGTTTTTTATGCAATCATCTACAAAACCTTGGATGTACTCAATATAAGTTTCACTGTCTTGATACGAATTAACAAGAACGTCAAAAATCTCCGCAGCAGTATTCGCAGAAACAGCCAACAGCCTTGTTGCGGTTTTACGGAGTTCAAGCCTTATATTTAATACTTCGGCGCTGTTATATACGACAATTTCTTTCAAGCATGCTATCGCCACGTCATAATTGCTGTTCGCCACGGCAAGACGTATTTTTTGTCCGATTACGGCGATCAATTTTTCGCCGATATCCTTGTCGTTATATTCGATTACGGTATTGAACTGCGAAAAATCTTCAATTTCTTCGATTTTATCGGACAGTTCGTCTATACTCTTCACCTTATATCTGATTAGCAAATCGGCAAGAAGAGCCTGACCATTATATTTGTTCTTTTCTAAGATTTCATCGACAACTTTCTTTGCGTTATCGAACAACTCTTTTTGCAAGAAAAGATTGACACTTTTTAACTTCGTATCTTCATCCGGCGTAAGAGCAGGAACTTCGTAACGACCGATTTCACGAACGGAAACGGCGTTATCTATCACGACGGGCGTTTTCTTGCCGACACCGCCGCCGACCTTAATTGTCTTTATCTGATTGTCGATCGAAGCCTTTTTCTTACCGATTGCGCTCGAAATTTCAACTCTTTCTACGGTTGCTTTCGGACGGCGAGCAATGCTGATTATTTTTGCAATATGCGCTTCCAAATCGCCGTAAAAAGTCTTTTTGCGCGCGTCAGCACTTGCATTTGATTGAGCGGACGCGGAAGATCGCCGGGATTTACTCCGTCGCACGCTATCACGAGCGAACCTTCGATTTTAAGTCCTTCCCTTAAACGACGAACATATCTCGTCCATTCGTTTTTCATCCAAACCGACGAGAAATATTCGATTTTACTGCCGTAAACTATCATTACGGCAGCTGTATTCAATGCGTTGTATATGTACGGGCTCATATTTTTCAGCAACCTTATCACGGAGACTTTCACGGCTGTAAAATACTTTATAACCGAGCGACGACAAATGAGTATACAGGTTTGCGACCTCTATACTATCGTCCGTTCTCTCCATATTATTGAGTTTGTCCGAATCCTTAAAGCAAAGGAAGACGTCGTATTTCGGCTCTTTGCTTGCTTTTTCAAGCCATTCGACACGGATTTTCTCCAAAACCTTGCCTTGTTCGATATAGTATTCCTTCTGATACTTATCTTTGCAAAGTCTGACGGCATCGAGATAATCTTTATCCGTAAGCACGCTTTCAATACTCGTAGCGTAACACGTCGGCAACTTTTTGCCGTCGTAATCATCCTCGTATTTAATGCCGTATTTCGATAAAACAAGTCCCCAATGCGCCTCGGAATTTTCGGGATACTTTGCAATAATATCTCTATACGCTTCTTCGGCATCGTCGAAACTTGCAAGACGTAATTTTTGCGCGGCATTGTATAAAAGAGTAACTTCTTCGTTAGAAATCTCTTCCGTCTTAAACGCACCACAAGCGGGACAAACCCACTTTCCATCCTTATATATTAAATTTGCACCGCATATGTTACAAATATTTGCTGACATAACCTACCTCTATAGTAACCCTTTGAAAAACCTTTCATATTATCCAAAAGCTTTTTGATTCCATCAAACTTAATTTAACTTTAGGTATTCTCAATTTTTTATTCAAACCATAAAATGCATTTTTGTCGCTTTCATGGAAATAGTAAACATTCCACTTTGCATCTTTTGAAATTTTACGTATTACTTCAAAATATGGCCAGTCTACTTCCCCAAACGAATGACCTATCACACATATTTCGTCTACATCTTTAAGCTTCGCAAAAAAATTCCAATTTTGCAAAATATATCTTTGGGTATCCTTTACATACTTCTTTTGAATTTTATAAATAAATTCATAGACGCTTTCATCGAATTCATCAAATCTCTCTTGCGATTTTTTTACACACGACAACATTTTCTCTGTAACAGCATTATCATTATGACCGATTACAATTGATTCACTGTCAATACTTCCATGTATATGCAAAACTTGATTTTCCGGTATGTTGTATACCTTCTCGATTACTTTAGTGTAATTGAATGTTAAAAACAAATCATTCTCATCAAACGAACGAAGTGTCTTTGCTTGAGAAAGCGATATTGATTCTACCCACTGCAGCATCAACTCATCAATTTGACACAAGAATTCATAATTATCATTCCAATGGGCATCCATCGTGTCTTTCACTCCAACATCTCCAACGTCCCTTTCCATAAGGTCGCGTAAAGAATCAGACTCATCTAATATTGTCTCCATGTCAAATTTTGATAAGTTTAACTCAAAATTTTTCCATAAAGTTTCTTTAATAGCTTTTTTTCTTTTTCCCAGCACCACAGGTGATAATCTTTCTTCTTCTACCGGATAATGGTTATGTATTTTTTCAAACTCAGTAAGAAATCCGGGATTATAAACCTCCAAATAATCTCGAAAATCATCATATCCAGTTGGTAACCCATGCGCCTTATCGAATCCGTTACCCAATATGAATAGTCTCATTTTGCATCATTCTCAAATAATTCTATTCTTCTCGGCGTTGATTTCGGCAGAAATATCAATATCGCTCGATACGGGGGCAGAGCCTGTGAGTTTTGCTCTTGCCGCGTCTATCATCGGGCGAACGGCGTCCATTTCGGATTGACTTCTTGCTTTGTTCGCGGGGTTAGAAGTACGCATTGCGCCTGCCATAGCCTTTTGCGAAATCTTGATAGAACGCATATATTTTGCGACTTTCGCATTCGCTTTCTGAATTTTACGGATATCGGGCAGGTGAGTTTTATTGCTCGCCATAGCGTCAAGCGCATTCATAGCCGTCGCCATACTGACCGCGATAGAATTAGATACGTTTATAATATCAAAGTTTGCTTTCGTCTGCATTAAACTCGAAATAACGTCGTTAAGTTCTATTAAAGCGTTGCAAGCAACTTCATAAGTCCCCGTATCTCCGTTAATTTCCGCTTCGGCAGCAATACGAGCGTATTCTTCG
Source organism: Subdoligranulum sp. APC924/74 (assembly GCA_963650905.1). Taxonomy (GTDB): domain Bacteria; phylum Bacillota; class Clostridia; order Christensenellales; family Borkfalkiaceae; genus UBA10281. Next base: position 11,113 of record CAVJNC010000047.1, read on the forward strand.
CGTTTGGTTTGCAAAGTTTTAATCTGGTCGTTGAACACTTCGAGTTGTTCGTCGCGAGCCATCTGAGCCATTATTTCCTTTTCTTGTTTCGTTTTGAAAAATGCCATTTTATTTATCCTCCCCTACTTTTTTAGTCGAAGTAGTTTTACCCCTTTCAAGTTCGTCAAGGTTTTCGCCGTTAAATTCTTTTTCGCGTTTCTTGCGCATAAGTTCTTCTTTATACGCAAGCGCGCTATCGGTTACGCTCGTTTGCTTCGTATCTAAGCCGAAAACTTTTTCGTCCATACTCTTAACCTTTTCGGATATTGCTTTAATGTCTTTATCCATAACTTTAAGAATAGCGATCGCCTTATCCGGTTCGTTGACAACGGCTTTGAGTTTGCCTATATTAAGCAAAACTTTTGCCTTGGACGCTTCTTCCATACTGAACTGACTTGCCGTTAAAATTTCGCTTGCGTTGGCGTAAATTATATCGAGAATATTGAAGCATGCGGAGTAGTTGCTACGCCTTACGTTGAGCATATCAAGTTTACTTTTCAGCGCCGAAATCTTGCGGTATAAGTCGTTTATCAAGCGTTCGTTGTCTTCATTGAGCATTTTTTCGTCGAGTTCGGAAAGGTCGTTTTCAAGCCCTTTGATTTCCTTTTCAAGACGTTTTTCCTGCTGCTCGAAAGTAGTCTTTATTTCTTTCAATTCATCCAGACGAGCATACAATCTACGCTTCGACCAAGAAAGTTTTTTAGCCTTAACTTCCTCTTCGTCGATGTAGTCGATTTCGCCGTCAGCGATTGCCTTGAACGAATCGAGATAATATAATAAATCGTCAGCCGCTTCGACAAGGCGGTTCGTATAATCTTGTTCGAGAGCCTTTTTGACATTTGCAAGACACAAGCCGATTTTGTCGTTGACCATAGTCAAATCTTCGTCGCCCGTGAAGATAATTCCGCTAAGCCCATCCGCGGCGTTCGTCAAAGAATCGTAAACTTCCTTAACGGTATCTTTGTCGAGATTTTTGCCGTACTTGCCCTTTTCGATTCTATACAGGAACGCTTTCATTTCCTGCATAAGCTCGTCTTTAACCTGATTATTGTTTTTTACCGAAGGCGTGTATTTTTTCATAACCGATCTCCTCATCAATCCTTTGTGTATAAGCCGTTCTCTTTATAGAATTTGAGCGCGGACAGTAAATATTCTTTTTGCGTAGTTCCCTCTTTTGCAAAGAAAGCATTAAGTTTCGCTTTGTTTTCGTCCGATTTATGTCTTATACGGTTAAGCGTAGTCCATATTTCAGAAGCATACCATGCGTCTTCTGCATTAAGTCCCGCTTGCATAAATCTTACAATCGGCAAGGCTTCGACTATCAACGGCTCACCGTTGTCGTTTTCCTTATACACTCGCGGCATAAACGTCGTAAACAAACCATTGTCGTTACGTTTTTTGAGCAAATAACGATTGCCTATTCTCGCGCGCTCGACTATCTTCATATATTCGCGGAAATCAATCAAGAATTTTTCGTTTTCGTGCATAAGCCCGAATTTGTGTATAAGATTATCTTCCACGTTGGAGTAAATCATTGCCGCAGCCGGAACGTAATCGTCGTCGGTTGTTGCGTTTGATATAATGTTTTCAGCTGTGAGCGTTAAAGAGTCAACAGTAGATTCCTGTGCGCCGTCGCGGAGCGGTAACATTTCCTGAATTTTCTCGTCGAGTTCGGAGGATAAACTTTTACCGAATTCGTCGAGTTGTTCGTTTATGTATTGCATTACCGTCGAAACTGTCGCGCGACGATTATTTTCAATCTGCTCGGTAATTTTTCTTTCGCTTGCGTCTTTACTACGAGCTTCCGCCGCCGCAATTTCTTCGGACATTTTCTTTAAGATTTCCGTCTGAAACTTTTCTATATCTTCGCGAAGTTTAACCGTTTCGCCGTCATCGTCCGAATCATCCTCGTCATCGTTTTCAGTCGTTTCGTTTATTCTATCGCGAATAAGCTCAAGGTCTTCTTCGTTGACGTGAACGCCCGCTACGGTAAGATTGGCGATTTTAATACCCATATCGGCAAGTTTGCTTTCTTTTGAAAGTTTTTCAAACAAATCTTCACGGATTTTACCGACAAGCGAGCTTATCTCGAACACCGACACTTCGGTATTGGCAAAACATGCGCCGACAAGTTCAACCCCTATCGTTTTTATAAGCGACAGTACTTTTTCTTTAACGTCGTCTACCGTAATTTCGTCGTCGCCAGAAAAAGCGCTCATAAGTTTAGTGAAATCGGTAATTTTAATCTGAAACATCCCGTTCGCGCCTACGCGGTAGGCTTCTTTCAGCCTTTCGTTGTTTACCTGAATATTGCCGAATCCCCACGGCATTTCGGGTATCGCCGTAACGTGAATAAACGCGATTTTCATGGTATGACCGAGAAAGTTCTTTCCGTATTCTTTGAAGATTACTTTACCTACGCAAGGTTCGACTCTGAAACTTATTTTTTCATTATCAAAAACGACGGCGATATATTGGTTTGGTACGGAAATTTTCATACCCTTATCGAGTATGAAACTATCCGTGTATTGAACAATTACGCCGTCGCCCGTGTTCAAAGGCTTATATACTAATTCTTTCATTTCCCCTCTTTCTCCTTGTTTTTGATTATTTCGCAAAGTTTATCAAGCGTCTCTTCGTCAAAATCGCCTTTAGATATCGAATAAATAAGCTTTTTCTTTTTATCCGCCATTTCCGTAAGGTCTATCTTAACGTGCGATGCCGACTTTTCTATCGAGTCTTTAATTTTCTTTTTGTCTTTTTCCGAGAAATTGTAATGAGAAAACAATAATTCTTCCATATTTGCGGGAATATTTCTTTTCCCAGTCTCGATTGCCGACAAATACGTTGCGCTCATACCTATTTTTGCAGCCATATCGCGCATACTGTCGCCGGTATTTATTCTGATGATTCGCATTACTTTACCAAATTCGGTAAGCATTTTCTACCTCCAACTTGCTTACGCTATCAATTATGCCATAATTATATCACGTTAAAAATTATTTGTCAACAATATTGTGTATGTTGAGCATAATTTTGTTGACGATTTTCTCCACAGTTTTTGTGGACAATTTGTAATATAATATCACCCTCTTATATTCATTCCACCCCAATTTGCAACCGTGGCGTGTGCTTGTCTTGATACGAGAGCGCCGCTTCGCGGCGCAGACAAGCACACGCCAAAACCTTAACCGAACCGACCGAAATAACGGAAAACGAAAGCGTAACGAAAGCGGTGTTCGCCGCTAACCCGCTTGGCGAATCACCGCTATTTTTCGGTTACGGCATTTTTCGTTTTTAGCCCGTATTTGCAGGTGCGGATTTTCGCTTAATTACTTTTGCGCATTTGTGCTATTACTTCTTTGCTCACTTCGCCCATATAGCAACCTTCGTCCCAGCATACGAAGTCGTCGAACAGCAGTAGTTTTTTATCTTCAAGCCCGATAGGTCCGGCAATGTCGTCGTCCATAATATCCGAAATGAAGTATTGCGGAAGTCCGCGGGAGTAGACTATCTTTTCGCCGCTTTTCTCAATGTATTTGAGTATATACGCTACCGCTTCGCCTATATGCGTTTTGTTTTCTATCGGGCGGAAGTCGTTACGTCCGAAATGCAAATTAAAGTATTCGCTTTGCTTCGTTATTTGTCTTTTCCTTTCGGAAAAACTGTAACTTTCAACGTCCGTCATTTTACCGAGTACGGCGACGTCGGGAATATAAAATATGCCGTGAAAGTGTAGTCGTTGCTTTTGCGGGCTTCGTTCCCAAACGCCGACGTATTTCCAGCCTTTCCTGTTGCACAAATGGGCGAGCATAGTCCGCAGTTTCTTTTTGAACGTCGCTTCGGTATGAATGGCGTCGTTATACGTCAGCGTTACGAAATAGTTGAAAGTTTGCAGGTTCACTTTCCGTATAAGCCGTATCCGCCTTGTAACAAGATTTCTGTACTTGCGTTCCAAATTCAGCGAAACGTAGTTTTCGGTCGTTTCGTTGTCTTTGAAGAACGGTCGCATACCCTCTAATATAAAGCGTTTTCTTGCCGTTTTTGGCAGTTTAAGACTTTCGGTATAGAACTTATCAAAGACTTGCTTTTTCGTCGTCTTAACCGTTTTTACGGGCTTTGGCGGCGATTCGTTTTCTTCCGTCGTTTCCTGCGGTTTTTGCGCTTCTTCGGCTGAATTTTCAACCGTGGTTTGCGTTTCCGTTTCAACGATCAGACTGTCTGTCGTTTCTTCTACCGGCGTTATCTTTTCGCCGTCGTCGGTGACCGTGATTTCTTCTTCGGATCTTTGCGGTCGCTTTCTGTACGGCTTTTCCGTGTGGGGAATGGCAATATAATGACTGCCGTCGTGATAAACTTTTGCTTCTCCGTAGGGCATATCACACCTCCTCG
>CAVJNC010000048.1:0-8409 GCA_963650905.1 Subdoligranulum sp. APC924/74
CTTTTGCATTTTGTAATTTTAATTTCCGCCATTGTCCGCCGCCTCCGTAATTTTTCTTGCGGCTATTTCGCAAAATATGCCGCAATCTTCCAAAATCTCGTTATCCGCCTTACCGCGATCGGGTGCGAGTTCGTCGAGAAAACACTCTTTCAAACAAGACGAGTTGAGTTTTCTTTCCAATTCCGCGCGGGCTTTGAAAACGTCGGGGAAGTCTTGACGTATTTTATTCCAATAGCCCATACCGCCCTTCACACAACCGACGCAATTATTGTTTTGATAACCGAGATCGTACATAGCGGGGCGACGTATGTTTAATCGCCGTAAAACCGCGTGAGCGTCTTGTTTTGTGAGTCCTTGTTCGATAAGCGGGAAACGGTGGTTATATTGCGGCATTGCCTCGACGATACGGTCGGCGCGGTTTTGCTCGTGCTTTGTGCTATCAAAACCCCAAACGTACGTTATTTCGTCGTTTTGGTGTAACAACTCGAATTGTTCTTTGCGTACCCGACGTTTAAGATAAGCCGTACAAGGCGCAAAGCCCGTTTTTACCATTCTTATACAACCTTGCGCAAGTATCGCGTTTTCGACGCTCCCGTAATTCGATTTCAATATTTTAATCGGGCGTCCGAGTGCGCTTTCGCAATCTTTTATAAAACGCATACTGTCGGGGTGCTGATCGTCAATGTCTATGTAGTAAAACTCGTCGATTTCGTCGCGTATCAAGTAAGCGGCGATAAATGACGAAACGCCCGCCGAAAGCCAAGCAACGGTTAATTTTTTCATTGTGCCGCCTCCTTAATCTTTCGTTTGCGTATCGCGGTCGGGGCGGGTGTCGCTTTTGCGTTCCCATAGAAAAGACTTTTTGCCCGCTTTTGCGCGCTTGTAGTCAATCGTAAACCACAAGGCGACCGCCACCGTTAAAACAACAATAAGTAAAAACAAAACAACGTTAAGTATCATTTTTTCGCCTCCGATTTGAAATAGTTTTTAATTTCTTCGAGTTTTTTCACGGTTAAACGCGGTAAAACTTTTCCGCGCCCGTTGCATTTGTGGCAAATTCCGTCGTCAACCTTTGTATAGGCAACCGCGGTTGAATAATTGCCGCAACCACCGCACCGCGGGCAAACAACCGCGAAACGGCGTAACACTTTGCGAAACGCTATTGCGTAAAGTTCTTGCGGGTCTTTGAGTGTCATTTTGTCTTTGCTTTCAATATCGGGGAACGCCGACAAAATGAGTTTTCGATCTTGCTCTTGTAAGTTGTTAAACCTAATCGCCCAATATTCGCGCATTGCGTCGTCGCCGATAAATGTATTTTCGATTTCCTTTTCTTGCACTTGCGCGTCCGTTATGCCGCAATAAGAATAAAATTGCCCGCCGCCGACGTAATACCCTTCGCAATAATAGGGCGTGGGGCAATAATTAAAGCGCGGATCTTTTTTATAGATAACAAGTTTTGTTACAATGCTTTTCATATCCGCCGCCCTCAAAGTCCTTTTATCGTGTCGCGCGTTAAGGCGGAAAGCGAGTCCGCCGAAACGTCCTTGTCGGTGGTAAAACCGTTTTCGTAAATAAGCGTTACGATTTCGTCGTGTTCGCTTGTTTTTCGATAGACGACGTTTACAACGCCGACGCCCAACGCAACAACGAGGGGTTTAAGATACTTTTCGACAAATTCGGGTTTATTTTCTTTGTGCTGTACGGGCGATTGTCCGTATAGGGTAACGAGCGCGTGTTCGTGTGGGGTCAACGGAAGTCCGAGCGTTTGCTTTGCCAAAGCCTTTTTAACGTTCTCTTGTGTTTTGGTTTGGTTGTTCATTTTGTGCCTCCTCTTGAATTAAATTGCCTTTTTGTCCGCGTACTCTTTAAGCGCACGGCGAACGAGGGCGGAAAACGTCAAATCTTCGTCCTCCGCGATACGCAACAATTTATCGCGGGTATCTTTCGAGATAAATGCCGTTATGCTTACTCGCTCTTGTTTTACGTTTGCGTTGTCGGTCATTGTGGATACCTCCTAAATAAAATAAAAATAGGCTTGTCGCATTGACAAACCTATAAATTGCGGTGTTTTTAGTTCTTGCGGGCAATAGGCTTATCAATTTTTAACAAACCTATTGTAAATCTTCAAAAAAATCTGAAAAAACGGTTGATATTTTTTTAAAATATGTTATAATGAAACCAAGCGTATGCGGAACGAGCGAAAATTCGTTTCCGCGTCCGCAAAATAAGTAAAATCGGAGGAAATTATGAACAAGAGTGAATTTATCAGGGCTTACGCGGATAAACTCGGCGTAACGATCAAAGAGGCGGACGCAAACTTCAACGCGTTGGTGGAAACGCTCACCGATTCTCTTAAGAACGGAGAGTATATTCACATTTCCGGCTTCGCTACTTTCGAAATCAAGGACAAAGCGGCAAGAGACGGCGTAAATCCCCTTACCGGCGAAAAGGTTCAGATCAAAGCGTGCAAGGCTCCCGCGGTTAAGTTCAGCAAGGCTTTTAAAGACGTTTTCAACAAATAACAAAATCAACGACAGGGTTCGGCAAATTTGCCGGACCTTTTCTTTTCACAAAAAAATCGTTAAAAAAATGCGCTTTAGTATTTACAAAACGGGATATGTGTGATATAATGATTTAATAGTTAAAATAAGGTAATCCGCAGGCTTGCGGCGGAAGGTGAACGCGGGCGGCGAAAATGCGGAAAACGCGGGCGAAAATCGCGGGAAACAGAGGCGGAAATCGCGGAAAACGCGGGCGAAAATCCGCCGTAAGCAAAGGCGGAAATCGCGGAAAGCAAAGGCGGAAATCGCGGGAAACACGGGCGGAAATCGGAACAGGCGGAGGGCTGAAATTTGAAAAACACGAACAAAGAAATGTCGGCAAGGCTTCTCAATGCCCTTTCCGAAGAATACAAAACGGACGCGAAACTTCAGAGCGACAGAGAACTTACTCTTTCTCTCGTCGGGAAGAGGCCGGAACTATACGAATACGCTTCCGAAACGCTCAAAGCCGACGAGGAAATCGCTTCGATCTGCCTGAAAAACGATGGGCGGCTCATTCGTTTCGCGCCGGAAAGCATCCGCTCGAATCCGAAAATCGCGCTCATCGCCGCCACCGATTATCCTCTTTGCGTTTCGTTTTTAACGGGCGAGGCGGCAAATTCGAGAGAAATCGCGGAAGTCGTTGCGAGAAGCGGCGGCTCGGCGATCGAGGCTTTGCCCGAAAAATATTATTCCGATAAGGAAATCGCCCGCATAGCGGTGACGAAAAACGCGAAGAACATCAGGTTTTTTTCGGAAAGCGTAAGGGCGGACGAAAGCGTTTGTCTCGCCGCGCTCGCTCAGGACAGAACGGTGTGCGCTTATTTCGCGGACGACGCTTTCGCGAGCGATAAAGTTTTCGAGCGTTCCGTGCGGGCGGACAGGGGCGTTATCGGCGCGAACACTCTTTCGAACGACATGCCGCTCGGGCTTTTCGAAAAAATAGCCGAAAAAAACATGACGATAAGGCTCATCGCTCAAAAACTCGATCTTCTCACGATCGATTACGATAAATTATACGCCGTTTTAAGCGTGTGCGAGGGCAACGTTATCCGGAAAAAAGAACTGCTTATGCGCGTGGTGGAAAAGGACGACAGAAAGTGCGCGGAACTCTTATGCGAAAAGTTCGCGGTTCTGCCGCAGACGGTGAAAGAAATTCTGCCTTACGCCGTCAAAAACAAAAAAATGCGCGTTCTGCCCTACCTTATGTCTTTCATGAACGCGAGAAGCGTGGGCGAAAGAGAGGAAAGAGAAAAAATAATCCGCGGACTGAAACGCAATTCGCCCAAGGCGGTGCAGACTCTTTTCGATTCCGTCGCCGAATACAAAAACGACAGAGAGGTCGTTCTGCTCTGCGCGGGCGTGAACGGCGAAATTTTAAAATATATCGAGGATTCGCCGCTCTTTCATGATCCCGAAATAGTTTCGGCTTGCGTGAAAAGTTACGTGGTGAAAAACGCCGACAAACCCTTCGTGCAGTGGTTTAAGGACGCGGAATTTTCTTATGACGACCTGAAAATTCTGTGCCGGAAAGATTACCGCAACTATTTCGCTCTGGACGAAAATCTGCAGAAAGACGTCGGTCTGTGCGTGGAAGCGGTGCGTTCGGGAATAGGCGTTTACGATAAAATGGACGAAGAAATGAAGAAAATCCCCGCGGTTAAAGAGGCGAAGAGATGAGCAATCTGACGGAGGTTAAAGAGGAGGAGAGATGAGCAATCTGACGGAAAGCGCAAACGAGGTTTTAAAACTCGCCGTTTCGGCGTTCGGCTCGTCTTATTCCTATCTCGCTTACGCGGTGGGAAAAGCCGAACCCGCCGTGACGGAAGAAAAGCCGTTTTGTTACACGGACGGCAAGGGCATATATTTCGGCGAAAAACAGTTGTTGTTTCAGACGGCTTCGAGGGGCGCGGAACTCGTGACGCTCGGGCTTTGCCACACTGTTTTGCATTGTTTGTTTCTGCACCCGTTCGGGGCCGCGGAAAGAATAGCGGAAAAAAACGCGGAAAAGGACGCGGAAAGAATAGCGGAAAAGGACGCGGACGTTTATGACGCGGCGTGCGATTTAACCGTTGCCTATTACGTCGACGAACTCGGCGTTCCGTTCGGCGACAGAAAACATCTGGAATACAGGAAACGCCTCTATAAGTCGATTATCGACCGATTCGGCGGCGTAACGGAGAGTTTTTGCTCGGCTTATCTTTCGGGAATCGATAAGGAGAAACTCGGAGAAATCGGCAACGCCGTCAGGGTTTGCAATCATTTTCTGTGGCGGCGGAACGATCAAGGCGGAAACGGCGGCGGCTCGGCGCGGCAGGATAACGGCGAAGAGGGCGAAGAGGATAAAAACGCCGAAAAACAGTGGATAGAAATCGCGAAGAAAATCATTCCGAGGCTCGGAAAAGACCAGAGGGAACTTCAGCGAAGGCTCGAAAACATAACCGGCGGAAAGAAAGATTATCGCAAACTTCTGGAACGCTTTATCAAAACGAGCGAAAAACGAACGCCGAACGACGATTTCGATTATATATTTTATTGTTACGGGCTGAGCCTTTACAAAAACGTTCCGCTCATCGAGAATTTAGAGACGAGCGACGCGAAAGATTATTCGCAGATAGTCGTCGCCGTCGACGTTTCGGGCAGTACCGCGGGCGAACCGGTGAAGGTCTTTCTGAAAGAAGTTTACTCAATCTGCTCACAGATTTCCGAACGCGACAATCTCAGGCTCAGGATAATTCAGTGCGACAGCGAGATCCGTTCCGACGAAGTGATCGACGGCGACGAAGATTTCAGAAGCAAAATGAAGAATTTCAAACTCGAGGGCGGCGGCGGAACAGATTTCAGGCCCGTTTTCGAGCGGCTCGAACTCGATAAAAAACGCGGCGCGAAAATCCGCGCTCTGTTATATTTCACCGACGGATACGGTACTTTCCCCACGGAAAACCCCGATTTCAAAGTGTGTTTTCTGCTTTACGGCGAAAACGCCGACGAGATAAAAACGCCGTATTTCGCATATAAAATCATTCTCGATAAGGACGATCTTTCATAAAGTACGGGCGGTTTATGCGTTTTATGTGAGCAAACGAAACGCCTGCATAAAAGCGGAACTCAAACGATTTTAACGCCGAAAGGAGAAAATTATGAACATTCTCGAAGCAAAAAACGAAATCAAAAACGCGATCAGGATTTACCTTGCCAAGGACGCGAACGGCAATTACGAAATTCCCGTCGAAAGGCAACGCCCCACGCTCGTCATAGGCGCGCCGGGAATCGGTAAAACCGCGATAATGAGCAAAATAGCCGCCGAACTGGACATAGGCTTTTTAGGTTACACGATAACGCACCACACGCGTCAGTCGGCGATAGGTCTGCCGTTTATTTCCAAAAAGAATTTCGGCGGAAAGGAATATTCCGTTACGGAATATACGATGAGCGAAATCGTAGCCGAAGTTTACGAAGCGATCGAAGCGCAGGGCAAAAAAGAGGGCATTTTGTTCATAGACGAAATCAACTGCGTTTCGGAAACGCTCGCGCCCGCGATGCTCGAACTTCTGCAACATAAAAAATTCGGAACGCACAAAATTCCCGACGGCTGGATTTTAACCGCCGCGGGCAACCCCGAGGAATTCAACAAATCGGTCAACGAACTCGATATGGTCACGCTCGACAGGGTTAGAAAACTCGACGTCGAACCGGACTACGAGGCGTTCAAAACTTACGCGCTCAATTCGGGCGTGCATAGCGCGATAGTCGGATTTTTGTCGCTCAACAGCAACTGCCTTTTCACTGCGGAGAAAAAACCCGAGGGGCCGGAACTCGTAACTCCGAGGAGTTGGGAGGACCTTTCTTACGCGATTTACGAGTACGAAAAACTCGATATCCCCGTCAATATGTCGCTTATCGGGGGGTATATCCAAAGCCCCGCGATAGCGAGCGAGTTCGCGGGGTACTACGCGATTTTCCGCAAGTTCGGCGCGATCGTCTCGGGCGACGAGGTGGAAAACGGCAGTCTTACGGATATCGACCTTTCGGGGAGCAACTTCGAGGAGAAATTCGCGCTTTCGGAAATTATGCGCGCAAAAGCGGTGAAGATAGCCGACAAAGCGATGGCGAAAGTGGAAGCGGCGGAAGCCGCGCTCAAAGCCGCGGAAGCCGAAAACGTGAACGTATGCGTTAAGGAACTTCTTAACAAATACAAATCCGGCTCGCTCAGCAGATATCAGAAATCGGAGTGCAGAACGGTTATAGACGGGCTTTCCGCCTCGAGTCCGCATGATTTTGCAACGAAATACGCCGCGGAATGCGAAGAATACGGGCAGAGCCACGTTAAAAAAATCGAGAACGTTCTCTGTTTTGCCGAGAAATCGCTCGGCAAAGGTCAGGAACTCACTTCCGCCGTTACGTCCATGCTCACGAGCGAGAATTTCGTTGGATTCATCGCGAAATTCGGTTGTCCGAAGTTTTACGAACTCAACGGCGAACTTCTTCTCGGCGGCGGAGACAAGGCGAGAGAAATCGCAAAACGCGCGATGAAAGCCGCGTCGGGAAAGTAAGCCGAAGCCGAAAAAATTCGGAAATCAACCCGAAAAATCGGGAGAATAACTCGAAAAATTCGGAAAGCAATCCGAGAAATCGGAACGCAACCCGAAAAATCGGAACGCAACCCGAAAAAATCGGGAGAATAACCCGAGAAATCGGAGAACAATCCGAAAAATCGGAAAGCAACCAGAAAAATCGGAAAACAACCCGAAGCCGAAAAATTTCGGGTAAATAAATTACGTCGCTAACAGGTCTTGTTTATTTTTTTATTCGGTATTGTATGAACAAAATTTTTTCAAACGTTAAAAATTATAAAAAGGAGTGCTTTCTTGCGCCGTTGTGCAAACTCGTGGAAGCGCTTCTGGAACTTCTCGTTCCGCTTTTCGTCGCGGATATAATCAATCGCGGCGTTAACGGCGGAGATACCGGCGTTATAATCAAGGACGCGGTCATAATGGTCGCGCTCGCGGTCGTCGGATTCGGATTTTCGATTCTCGGGCAGTATTTCTCGGCGAAGGCCGCAACCGGCTTTTCGTCGGAAGTAAGGTCGGGATTATACAAAAAATTACTTTCCGCGCCCCTTTCCGAAACGGACAAGATGGGCGTTTCTTCGATGCTCACGCGGATGACGAGCGATATAAACCAGATGCAGAGCGGGCTTAACATTGCGTTGAGACTGCTTTTGCGTTCGCCGTTCGTTGTTCTCGGCGCGTTCGTATGCGCGTTTTTAATCGACGCGGAAGTTTCGCTCGTCTTTCTCGCCACCATTCTCGTTTTGTCGGCAGCAGTCGTCGCGATAATGAAGATTACGATGCCGAAATACGTCAAAGCGCAGAAACTTCTGGACGACGTGGCTTTGTCCGCGAGAGAAAATCTCACGGGCGTGAGAGTCATAAGGGCGTTCGGCGCGGAAAACGACGAAGTGAAAACTTACGAAGCGAAGAACGCGAAACTCGAAAAGTTTCAGAACGCCGCGGGAAAAATCTCGGCTCTTTTGAATCCGCTCACGTTCACGATAGTCAATTTCGCCATAGTCGCCCTTTTGTGGCGCGGCGCGATAAAGGTCAACGCGGGCGATCTTTCGCAGGGGATGACGATCGCGCTTTACGATTATATGTCGCAGATTTTAATCGAACTCGTCAAATTCGCGAACCTCGTCGTTTCCATTTCCCGCGCGCTGGCGTCTGCCAAGAGGGTTCAGACCGCGCTCGATATGCCCGACGAAAAGAGCGGAATCGAAAACGACGATACTTCGGACGCGTATATTGAATTCAGAAACGTCGGCGTGACTTACGCGGACGGCTCCGCGGGCGTTAAAAACATTAATTTC
>CAVJNC010000048.1:8419-9482 GCA_963650905.1 Subdoligranulum sp. APC924/74
ATTAATTTCAAAGTGAATAAAGGCGAAACGATAGGCATAATCGGCGGAACGGGCAGCGGAAAATCCACCGTCGTAAACCTTCTGCCGCGGCTTTACGACGCGAGCGAAGGAACGGTTTTCTTAGGCGGAAAGGACGTGAGAAGTTATTCGCTTAAAGAATTGAGAAAAAAAATCGGCCCGGCGTTGCAACGCCCCGCGATTTTTAAAGGAACGATACGTTCCAACGTTCTCCCGCTCGGCGAGGCGGACGAAGAAAGGCTTTCTTCCGCCGTGGATACCGCTCAGGCGCGCGACGTGGTGAACGCCAAGGAAAACGGTTACGATTCCGTTCTCGAACAGAACGGCAGAAACCTTTCCGGCGGACAGAAACAGAGAATTTCCGTTGCGAGGGCTATCGCCAAACGCCCCGAAGTGCTTATTCTCGACGACAGTTCGTCGGCTCTGGACAACATCACCGATTTAAAATTAAGGCGCGCGATAAAATCGCTCGATTATCCCGTAACCGCGTTCATCGTTTCCCAAAGAGCGTCGAGCGTTCTGGGCGCGGATAAAATAATCGTTATGGACGAGGGCGGAATCGTCGGCATGGGAACCGCGGACGAACTCAGAAAAACCTGCGCCGTATTCCGCGAAATCGAGGATTCGCAATCCTCGTCGGAGGTGCGCAAATGAGCGGGAAGAACAATAATATGAACGTAAAGAACGCTGACGTTAAAAATAAAGGCGTGATAAAACGCCTCTGGAAATACGCTTCGAAATTCCGCGCGGCTTTCATAATTTCGCTTGTCGCTTCTACGGTTTACGTTGCGTTTTCGCTTATTCTGCCGATAATTTTCGGCAAGGCTACCGACCTTATTATAGGCAAGGACGACGTTTCGTTTTCCGAACTCACGACGCTGCTCGTTTACGCGCTCTGCGCGGCGGCGGGCGCGGGAATCAGCCAATGGATAACGGAAATTCTCTGCAACAAAATTTCCAACGGCATCACCGCCAAAATCCGCGACGACGCGTTCGCGAAATTGCAGAAAGTTCCGCTCAAATATCTCGACGGGCGTTCCACGGG
>CAVJNC010000048.1:9492-14780 GCA_963650905.1 Subdoligranulum sp. APC924/74
TCCACGGGCGACGTTTTAAGCGTGGAAATCGGTGACGCGGACAAACTTTCGGACGGGCTTCTGCTCGGGTTTTCGAGGTTTTTCACCGGCATAATCACGATTATCGGCACGCTGGCGTTTATGTTTGCGATTAATCCCGTCATCGCGCTCGTCGTTGCGGGGCTTACGCCGATATCTCTGCTTACGGCGAAGTTCATCACCGGCAGAACTTACGGGCTTTTCAAGGCTCAGTCAAAACTCACCGGCGAACAGACCGCGCTCGTCGAAGAAACCCTGTCGAATCTGCCCACTGTCAAGGCTTACGCCACCGAAGAAGTGAACGGCAAAAAGTTCGACGATCTCAACGACGAACTCAAAAAGACTTCGTTCAAAGCGTTGTTTTTCTCGTCGCTCACCAATCCTTCCACAAGGCTTATCAACGCCGTGGTTTACGCGGCGGTCGCGCTCACGGGCGCGTTGCTTGCGGTCAACGTTCCGCAAGGCGCGTTTCTGGCGGTCACCGCGGGCGAAATTCTTTCGCTTTTAAGTTACGCCAACAGATACACCAAGCCGTTCAACGAAATCACTTCCGTTATGACCGAACTCACCGGCGCGAAGGCTTGCGCGGCGCGTCTGTTCGAAATTCTCGACGAAGCCGAAGAAACTCATTCTCCGCTCGAAAAACCCGTTTCGGGGCTTTCGGGCGACGTGGATATAGACGACGTGAATTTCTCTTACGTTCCGGACAGAAAACTTATCGAAAACTTCAACTTATCGGTTAAGAGCGGCACGAAAGTCGCGATAGTAGGCCCGACGGGCTGCGGAAAAACCACGCTGATAAACCTTCTTATGAGGTTTTACGACGTGAATTCGGGGGAAATCCGTTACGACGACGTTCCGATAACGGAAATAGAAAGGCAGTCTTTAAGGCTCAATATAGGCATGGTTCTGCAGGAAACCTGGATAAGAAAGGCGAGCGTTTACGACAACGTGAGAATAGGCAGAAAGGACGCCACGCGCGAAGAGGTGGAAAAGGCTTGCAAACTCGCCAACGCGCACGGATTCATAACCCGTCTCGAGGGCGGTTACGACGCGATTATCGGCGAGGACGGGCTTTCCGCGGGGCAGAAACAACTTCTGTGCATCGCGAGGGTGATGCTTTGTCTGCCGCCTATGCTCATTCTCGACGAAGCAACTTCGTCCATCGATACGAGAACGGAAATGAAGATTCAGCGCGCGTTCGATACGTTAACAGCCGGCAAAACGAGTTTCATCGTCGCGCACAGACTTTCCACGATAAAGAGCGCGGACGTGATTCTCGTCATGAAGGACGGCAACGTCATAGAACAAGGCACTCACGCCGAACTTCTCGAAAAACACGGATTTTATTACGATTTATATAACAGTCAGTACGCGGCGGTTTCCGCCGAAGGGGCTTAAAGAGCCTGAAGGCGTAACCGTCGAGGAGCATAAAAGAAATGATCATCACGATTAAAAAACGCGCGGACGAAAAACAACTCGATAATCTCATAGCCTGGCTCAATCGCTCGGGAGTGTCGGCGGAAACCGAAACTTTCGGCGACAGGCTCGCGATAGCCGTTTTCGGCGACGTTTCTCTTATAGACGAAGAACTTTTAAGGGATATGGATATCGTCGAAAGCGTTACGCGGGTGAGCGAAAAATATAAACTCACCAACCGGAAACTTCATCCCGAAGACACCGTCGTGGAAGTCGGCGGGAAGAAATTCGGCGGCGATAATTACACTTTTATCGCGGGGCCTTGTTCGGTGGAGAGCGAAAAACAGATTATCGGCATCGCGAAAGCGGTCAAGGCGGCGGGAGCGGCGGCCCTTCGAGGCGGCGCCTTCAAACCGCGCACTTCGCCTTACGATTTTCAGGGCTTGAAGTCGGAGGGAATAAAACTTCTCAAAAAGGCGAAGGCGGAAACGGGCTTGCCGATCGTGACGGAAATAACGAGCGTTAAAAGCGCGGACGATTTCGAAGGCGTAGATCTGATTCAGGTCGGCGCGAGAAATATGCAGAACTTCGAACTTTTAAAAGAAGTTGGCAAACTCGGCGCGCCCGTGCTTTTGAAACGCGGACTCGTCAACACCGTGGACGAACTTCTGCTCAGCGCGGAATACGTTATGTCCGAGGGTAACAAAAACGTGATTTTGTGCGAGCGCGGCATAAGAACGTTCGAAACGCTCACGAGAAACACGCTCGATCTCGGCGTTATTCCCCTTTTAAAAGAACGTACTCATTTGCCGGTTATCGTCGATCCGAGCCACGCATCGGGGCTTAAAAGGCTCGTCGAACCGCTTTCGCTCGCGGCGGCCGCCGTCGGGGCGGACGGGGTTATGATAGAGGTACATAACGACCCGATTCACGCGCTGTGCGACGGCGCGCAATCGATTCTGCCCGAAGAATTCGGAACCGTTGTCGAAAAAACAGCGGCGATTTTATCCGTTTGCGGCGGTAAAAGGATAGAAAAATGAGAGAAACGGTTATAAAAACGCATAAACCATATAAATATATAACCTGCGATTCGTTCGCGGGGCTTGCGGAAGAACTTGTCGCCGTCGTGAAAAGCGACAGGCTTTTCGTCGTTTACGATAAAAGCACCGAGAAACTTTTCTCGAAAGAGTTGAGAGAGGAACTCTGCGATTTTTCGGTTTGCGAAATCGTCGTTCCCGAGGGCGAAAAATGCAAAAATTTCGGCTCTTATAAGCGGCTTGCCGAAAAACTCGCGGAAAACGGCGCGGACAGAACTTCCGCTCTTTTAGCCGTGGGCGGCGGGGCGTTGAGCGATCTCGTCGGTTTCGTCGCGGCAACTTTTATGCGCGGGATAACCTATTGCGTTTGCCCGACGACGATTTTGTCGGCTATCGACGCGTCGGTCGGGGGAAAAACCGCCGTGAATCTTGATTCCGGCAAGAATCTCGTCGGCGCGTTTTATGCGCCGTCTCTTGTATATACAAACGTTTCGTGTTTCGGTTTTCTGCCTCGGCGCGAGATCGAAAGCGGCATGGGCGAAGCGGTGAAATACGCTTTCATTGATAAACGTGTTTCCGCCGGAGATATCGCCGGAGATATCGCCGGAGATGTCGCGGGCGGCGCGGAAAATCTCGTTATGAAATGCGTCGAGATAAAGAGCGGAATCGTGAAAAAAGACGAGTTCGAAACAAAGCCGCGCGGCGGCAGAACGGTGCTTAATCTCGGGCATACGATAGGGCATGCGTTGGAGGCTTCAAGCGGTTATTCGCTCTCTCACGGGCTTTGCGTTGCTTACGGAATTAAGCGGATAATCGACTTATCGGCAGACTTTTATGGTTTAAACAATGAAAAAATCGAAGAGATGAACGCTCTTTTGAACGTTTATCCGTTCGATTTTTCGTTTGACGCGGACATGCGCGACGTCAAGTCGCGTATGTTGTTCGATAAAAAAGTTTCGGGGAGCGATATAAGGCTCGTTCTTCTCAAAGGCGCGGGTGAACCCGCCGTGGAGAAAGTGCCGATATCGAAGGTGTGGAAGTTGTTGAAATGAACGCAACGATATCGAAATTTTCGGCAAATGGGAGCGTGGTCGCGCCCCCGTCAAAATCGCTCGCGCACAGGTTGCTGATCGCCGCCGCGCTCAAAAACGGGCGTTCCGTCATAAAAAATGCGGGTTCTTCCGCGGACGTGGCGAGAACCTGCGATTGTTTAACGGCTTTGGGAGCGAAGATAACGGTCGAAAACGGAAACGCGGAGGTCCACGGGATACAAAATCTCGTCGGCGAGAAAATCTTCGGCAAAAAGATTTTCGTTTTAAACGTCGGCGAAAGCGGATCTACGCTCAGATTTTTAATGCCCGTCGCAGCCGCGCTCGGTATCCGCGCGGAATTCGTATGCGAGGGCGGACTTCTTCGCCGCCCTATGGACGAAATGATAAGCGTTCTTTCCGCTCGCGGCGAAAATATCGAAAAGACGAGCCGCGGATACTTCCTTTCGGGAAAAATCCGCTCGGGAAAGTACGTTATCGATTGTTCGGTTTCCTCACAGTTCGCATCGGGGCTTGCGTTCGCGCTTCCTCTTTTAAACGGCGAAAGTACTCTCGAAATAATCGGCGAACCGTCGAGCGAAAGTTATTTCGAGATGACTTTAAACGTCCTCGAGCAAAGCGGAATTAAATTTAAAAAAGTGGGCTATAGGTCGATTATTTTCAATAAAAGCGAATATTATCCGCCCGATGAAACTGCCGTTTCGGGCGATTATTCATCCGCGGCGTTTATGCTTGCGCTCGGCGCGCTCGGCGGCGACGTTACCGTTTCGGGACTCGGCGGGCTTGGCAATGGCGGGCAGGGCGACGAAAAAATAATAGATTTATTGCGTCTTTTCGGGGCGGAAGTTACGGTCGGGAACGATTTCGTAAAAGTCGCTCGCAAAAACTTAAACCCTATCGAAGCGGACTTTTCCGATACTCCCGATCTCGTGCCCGTTATCTGCGCTATGGCGGCTTTCGCGCAAGGCAAAAGCGTGTTCCGCGGCGTGGAAAGATTGAAATATAAGGAGTGCGACAGGCTTTTCGCCATAGTCGATATGCTTGGCAAAACAGGAATAAAAACGGAATATAAAGGCGGAATTCTTACGGTTTTCGGCGGCGAGCCAAAAGGCGGCGCGGCGTTCGAAGGGTTCGGTGACCACAGAATAGTTATGGCTTCGGCGATTTTCGCTTCCGCGCTCGAGCCTGCGTGCGTGATAAAAAACGCGGAATGCGTTTCCAAATCCTATCCCGATTTTTTCGCGGATTTCAGGCGGCTCGGAGGTAAAATCGATGTCGGTGTTTAACGGAAAAAGAATAAAAGCCGAAATTTTCGGTTCGTCGCGCGGGGATAAAATCGGCGTGAAGATAAGCGGGCTCGGCGGTTTTTCCTTCGACGCAAACAAATTGAAGGAATTTTTAAAGCGGCGCAGTCCTTCCGCGGAAGCCTATTCCACGGAAAGAAAAGAGCGCGATATTCCCGTTTTTTCGGGCGAAATCACGGGTGAAATCACGGACGAATTCGCGAGTAAAATCACGAGCGGAATTGAGAGCGAAATCGCGGGCGAAAAGTCAAGCGTGATTGCGAGTGGGAATACGAACAAAATCGCAAACGAAATTGCAAGCGGAAATACGAACGAAACCTTAAACGAAATCGCGGGCGGCGTTGCCGACAGAAAAATCGGCGGCGAGTTTGTTTGCGAGATTTTCAACGAGGACGCGGCGAAAAGTCCCTCCGGAAAGACGAGCGAAAAAAACGAAGTCGGCTCGGGAGCGGGCAAAGAAA
>CAVJNC010000049.1:0-14751 GCA_963650905.1 Subdoligranulum sp. APC924/74
CCTTCGCTCCGCATATCGGACATATTGCGCTTGTTATCTTTACTGCTTTTTTCATACATTTAGTTTAGCATAAATTTATGCTTTTGTCAATGCTATTGAGACACATCTATAAAAAAGATGTGGAGTAAAATTATATTGTTCCGTCTATTCCCTTACAAATCAGAGAAATCGTCATATTTATAATCTCTTCAAGCGGAATTCTTTTTCCGCCGTCTATCCAGAATTTATACATTTCGAGAGTGGCGGCGCGCATAAACGCAAAAATCATCTGTCCTTTTTCGTTTGTGTTCGGCGCGGCTTCGCTTGCGACCTTTTTCATCATCCGACCGCGAATATGATTAAGCGCATAACTTCCGCCACAGGTGATTTTTTCGTAAGCCAAGCCTTGTTCGGCCGAAAAAGTGAAAAATTCGCGCGTTACTTGCGCCGCATCTTCCAATCTTCGCAACCCTTTTGTTCGCTCGATATATTTTTGAGATAATTCTTCCTGCATTTCTGCGAGTACGTCATCCAAGTCTGTATAATAAGCGTAAAATGTTTTTTTATTTATTCGCGCTCTTGCGGCAAGTTCGGTTACGGTGATTTTCTCGTAGTCCTTTTCGCAAAGCAAACTTTCAAAGGCTTCACGTATGGCAGTTATCGTTTTTTGCACTCTTAAATCTTCTTTTCCTGTCAAAATCATATCATTTATTCCTTTTTGGTAACTATTTCGCAAGTTTCGTTACATAAGTAACGCAGTTTGATTATCCGTCCGTTACAAAACGTTTCTGTTGTGGTATACTACACTCGCAAACAGATAAGTAACCGTAGTTACATTATAGCCTGTTTTCAATAAAAATGCAAGGAGTTTTTATGAAAAATCTAATTGTGTACTATTCTCGTAAAGGACAAAATTACTATAACGGTTCTATTAAAAATTTGATAAAAGGCAACACGGAAATCGTTGCGGAACTTATCAAGGACGCGGTCGGCGGAGATTTATTTGAGATTAAAACAGTAAAAGATTATCCCGAAGATTATTACGCATGCATCGACGAGGCACGTTCGGAATTACGTGAAAATGCGCGTCCCGAATTACAATCGTATCCGAAAGATTTCAACAATTACGACAACATTTTTGTCGGCTTTCCGAATTGGTGGGGAACGATGCCCATGGCAGTATTTACTTTTCTTGAAAAATTTTATTGGTCGGATAAAAGAATAATTCCGTTCTGCACCAACGAAGGCAGCGGACTCGGTTCAAGCGTAAGAGATATAAAAAGCATCTGCAAAGGCGCAGAAATTTCGGACGGATTAAGCATTGTAGGACATAAAACGCAAGACTGCACCGAAACAATAATAAATTGGGCGAAAAATGAAATAAAAAATAATTAGATATAGGGAGCGTAAAATTATGAAACAAAATTACCTAACCCTTAACGACGGAAACAAAATACCGCAATTCGGGCTCGGCGTATATAAGATACGCGGCGACGAAGAAACGGAAAACACCTGTTTGAAAGCATTAAAGATCGGGTATCGACATATCGATACCGCACACGCGTATCAAAACGAGCGCGGCGTTGGTTCGGCTGTAAAAAAGAGCGGTATTCCCCGTGAAGATATCTGGATAACGTCAAAACTGTGGCCGAGCGAATACGGCGAAGGTAAAACGATGTCGGCTATAGTAAAAATGCTTGACAGACTCAGTACTCAATACATCGACCTGCTTTTATTGCACCAGCAATTCGGCGATTACGTCGGGGCGTGGAAGGATATGGAACGCGCAGTAGTCGTCGGTTTGGTGAAATCGATAGGAATTAGTAATTTCAATGAAAATCTCGACGATTTTCTGCTTCATACAGAAACGAAACCTTCGGTCATTCAGGTGGAATGTCATCCGTATTTTGCGCAACGCGATCTGAAAAAGAAACTCGCTCCATACGGAACGGTTGTGGAAAGTTGGTATCCGCTCGGTCACGGCGATTCCGCATTGCTTAACGAACCGATATTTGTCGAACTCGGGAAAAAATATTGCAAAACGCCCGCGCAGGTTATTTTGCGTTGGCATATTCAGGAAGGCAATATCGTATTTCCGAAATCTACCAACCCGCAGCACTTGAAAGACAATATCGATATTTTCGATTTTGAACTCACAAACGAAGAAATGGCGGAAATAGCAAAACTCGATTGCGGCAAGAGATATTTCACTCTTAACCTGAAAGAACAGGAAGCACACTCATCCGCATTCAGACCGGCAGACTAAACGCCGAAATAACTAATGAACAAAAATATTTGAATAAATCATAGGTGCAATTATGAAAAAGACATATAATTTAGTGTTTTTAGTTTTGACAACAATCCTATGCTTGTCGATTTTCGTTCTTGTCGGTTGCGGCGGCAATAACGTTGCCGATACAGGACGCGGCAATGACTCTTCGGATGAAATTTCCGGCGATACAAGCGACATTATCGAGTCGAACGGTAATGTGTTGGTTGCGTATTTTTCTCGTCGCGGAGAAAATTGGCAAGTTGGTTACGTTGAAAAAGGCAACACCGAAATCGTTGCGGAAATGATTGCCGAAGAAACAAACGCCGACGTTTTCTCTATCCAACCGGTTGTTCCTTATCCCGACGTATACAGCGAAATGCTTGAAGTTTCCCGCCGTGAAACAAGCGAAAATGCTCGCCCCGATATAAAAGACACTGTTGCTGATTTCGACAAATATGACGTGATTTTCATCGGATATCCTATATGGAACGGTACTTGCCCTATGATAATACGGACGTTTACGGAAAGTTATGATTTTTCGGGTAAAACCGTAATTCCTTTCTGCACGCATGCGGGAAGCGGATTAGGTTCGAGCGTATCGGTAATTCGTAGTCAGTTACAAAACGCAACCGTATTAAACGGTTTGGCTATTCAGGGAACGACAGCGCAAAATAACCGGGAGGAAACTAAAAACACCGTGGCAAAATTTACAAAAGATTTGAATATCGACTTTTCGGGTAGCAACGAAAAATCCGATGAACAGGCATTAAAAGAAGTTTATTCGCGTAGGCTTCAAGCAATGGTCGAGCAAGATACCGCAACCCTTGCGGAACTTATGGACGATAATCTTATTCTGCGACATATTACGGGCGCAACTCAAACAAAACAAGAGTGGCTTGACGATATTGCCGCCGGGAATATGTATTATATAAACATAAACAATACAAAACTCAATGTTACTATCAACGGCAACCGCGCGGAAATAGAACATACGAATGTAATCGAGGCTCGTATTTACGGCAGTTACGGAACTTGGACTTTAAGCGGCATGTCGTACTATGAAAAACGCGATGGAAAATGGATATGGACTAACGCTCCGACACAATAAAGCAGATGTAAATATTGAAATTGAGTTTTAGAACTATTCTTTTCAAATAATGATAAAAGGCTCACGGATATTGTCCGCGAGCCTTGCGTGATTTCCGCGAGCCTTGGCGAGATTTCGGCGAGTTTTGAATGGTTTCGGCGTTTTTCGGGTTAAAACGTCGGAAAGTCGGGGCGGCGAAAACCGAAGGTTTTCGCCGCCCCTTTACTTTATATGTACCTTATTTGCAGCATCCGCCGCCGAATCCGAAGTCCGGACCGCCTTTTCCGCCTTTGCAGCAGCAAAGAAGAAGCAGAAGAACGGGGAGTAAGTATCCGCAACCGCAGATCTTATCTATAATGCCGTTCAAACATCCGTTTTTGCACAAGCAAAGAATGAGGATGATAACGAGCGTCCAAAGGCAACAGTTGTCGCCGATTCCCAAACAATTCAACATTGAAATATTTCCTCCTGTGATATTCGTAGCGTTACCGCTATCATTATCAGTATACTTTTTTTCGCTTAAAAATGTTACGTCGTCCTTCCCGAAAAACTTGCTTTTAAAATTCAAATATATTATAATTAGAAACGCAAATACTCGATAAGAGATTTGACGGTCGGCGATGACAAACGGCATCCCGAAATTTTTATTTATCTAACGGGTATTCTCAACGAAACCCGATCGGAGGCAAAAATGGAAGAAAAAAAAGGCTTTTTCACGTCTAAAAACATTGCGGTTTTAGGCATTCTGAGCGCGTTCGTAGTCGTTCTGCAGGTTTTCGGCAGTTATTTCCGGATAGGAACGGTGCAGTTATCCTTCGTACTCGTTCCGATCGTTCTCGGCTCGATTTTAACGGGAGTTTACGGCGGCGCGATTTTAGGGTTTTTATTCGGCGCGATAACTCTTATTATGGGTATCGTCGGGGTTGATCAGTTCACGTTCATACTCTTTTCGGATCATCCGGTTTTAACGATTTTAACCTGTATCGTAAAAGCCACGGCGGCAGGCTTCGTTTCGGGGCTTGTTTACGGCGTCGTTTCCGAAAAAAACAAAACGGCGGCGGTGTTTTCGGCGGCTGCGGTCGCTCCCGTCGTAAATACTTCGCTTTTCATTATCGGCGCGCTTTTCATGAGCGATACGTTGAACGCGAACTTCGTCCAAAGCGGAACTTCGGTTATTTATTTTCTGGTAATCGGTTGCGCGGGAGTGAATTTTCTTGTCGAACTCGCGATAAATCTTCTGCTCGCGCCGTCGGTATGCAGAATAATCAAGGTGGTATAAAAAATGATTTTTTGTATCGATATAGGCAATTCGAATATTAAATACGCCATTTTCGACGGCGACGTAATGAAGGCTTCGTTCAGGGTTACTTCGCAGAGAAACGCCACGAGCGACGAATACGGCGTGATAGTCCGCGATCTTTTGAAGTCGGCGGATATCCCTCGCGAAAAAATCGACGGAGTTATCATGTCGTCGGTTATTCCGTCGCTTAATTACACGATAGAGCATATGTGCAGGGATTATCTTGGTTTAACGCCCCTCGTCGTCGGTCCCGGGATAAAAACCGGACTTAACGTTAAAGCGGACAACCCGCGTGAAGTCGGAGCGGACATAATCGTCGATTCCGTCAGCGCGATTCATCGTTACGGCAAAGGCGCGCCGATAATCTGCATAGACTTCGGCACGGCGACGACGTTCGATATCATAAACGAGAAGGGCGAACTCATAGGCGTGGTTATTTCTCCGGGGATAAAAGGCTCGCTCGATTCCCTCGTCAACAACACGGCAAACCTCCCTAATATAGAACTCGAAACCCCGCCGTCGATAATAGCGAAAAACACGGTCAACTGTATGCAGGCGGGTATCGTTTACGGCTTTGCCGGTCTGGTTGAAAATATAGTCGGAAAAATAAAAGAGGAACTGAATCGACCGGACGCGAAAGTGATCGCTACGGGAGGAATGGGATATATAATCTACAAGCACGCTTCCTGCATCGACAAGTTCGACAGAACGCTCACGCTGAACGGTCTGAGATTAATTTACGAAATGAATCCGAGAGTGAAAAATGACTAAACAGGTTAAGATAGGTAATCTCGTCATCGGCGGCGGAAATCCCGTCGCCATTCAATCTATGGCTAACATAAAAACTTCAAAAATCGACGATGTCGTAAGGCAAATCGCCGAATTGAAATTTTTGGGTTGCGATATAATGAGGGTGTCCGTTAAAGACGACGACGACGTGAAAGCGCTTGGCGAAATCAAAAAGAGAATTTCCGTTCCGCTCGTCGCCGACATTCATTTCAATTATAAGTACGCGCTCAAGGCGATAGACGCGGGCGTGGATAAAATCAGAATCAACCCCGGCAATATCGGTCCGGAGAAAAACGTGGAAGAAGTCGCCAGAGCGTTGATTCGTTCCGACGTCGCGGTAAGGGTAGGCTCGAACTCCGGCAGCATAGAAAAAGAATTTCTCGCGAAGTACGGGAAGAGCGAAGCGTCGCTTGCCGAAAGCGCGCTTAAAAACGTCGCCGCGCTCGAAAGGTACGGCGTCGATAAAATAGTCGTTTCGGCAAAGGCGAGCAACGTTCCGCTCACGGTGAGAACTTACGAATACCTTCGCGAAAAAACCGATTATCCCCTTCACGTCGGCGTGACCGAAGCGGGAACGTATAACTCGGGAATCGTGAAAAGCAGTATAGGCATAGGCAGTTTGCTTCTCAAAGGAATAGGCGACACGATAAGGGTTTCGCTTGCGGCTCCGCCGAGAGAAGAAATAATCGCCGCGAAGAGAATTCTGCGGAGCGTCGGACTCGACGAAAATTACGTCGAGGTGATCTCCTGCCCGACTTGCGGCAGAACGGAATACGACAGTATTTCGCTCGCGGAAAAAGTCGAGGAACTCACCTCGGGGATAAAAAAGCATTTGAAAATAGCCGTTATGGGGTGCGTGGTGAACGGCCCGGGCGAAGCGGCGGATTGCGATCTCGGGATCGCCGGCGGAAGCGGATACTGCGCGTTTTTCAGAAACGGCGAGGTTTATAAAAAAGTTCCGTTCGAAAACGCCGAAGAAGAATTTATAAAGGAAATCG
This sequence comes from Subdoligranulum sp. APC924/74, assembly GCA_963650905.1. Lineage (GTDB taxonomy): Bacteria > Bacillota > Clostridia > Christensenellales > Borkfalkiaceae > UBA10281. Next base: position 6,426 of record CAVJNC010000049.1, read on the forward strand.
AAAAACTTGTCTGACTTTAACAAAGACATTCTGCCGAAGATAAAACAGATAGACGACAATCTCGGCAGAATAAGATTAAAAAAAATAACCCTTCGCAAAAGCGGCTCTGCGGAATTCGATTTTATCTGCGACAAGCCCGTCGGCGATTACGCGTGCATGAAAATAGAGGAAATCCTGAGAGATTATCTTCCCGAAAATTTCAGAGAGTGCAGGGTTAACGTCGCGAAAATCGTTGCCGATCCGGAACTCGTCGAAAACGAGATCATCAGATATATGAAATCGGAATTCATGTCCGTCGCGAATTGCATCGAACCCTCGAACGTCAGAGCGTTTCTCTCGTCGGAGGGAAAGTGCGAATACGTTTTAAGCGTCGACGAGGATATTTACGGATATCTTATATCCAATAACGTCGCCGACAAAATTTCCGCTCATCTGTACGAAAATTTCTGTTGTCTTTTTCACGGCGAGGTGACGAACGTCGGAAAAACCGAAGCGAACGCCGAAATTCTGAAACAGAAGATAAACACGGCGGAATTCGAAACGATTCGATGCAGAACGCTCAGAGTTTCCGATCCGGTTAAACTCTGGGGAGAAGATATCGAAGGCGTCGCGATTTACGCCGCCGACGCGAATTACGCTCAGGGCGTTTGTTGCTTTGCGGGAACGATAACTTCGATCAATCAGAAAGAAACGCAGAAAGGAAAGACTTTTTACATAATCGAACTCGACGACACGACCGGCAAAATTCAGGGCAAGATCTTCATGACCAAAGAAAAGGAAAAGAAGATCGATAAATTGCAGATAGGAACGCAGATTCTCTGCCGCGGCGACATGAGTACGTTCAACGGCGCGCCGAGTTTCAGAATTTCCGACGTTTCGTTCTGCGTTTTTCCGCAGGATTTCAAGCCCGAAGAAAGGGCGGGCAAATCCGTTCCGGAATTTTATGCTTACGTCACGCCCGAACCGATCGAGGATATGGCTCAGGCGGGGCTTTTCGATATTGCGAAGAGCGTTCCGGAATGTCTCATCGGCAAAACGTTCGTGGTGGTCGATATCGAAACCACGGGGCTTTCTTATCTCGGCGGAGATAAAATAACCGAGATAGGCGCGGTGAGAATAGTCGACGGAAAAATCGCGGATAAATTCCAGACGCTTATCAATCCGGAGAGAAAAATAAGCGAAGAAATCACGAGACTTACCGGAATCAGCGAGGATATGGTAAAGGATATGCCGACGTTCGATAAGATAATCCCCGATTTTTTCAAGTATGCCGCAGGAAGTATAATCGTCGGGCATAACCTCGATTTCGATTATAAATTCATTAAATTTTACGCGAAAGAGCAGGGGTATAATTTTAAAAACGAAGGCATAGACACCTTGCCGTTCGCGCGGGAGGTCGTTCCGCGGCTGAAAAACTACAAACTCAACACCGTCTGCGACTATTTTTCGATAGAATTTCTGCATCACAGAGCGTTGTCCGACGCTCACGCGACGGCGAAATTGTTCCTCGAACTCGTCGGGATAAAAAAGGAATTGCCGAAATTTATGTAAAAGGCGTTCAAAACGCTTGCTAAAAAAATACGAAAGTGTTAAGATAAGTATGCTTAATATGGTTGATTCGATATTGAGAGCGGTTGCGACCGCTCTCAAATTTTTATATGGAGGGCATATGAAGTTCAAAAGCGTGGAAGAAATCGAAAACGCGGTTCGTAAAATCGCGGACGAAATGAATATCGAAATCGTTGAAATCGCTCCGAAGATCAGCAAAAATCCGTCTCTGACTTTTTTCATCGATACGGAAACGGGCGTGGATCTCGACACGTGCGAAAAGTTCCATAACGCGATCGACGGCGTTCTGGACGAACTCGATCCGTCCTACGGCGAGGCTTACACCCTTAACGTATCGAGTCCGGGGATAGATCGTCCGCTCAAAACCGCGCGCGATTTCGAAAGATGCGTCGGTAAGGACGTGGAGATAAAACTCGCGACGCCGTTGCAGGGCAAAAAACATATCGAAAGCAAACTTGTGGGTTACGACGAAAGCAACGTCGTTTTAAACGACGGAAAGGGAGAGAAAGACTATAAACTTCCTCTCACGAAGATAGAAAAAATCAACGAAGCGATTAAATTCGACTGACGTTCGTTAAGGAGATTAACAATGAATAATAAGGAGTTTTTTCTTTCGATCGAAGATCTGGAAAGAGAAAAGGGAATCAAGCAGGATCTTTTGATCGAAACGCTTAAAAACGCGCTCGTTTCGGCTTATAAAAAGCATACCGGAACTTCGAGCGACGTTATGATCGATATGAATCCCGAAAAGAAAACCGTCAGATTTTTCGCGGTTAAAACCGTAGTCGAAGAAGTTACGGATCCCGAAAAGGAAATTTCGCTCGAAGAAGCGAGAGAGATCAAAAAGTCTTATAAGATCGGCGACGAAGTGAAAACGGAATTCGTTCCGAAGGAATTCGGAAGAATCGCCGCTCAGACGGCCAAGCAGGTCGTGTTCCAGAAACTCAGAGAGGCCGAGAGAGACAACACTCTCGCGGAATTCGAGGATAAGGAAAACGAGATCAAGGCCTGCACGATCAGAAGAATCGAAGATAAAAACATTTACGTCGAAATCGGCGCGGGCGAGATCGAAGCGGTCATGCTTCCGCAGGATCAGGTTACGGGCGAGCAATATAACGTTAACGACAAAATGATGGTTTACGTCAAGAAAGTCAGAAGCATGGGCAAAAACGCTCAGATTCTCGTTTCGAGAACTTCTCCCGGGCTTGTCCGCAAACTTTTCGAAAACGTCGTTCCCGAAATCGCGCAAGGAATCGTCACCGTTAAATCCATCGCGAGAGAAGCGGGGCAGAGAACGAAAATCGCTATTTTCAGCAACGATCCGAACGTAGACGCCGTAGGCGCGTGCGTAGGCAACAAAGGAATGAGAGTCAACGAAGTCGTGAGAGAACTCGGCGGCGAAAAAATCGACATAATTCCGTGGAGCGAAGATCCGCTCGAATTCATCGCCAAGGCCCTTTCTCCGGCGAAGGTTCTCAAAGTCAGCGCGATCGAGGGCGAAAAGATAGCGAGAGTGGTCGTTCCGGACGACAAACTTTCTCTCGCGATCGGCAAAAACGGACAGAACGCCCGTCTTGCGGCAAGGCTCACCGGCTGGAAAGTGGACGTTAAGAGCGAGAGCAAGGCGAAACTCGAAGAAGAGGCCGAAATCGACGAAGAAAACGTTCGGGAAGAGGACTTTTCCGACGCCGGACAAGAATAAAACGAACCGCGGTCCGTCGGCGCGTTTTCAACCGATACGCCGTTACGCCCGCGGCTCACGAATAAGTCGGATAACGATTAAAGAATCGTTCGTATATTAAACCGTATTTTGGAGAATTTATGACCGGAAAATATATTCCGATTAGAACTTGTATCGCATGCAGAAACGAGTTCGAAAAAAAGGAACTGCTCAGAATCGTCAGAACAAAGGACGGAACCTTTCTTGTCGACAAGACGGGCAAGTCCGACGGACGAGGCGCGTATATATGCCGCTCGCCCGAATGCGCGAAAAAACTTTTCAAAGCGAAATTGCTTGACAGAATCTTTAAAACGACCGTCCCCGCGACGATTTACGAAAAGATAGAGGAGGAACTTCTTGGACAGACTAAGTAAGCCTTACTCATATATCGGTTTTGCGATGAAGGCAGGGAAGTTGAGAACGGGTATAAACGCCGTTTCCTCTTTGAATAAAGGCGTTTATCTGATAATACTTTGTTCCGCAGGCGAGAAAAACGCAAGAAAAGAGGCGGAAAAACTCTCGGGGAAGCACGGCGCGCCGCTGATCGAATCCTTAAAGGTAACGCTCGAGGAGATTACCGGCAAGGAGAACTGCAAAGTCGCCGCGGTGACGGATGAAAATCTGGCGAAGGCAATAATGGCGAACCTCGGAGAGGATTTCAAGGTTTTGGACGGAGGTCATAAGAATTGATATGGAAGAAAAAAGAGAAGATTTATTAAAAAATTTAAAGAAAATCAACGGTATTTACGGCGAGATGGACGATCTTAAGGCAAAGGTCAAAGAGATCAGATCGTCCGCTTACGCGATAAATAAAAAGATTTCCGCCAAGGAAAAATCCTTAAGAGCAGAACTCGAAGCGGCGATGAAAGCGGAGCGCGAAGAACAGGTCGCCGCCGAACCGACGGATACGGAAGAACAAACTTCTCCGGTTGCCGAAGTTTCGCCCGAAGCCGAAACGAAAGAGGCTCTGACGGAAGAGCCGGCTAAGGTTTCCGAAAAAGAAGATAAAGAAAATGCCGGAGTCTCCGCGAAGAAACCGGCTAAAAAGCCGACGAAAGAACCGACGAATGAAGAGGCGAAAGAATCCGCTCCGGTTGCCGAACCGAAGCCCGAAGCAGAGAAAAAGACGGCGGAGAAGACCGTAACGGACGCGGAAAAACCCGCGGCGACGGATGAGAATTCTTCGGCGAAATCCGCGGAAAAGCCCGCGGAGAAACCCGCCGCAAAACCCGTTATGGACGAAAAAGCCGTAAAGGAAGCGAGAAAGAAGGCTTTGGAAGAGGCTCAGGCGAGAGCGCTTGCCGAGGCGAGAGCGAAAATTCTCGAGCAGAAGAGAAAAGAAGCCATCGCGAGGGGAGAAGATCCGAATCTCGTGAAACTCGCGAGCGAAAGGCCGAGAGTTTACGAGCCGCCGAAGAGAGAACGCCCGATTAAACGCGAATACGTTCCGCAGGACGGAAGAAGACCTGCCGGCGCGAATTCGAGAACTCCTTCCGACAGACCTTTCGGGCAGAGATCGCCCGCGCAAAAGACTGGCGGATTCGGCGGAGCGAAAAAGGCGGTGGAGATTTCTTACGTACCGAAGGACTCCGGCAAGAGTTTCGGCAACAAAAAGAAATCGTCCGAAAAGAGTTACGACGATAAAAAAGGCATCAATAAAAAATCGCTCGCAAAAGGTCAGGTCAGCATAGACGATTTCGACGAAAACAAGAGCGGTTACAGAAAGGCGCGCAACAAAAAGGATAAAAAGTCTGAAGAACAGACGCAGACCGTTAAAATCGAAAAAGCCGTTATCAACAAGGAGATTATTCCCATAAAGGAATTATCCGAAAAACTCGGCATTTCCGCGATAGAGATAACCAAAAAACTCTTCAAAGAAGGTATCATGAAGACTATAAACGACTCGGTGGATTACGACACCGCCGGCGTTATAGCCGCAGACCTCGGGATAGAACTCGAACTTAAAATGGACAAAACCGCCGAGGAAGTTCTTTCCGAAACATTCGATACGGCGGACGACGCGGAAAATCTTATCAAAAGGCCGCCCGTCGTCACCGTTATGGGGCATGTCGATCACGGTAAAACTTCGCTTCTCGATCGTATCAGAAGCACGAACGTAACGGCTTCGGAAGCGGGCGGAATCACGCAGCATATCGGCGCTTACACGGTTAACGTAAACGGCGAGAAGATAACCTTCCTCGATACCCCCGGGCATGCGGCGTTCACCGCGATGAGAGCGCGCGGCGCGCAGATAACCGATATCGCGGTCCTCGTGGTCGCCGCGGACGACGGAATCATGCCGCAGACGATCGAAGCGATTCACCACGCTCAGGCGGCGGGCGTTTCGATAATCGTCGCGGCGAATAAAATCGATAAACCTCAGGCAAACATAGAGAAAGTCAAGCAACAACTTGCCGATCAGTCCGTTCTTATCGAGGAATGGGGCGGCGACGTGGCTTTCGTTCCCGTTTCGGCAAAGACGGGCGAAGGCGTCGACAACCTTCTCGAAACCATTCTTCTCACCGCCGACGTCAAAGAACTTAAGGCGAACCCGAACAGAATGGCAAAGGGCGCGATAATCGAAGCGAAACTCGATAAGGGCAAAGGTCCGGTAGCGACGGTTCTTATTCAGAACGGAACGCTTCGCACGGGAGATAATCTCGTCGCGGGGACGATTACAGGCAGAGTGAGAGCGATGATCGACGACAAAGGCAGAAACGTCAAAGAGGCGGGGCCGTCCATGGCGGTTTCCATTCTCGGTCTGGAAGAAGTTCCGAATGCGGGCGATTCCATTTACGCCGTCGAACAGGATAAACTTTCCAAACTCGTCGCTCAGGAAAGAAGAAACAAAGAGAGAGAAGAGATGATAAAACAGTCTCAGAAGATCACTCTCGACGATTTGTTCTCCAAGATCAGCGACGGCAACCTCAAAGCGTTGAACATCCTTATCAAAGCGGACGTTCAGGGCTCCGTGGAAGCGGTGAAGCAATCCCTTCTCGAACTTTCGAACGAAGAGGTTAAAGTCAACGTAATCCACGCCGCCGTCGGCGCGATCAACGAAACGGACGTTATGCTCGCCGATTCTTCCAACGCGATCGTTATCGGATTCAACGTTCGTCCCGATTCCAACGCCAGAACTCTGGCGGAGAGAAGCAAGGTGGACGTAAGGCTTTACAGGATAATTTACGAGGCTATCGACGACGTAAAGAACGCGATGAAAGGTCTTATCGCGCCGAAAACTCAGGAAATTTACATGGGTAAAGCGGAAGTCCGTCAGACGTTCAGAATCACGGGCGTCGGAATGGTTGCGGGTTGTTACGTGACCGAAGGCAAGATCATAAGAAACGGTAAACTTCGTATTTACAGAAACGACGTTATGATCTGCGAAGGAAACGTAAATCAACTCAAACGTTTCAAGGACGACGTGAAAGAGGTTTCTCAGGGCTTCGAATGCGGTATTTCTATCGAGAATTTCAACGATATTCAGATCGGAGATTTTATCGAGAGTTATCTCATAGAAGTCAAACCCGTAGTATAAAACAATCGAATTTGCCGGCATTGAATATGTCGGCATTTTTTGAAGAGAGGTAACATGAAAGAAAAAAGAGAAAAAAGATTGAACAGCGAATTTCAGAAAGAAATCTATTCGATCCTGAAAAATAAGATAAAAAATCCGGCCATTTCCGAGATGTTCAGCATTTCGGAAGTCGACGTAACGAACGACCTGAAGCACGCCAAGGTTTTCGTCTCGGTCTTTTCGACGGACAAAGCGAAGTCCGCGGCGACGTTCGAGGCGATTTGCGCGTCCGCAAAAGCGGTAAGGACGGAACTTAGCAAAACGATGCATATAAGGACGGTGCCGGAACTTCATTTCGTCACGGATAATTCCACGGATTACGGCAACAAAATCGATAAAATTCTCAGCACGCTCACTTACGTAACGTCTCCGGACGACGAAGCGAAAACCGATAACGGCGAGATTAAGGACAACCGAAATGACGCTTAAAGAAATTGCAGACGAATTAAAAAAATTCAACAGCGCGCTCATTTTCTCTCATGCAAGACCGGACGGAGATACGCTTGGTTCTGCGATGGCATTAAAGACCGCGCTTATTAACCTCGGAATGGAGGCGGACGTCGTATGCGCTTCGGATATTCCCGAAAAATACGATATTTTTCCCGCTTTTAAAACGATAAAAAAGCCGTCGGAAATTCATAAGAAATACGCCGCGCACGTTTCCGTCGACGTTTCGGTGGAAAGCATGTTCGGCGACGGTTATCAACTTTATGAGAAAAACGCAAATCTTTTCAATATAGACCATCACGTTTCCAATTCCCGTTACGCAAAATATAATTTCGTCAAAGACGAGGCGGCTTGCTGCGAGATTATTTACGAATTTCTGCATTGCCTCGGCGCGGAGATAACGAGCGAAACAGCCGATTATCTTATTTTGGGAATAATTACCGACACGGGCGATTTCGTCCATAGCAACGTCACGGAAAACACGCTTCTCGTGTCGTCGAAACTCGTAGCCGCGGGCGCGAGAATTCACGATATTACGTATCGTATGTTCAAGGATCAGACCAAGGAAAGGGCTTTGCTTTTCGCGAGGGTGATTTCCAAAATGAGATTTTTCCTTGACGGAAAACTCGCGATTATTTCCGTTCTGGCGGACGATTTCGGACAGACGGGCGCGAAACGGGAAGAGACGGAGGGCTTTATCGATTTTCCGCTTTCCGTCCGCGGCGTGGAAGTCGCCGTTTCGATTATGGAAGCGAAGAACAACTGCTATAAAATAAGTTTAAGAAGCAAAGGAAAAGCAAACGTCAACGAGGTCGCTTCCGTTTTCGGCGGAGGCGGGCATATTCTCGCGAGCGGTTGTATGATCTGCGGATTTTACGAGGACGTGAAAGATAAAATCGTCAAAGCCGTTTCCGACGCTCTTTGACGGGGTAAGAATTTTATACCGAGAGAAAATGAACGGATTTTTAAATATTTACAAACCCAAAGGCGTCAGTTCCGCAAAGGTTCTCAAC
>CAVJNC010000050.1:0-14202 GCA_963650905.1 Subdoligranulum sp. APC924/74
CTTCGACTACCTTACTTTTCCTTTCTATATATGGACGTTACCTTTACAATTAAGGAATTTCAAAATATTACCGATATGCTATGAGCGTTTCGCAACGCTTTATATTACCGGCGTTTCGCGGCGTTTTGTATTACCGGTGTTTTGCGGCGTTTTGTATTACGGGCGTACCGCGACCGTCGGTCGCCGGAAATTGCAACATGACGTTTCGCGGCGTTTCGGCCGCCGGAAATTATAACCGATTTATCGCGACGATATGAAAAAATTTTACGTGCTTTTATTTATTCTGATATCCGCCGTTTTCGCCGCCTGCGCTTTCGTAAAGTTGCGGTTTCCTTTGAAATACGCGGAAAACGTTAGGGAATCCGCCGCGCGGTACAACCTCGACGAAACGCTCGTTTTCGCCGTAATAAAAGCCGAAAGCGGGTTCGATAAAGACAAAATATCCAGTAAAGGCGCGGTCGGGCTTATGCAGATTATGCCCGAAACGGCGGAATACGTGAGCAAAGAGTTCTTTTCGGGAAGAAAATTCGATTTGACAAGCCCCGCGGACAACATTGAAATCGGCTGTTTTTACCTTGCGTATCTCGCCGAAAAATTCGATAACGCCACGGAAATTCTCGCCGCATACAACGCCGGCGAAGGAAACGTGAAACTATGGAAAAACCGCGTTAAAAGAAGCCTTAACGAAGAGGATATTTCTTTCCCTGAGACGAAAAAGTACGTTCGGAAAGTCGGAATTTTCGCAAAAATCTACGCTTTGATTTTATAAAGCAAACATGTATTTTATCGATAAAGTCGGTCTATAAGCCGATTATCGACGTATAATTGCGTTAAACAACAAATTTTACGCACAACAAAAGACGAGCCGAAGCCCGTCTTTATTTTTGTCTTTTTATAAGTGTTTTTCGATGTCGGCTATCATGTTTTCGTTCGTGATGCCGAGTTCTTTTAAAAGTTCGGCAGGGTTATACCTGTCGTAAAACACCTTATTCAAGCCGTAGTTTTTAACTTTCAGATCGCTGTCGCCGAGATACGCGGCGATTTTTTCGCCGAACCCTCCGTTTAAAACTCCGTCCTCGAGAGTTACGGCCACCTTGTGATTTTTCTTCAATCCGTCCAGAGTTTCCTTATCGATAAGCGAAGCGACGCGCGGATTGATAAGCGTAGGTTTGAAACCGAGTTTCGCTTCAATCGCCGCGGCAAGGCTTTCGCCCTTTTGATAAAAATCGCCGAGCGCGATTATCGCTACTTTTTCGCCGCTCTGCTCGATTTTGTATTTCATCGCTCCGTCGAAACCGTCGACGCCCGTTCTGTTAAGAATTTCCCCGCCGGGGATGAGAATTACCGACGCGCCGGTACGGACGTCCAAAGCCCAATCGAGCATACCCGTAAACTCCCTTTCCGTCGTGGGCGAAAGAACCGTTAAATCGGGAATGTTCGTGAAAATCGGCAGGACGAATATTCCGAGGTGGGTTACGTCAGTAAGCCCGTCGAAAGCGGAATAATTGAGAAGAATCGCGACGTGATTGCCGTTAATGCAAACGTCGTGAGAAATCTGGTCGTAGGCTCTCTGCATAAACGTCGCGTTGGTAACGACGAGCGGCTTGACTCCGCCCTTAGCCATTCCCGAAGCCATCGCGACCGCCTGCTCTTCCGCAATGCCGACGTCGACGAACTGCTTTCCGAGTTTCGCTCTGTCCGCCGGAGAAAGCCCCATGGACATGGGCATATTAGGCGTGACGACGACGAATTTATCGTCCTTTTCGGCTTTTTCCAAGATATATTCGCGCGCGACCGAAACGTAATTTCTGCCGCCGGCAATGAGTTTTTCGCCCGTTTCTCTGTTAAAAGGAACAGTCCAGTGCCACGCCTCTTTATTCTCGACGGCGCGTTCGTAGCCTTTGCCTTTGAGCGTGTTGATATGCACGACCACGGGATGATCGATATCCTTTACCTTTTTGAAAACCTCGATAAGCGAGCCGATATCGTTGCCGTTCTTTTCGTAAACATAATCGAGTCCGAAATCTTTGAAAATATTATGCTCCGATTTTCCGTCGCTGTTTCCCAGTTCCTCGAGATTTTTATAAAGTCCGCCGTGCGTTTCGGAAATCGACTGCTGATTGTCGTTGACGATGATTATGAGATTAGACTTTATTTCCGAACCCGCGACGTTAAGCCCCTCGAGAGCCTCGCCGCCGGAGAGCGAACCGTCGCCGATGAGAGCGACGACGTTCCACTTTTCTTTCAGAACGTCGCGCGCCTTGCAAAGCCCCGTGGCAAGAGAAATCGAGGTGGAAGTATGCCCCACGTTAAACAAATCGTGTTCGCTTTCGGCGGGGTTCGTATAACCCGAATCTTCCAAAAATCTCGCGTCGTCGATATAGCCCGCCTTTCTCCCCGTGAGAATTTTATGGGTGTAACTCTGATGCGACACGTCGAAAACAAATTTATCCTTTGGCGAAGAAAACACGTAATGCATCGCGATCTCCGCTTCAACTATCCCGAAATTAGGGGCAAAATGCCCGCCGATTTTGGTAAGTCGATTGAAAAGAGCCTCTCTGATTTCTTCCGAAAGCGTTTCGAGTTCGCCGAGCGAGAGTTTCTTCACGTCTTCCGGCCCGTTTATCCTGCTTAAAATTTCGTACATAGGGCTTTTACCTCTTGTGTTATTTCAATATAATTATATTTATATATTTACACCTATATAATATATAATTACACCTTTATTATTACACCCGCAGAGCGTTTCCGGTCAAGAATTTTACGCGGCTCAGCCGATTTTTCTTTAAATTTTCAAATATGCCGCGGACTGTCCCGCTCGGCGCGCAAACAGCCTATTCACATTAAAAAACGCCGTTTAATCGACTTATAGACGGGTTTATTATCAAAAACGGCAAAATAAAGGCAAACCTTTTCGGTTTGCCCTGTAATTATTTCTTTACGATTTTAAGCATTTCGTCAATTCTCTTTTCCATATCGGAAACGAGTTTGAATTGCGTTCTCGTTCTGTCGATATTCTGCTTTTCTCTTGTGTGGCGGAAATAAACGTCGCCGTCGAGATAGTCCGTTAAAAATCTTATTCCGCATTCGTAAGTCATCATAATCGCGCCGAGCGGAAGATTTTCGCGTTCGATATCCGTTATCGTATCGCCGAACACACTGAGATAGCCCTTCGAATACGTTTCGAAAAGGGGCATGTTGAAGACGACTTTTTCGGTTTCTGGCGTATCTTCGAGGCAGGGGTTGCAACCGAACCTTATCGAATCGCCGAAGTCGTAACAGATACTGCCCGGCATCATCGTGTCGAGGTCGATAACGCATACGGCTTTGTCGGTCGCGGTGTCGATAAGCACGTTGTTTAGTTTCGTGTCGTTATGCGTTACCCTCGCGGGCATATCGCCGCTGTTTAAAAGGTCGACGATTTTGTTCGTTATCCCCTCGCGGGCAAGAGCGAAATCTATTTCCGGCTTAACGTCCTTCGCTCTGTCGAACGCGTCTTTTGCAAGCGATTTTTTAAAGTTTTCAAACCTCTTCACGGTGTTATGAAAGTTCGGAAGAACCTCGAAAAGTTGAGTACTGTCGAATCTGTCGAGAAGCATGGCGAACTTGCCGAATGCAACCGCGCTCTCGTAAAAATGCTCGGGCTTTTCGACGACGTCGTAACCTTTCGCCCCCTCGATAAAGATATAAACCCTGTAATATTCGTTCTCGGCGGCTTTATAATAAGGCTTGCCGTCCGTCGCGTAAACGAGCGTCAGACTCTCTCTGTCGGGGTTTCCGCCGCGCTTGATAATCTCCGCTCTGTTGAACTCCGTAACGAGTTTAATGTTGTTCATAAGCCCGTCCACGTTGGTGAACAGATTGGAATTTATTCTCTGGACGATATATCTTACTCTTTTTCCGTTTTCGTCGAACACGGCGACGTAAGTTCTGTTGATAAGCCCGCTCCCGTAAGGTTCGCAGGAAACAAATTTACCGTTTATTTCAAAATGCGACAATATTTCTTTGAATTCCATTTTTGCCTCCGTTAAATCCGCAAATCCGTTAAATCAACCTATTTATACCACTTCACCGAAGCAAAGTCAATAGTAAAAACGTTCGCAAAAAATAAAGCGAACGTTTATATAAATTTTACATAATAACCGCAGAAAAAGAGATACTTGAAATATGAATATAAAAAGCGATATCGTTTACAACAAAAAGGCGATGAAAGCAATTCTCGGCAGCGACGACGTGATTTTTTTCGACTTCGAAATAGGCGACGCGGCGGCTTTTTGCGTATACGTGGATTCGATAACGGACAAGGAACTTTTAGGGCTTGAAGTAATCGCTCCGCTTACGAAAAGCAACCCGAAAAAGAGCGCGACGAGCCTTTCGAAAACGATTACGCTCGCCAACGTTAAGACGAAAGACAAAATTTCGGACGCGGCGAACGAAATTCTGGGCGGAAACGCCGCGATTTTTATCGACGGGAAAAAGAAATGCATAACCGTGGACCTCAAAAAATTCGAAGTGAGAGCGATATCCGAGCCGCCCACGGGGCTTGCGGTGAGAGGCCCGAGAAACGGTTTTACCGAAAGCATAAAATCCAATCTCAGCCTCGTGAGAAGGTATCTGAAATCTCCCGACGTGAAAATAGAAACGTTCGAAAAGGGCAAATACACGAAAACGTCCGTCGCCCTCGTCTTCATCGACGGGATCGCAAGACCGGATATCGTTAAAAAAATAAGAGAAAAAATCGAAGCGATCAACATCGACGGAATTCCCGACAGTTCTTACGTGGCGAAACTTTTAAGCGAAAGAAAGACCTCGCTTTTCAAGCAAGTCGGCTCGACGGAACGCCCCGACGTTTTAATCGAAAGAATGCTCGAAGGTCGCGTCGGCATAATCGTGGACGGCTCGCCGTTCGCGCTCACGCTCCCCTATCTTCTCATCGAAGATTTTCAGGCCGCCGAAGATTATTACGTTTCGCAGTACCGCGCAAATCTCGTGAGGTCGCTGCGCGTAATCGCGATTCTTTTTTCGATTTTTCTGCCCGCGGTTTTCGTTTCGGCGCAACTTTTTCACCTGCAGATTATTCCGCTGAACTTTCTGCTGACGATAGTCAACGGCATAAAAGAAATCCCCTTTTCGCCGAGCCTCGAAATGTTCTTTGTTCTGCTGATTTTCGAACTGTTGAACGAAACGAGCGTGAGAATGCCGAAATACGTCGGTATGGCTCTCGCGGTCGTAGGCGCGCTCGTTCTCGGCGAAACCGCAGTTAACGCCGGAATCGTTTCCACGCCAGCCATTCTTATAATGGCTCTTTCCGGCATAAGCATTTACGCCATACCCGAAATCGTGGAAACCACGTCCGTTCTGCGGTTCGTTTATCTGCTTGTTGCCGGTTCGCTCGGCGGCTACGGGCTTATCGCGCTTACGGCTTTTATCATTTTATATCTCGCTTCCGCCGACAATTACGGCGCGCCTTATCTCGCTCCGTATTCACCCGTTCTTTTAAACGATTTTCAGGACGGACTTTATATGAATAACGTAATCGGAATGACCAACCGCCCCGCCTCGCTCGGCTCGAAGAACAAAATACGGCAAAAACTGAAATAAACGGAGAAAATTTATGAGTAACGACAAACTTTACGCGCGGCAGATCTGCTTTTTGTTTTTAGCGTTCGTATTGCCCGTTAAACTTATCACGATGCCCGCATTGGCGGCGAAATACGCCGCGGAGGACCTGTGGATTTCGGCGGCGATAAACTTCGCGCCCGACCTTGCAATGGTCTTCGCGATATGTATGCTCGCAAAAAAATTCGAGGGGCAGACCGTCTTCGAAATAGCAGAAAATAAATTCGGAAATGTCGGAAAAACAATATTTTCGGCGGCTTTCGGGCTATTCTTTTTGTTCAAAGCCTATCTGCCTCTCATCGAGCATCGGAATTTCATCGAAATTGCCCTTTACGAAACCACGCCCGCGCTGTGGATTTTTCTGCCCGTCTTTCTCTTTTCGGCTTTTATGTCTTATAAAGGACTTCGGGGCGCGGGGCGGACGGCGGACGTCGCCATATGGTTCACCGTTTCGGGCATAATCGTGATAGCCGCCCTTTCGATATCCGCGGCGGACGTGACGAATCTTTTGCCGATATTCGACGTACCGCTCGGGAAAATCGCGGAAGCCAGCCTGAACGCTTCGATATGGTTTTTCGACAGCCCCTATCTGCTTTTTTGCCTCGGGCATTTCAAACCTGAGAAAAATCAGACGAAAAAGATAGTTTTTTCATACCTCGGAATGACTCTGATTACGATTGTTTATATGGCCATACTTCAAAGCGAGTTCGGAACGCTCACCGAAAGGCAGTTCTTTTCGCCGATAAAAATGGGTAAATACAGCGTTTCCGTTTCCAATATCGGCAGAATCGATTATATCGCCGTTTGCTCGATAATTTTTTCCTGCCTGTTCGGGTGCTGCCTGCCGCTGATGTTTTCCACGGTCTGCCTCGAGAAAACGTTCCGTTTTAAGCACAGGATAATCCCCTGCCTGATAATCAACGGATTTATGGCGGCGATCATCGTTCTGACCGAGGATTATTATTTCATTATCAGGTCTTTTTTCCAGAATTATCTCATCCCCGTTTTCGCGTTTTTCACGCTTATTCCGCTCGTCGGGTTCTGCTTCAAAGACGGCAAAAACGGGCATGACACCGACGGAAAGGCGTTAAAAAGCAACGGCAAGACAACCATAAACGACGAAAAAGGACGAAAGGAGAACTCATGCGCTTTTTAAGGACTTATTTTCTGCCGATATTGATAGCGTTTTCGATGCTTCTTTTCTTCACGCACGACTTCGGGCTTATCGACATAGAACACACCGCGATCATCGTAGCGTTCGGAATAGACGTGGACGAGAACGAGAATTACGAAATTTCAACGCAAATCGCCATTCCGCAAGCCTCCGCGGGCAGTTCCTCGAACAGCGAATCGATTATTTCGGCAAAGGGCAGGACTATCGGCGAGGCGATCGACAAAATCGCCGTGAACACCGGTTGGTATCCCCTTTTCTCGTTCTGCAATCTTATCGTTCTCGGCGAAAACGCCCTTTCGGGTAACGTTATGAAGATACTGAATTACTTTATAAGGACGGACAGAATTCCGGATTCCGCCGCGCTCTGCGCCTGCGAGGGTACGGCTAAAAAACTGCTCCTTTCAAACACTCCGCTCGATTCCGTTTCGTCGTTCGCGTTGCAGAAAATTCTCGAACAGGACTATGCCAAACTCGACAGAATCGCGAATATCAACGTAAAAAACTTCGCCGACGGCTATTACTCTAAATCGTCGGGCGGATATCTGCCGTTCGTTAAGGCTATCGAATCGGGAGATTCGCAGAATGCGTCGCAAGGCGGTTCGGGCGGCTCGGGCGGAGATTCGGAAGGAAGCGGCGGCTCAGGCGGTTCCGACGAAAGCGGCGGGGGCGGAAATTCGGACGAATCTGGCGAATCGGGAGACAAAAGCGACGTTTACGACGCGTCGTCCGCGCTTTGTTTTTCTCACGGCGAGGCGGTTTGTATGCTTACCGCGGAAGAAACTCTGCTCTTCAATTTGCGGAATAAAGACTCTATAGACACGTTTATTAAACTTGATGAAGCCGAAATCAACGGACAAAAAACGCCGGTTTTGGTTGAGATTGACGAAACGAGCAAAAAATACGCGTTTAAGTTCGAGAACGGCAAGCCGACTTACGAAATCAAACTCGAACTGCAATGCCGCGTCGTGAGCGCGAATGCCGACCTGCCCGTTTCCGAATTGTTTCCCGCGGCGGAAGCGCCCGAGGAGATTCTCAGGGCGACAGAAAAGAAAATCGCCGGAACGCTCGAAAAACTTT
Source organism: Subdoligranulum sp. APC924/74 (assembly GCA_963650905.1). GTDB lineage: Bacteria > Bacillota > Clostridia > Christensenellales > Borkfalkiaceae > UBA10281. The sequence goes on from CAVJNC010000050.1 coordinate 7,871, forward strand.
ACCGCAAACTTCAGATTGCCGACTGCGACCTGTTCGGAATAAAAAACGCTATTTACAAATTTCATTACGGGAAATTCGATAGTCTTAAAGACGACGCGCTTAAGTCGACGGTTTTGAAAACGGAAATCGTTTGCAAGGCAAAATCCACCACGAGGGTATAAACTTCTTCATATAGTAACCATCCACCACTAAAGCGGTGGCTTTGACTTAACCCCTAAAGGGGATGATAACGGCAAGTGCTTAAGCACTATCTTGGCTCGCCTACCGCATCAAGCAGGCCGTTATCTTTTTTATTTTTTGTGTATTGTCCAATCCATTCTGCAAATGGATCGTAGTACTCTACCATACCTATCTGATTACTAATCATATATTCTTTTTCTTGGTTTTGTATATATTTTTGAACGGCTTGCTTGTTATGTCCAACCGTCTTGAGACAAGTCGTCGGAGCTTCGCTCCGCCGAGACAAGCACACACGCTTTGAACGAAACAAACCCACAAACGCAACTTAGGTTGCGACGAAAAGCGAAGCCGCCGCTAAACCGCTTGGCGACTCTTCGCCTTTTTTCGTGCGCAAAACGAAGTGTTACGGATTTTTATCGGGTATTTTTCGTAATACAAAAGCGGCGTTACGCCCGCTTGTTACGAATCGTCATTATTCCGCTTTGCCGGCAGAACACTATTCTTTACAGCGGACTCTCTCTTGTAATAGTCCGTTATCGCTTCCAACAGCGTGGAATAAAAGATTTTCTTTTCGGTATCGGAAAGATTGTCGATGCTCGGCGTGCCTATCGTTGTAATTTTATACTCTGTTTTCATGGGTGGTTGCTCCTTGTAACCTTTGTGCGTAAATAGGATACAACCGAAAACAGCGAAAAGCCAGAACATCGGCGTGACCGATTTGTGACGAAAATGTAATCTTGCGTAGCCGCATTGTAATCCCGATGTGATGTTATGTAGCAGCGATGTAACCTCGGGTTTCTTTCGCCTTGGCAAGTTTACGCAAAACCGCCTTGCCGTCAAGGGAAAAAACTACCGCTTAAAATACGGAAGCGAAGAACCTTTACGGCAGTAATTTTTTCTTGTTCCTTGACTGCTTCGTCGGTCTTGCGTGGAGAGTCCTTGTCGAAAGACAAATCCACTCAAAGGAGAAACCCTATGCAAACAAAAGTCATGTCACTTCAAGGTTACTCGGCGGTTACAATGTCGTTACGCCGAGGTTGCGTTGCGGCTACGCCGAAGTCATAAATTGGTACATTTTCGTCACGCCGATGTTCTGGTAATTGCCGATTTCGTATGCTAACGTATTCGCAGGAGGTAAGAAATTTATGAAGAAAGCAATCATCTACGCTCGCTATTCGAGCGAAAGACAAACCGAGCAGTCAATAGAAGGTCAACTTCGTGTGTGCTACGACTATGCAAAACAAAACGGGCTTATTATTTTACAAGAATACATAGACCGCGCTATGTCGGGAACGAACGATAATCGCAGACAATTTCAACAAATGCTGTCCGACAGCGAAAAAACACTAACATCAGGCAATATTGCGGCTTTTGAACATGGATTAATAAAACTTGATACATCAATAAATAATGGAAATTCCGGAGGTCCGTTGTTTAACGTAAATGGTGAAATTATCGGCATAATTAATTTAAAATTAGGCAAGCTTTCAAATTCTTTAGAAAATGTCGAGCAAACTCAACCAAAAATAAAAATAAGCATGGAAGGAATCGATGCTATTGAAACCATTCAACAAATGCTTAGAGAAATGCAAAAAAATATAAATTTAGGCATAGGATATGCAATCCCTTCCGACACGATAGCTAATAACGTACCTTTGATACAATCTATTATTAAATAAAAATAAACTATAATTTATTTAAGTTTATACTTTGATTCAAATCCCCGTGGACGTCTGCCCCCTTTTCGGCTTAAAAAGACGCTCCTTTTTGTTCGTCATTGACAGAGGAAAATAAAACGAACGCGGAAGAATATCTGCGTTCGTTTTATTTTATGGCAAGAAGCGGCGGGGTGCAATTTTGCACCCCGCCGCTTCGCATTATGCGAAAATCCGCCGTCGTTTATCTGTTCCCGCCCGCTGGCAGAGAGAAGAAAACCACGCTTCCCTTTCTCTGCCCAAAGGTAAAGAAGAAAACCGCGTTCATCTTTTCCCGCCCGCAGACAGAGAGATGAAAATAAACGTCTTATTATGGCGTAAAGAATTCAAAACGTCGGATTTGGCGTAGGGAAAACCTAAAACGTAAGATTTTCACGTTTATCAATCTCCCTGATCGACGACTCCGACGGATCCCTCCAATTCGCCGATGTTATCAGTCGCTCCCGTTACGTTGGTGAGCGTGTTATCTTTACACACGTCGCCACTGGAGAGAGAATTCCAGTTACCCACAACCTTACCGATAACGAAATCCTTCTTGCCGGACCACAGATTATCGCCTTTGATCGTAACATTTTTCAAAGTGTTGTTCTGGATTTTCCGCGTACCCTCGCTGCAAACGTAGCCCGCGAGACCGCCGACTTTGTACTGACCGGTGACGCTACAGTTTTCAACGGCACAGTTATTGATATCCGCGTAGCAGTTTCCGACGATCGCGCCGGCGAATTTGCCGCCGACAACCGAACTGTTTTTCACCGTAACGTATGTGATGGTTCCATTGTTAAAGCCGGAAACGATACCGGCGGCGTCCTTGCCGTTGGCAATCACGTGGATGTTATCAAGCGTAACTTTGGTAACGGCTGCTGCGCCGAAGAAGCCGACGTTGCCGTCGCCGTAAACCCACGCGTTCTTTATGGCGTTATTCTGACCGTCAAAACTATTATATGTGGTAAACGGCTTGACTATCTGGTTCTGCAAATCCACGTTGCAATTCAGTTTCACTTTATAGGTAAGATAATACCAGATATTATGATAATTGTCTACTTCACCTTCATACTTGGTTAAAGTGCCGTTTGTCAGCGCGGTTTCTCTTGCCGCCCGAGCCTTTACTCTGTCAAACACCTGCGTGAAATACACAAACGCTTCTTCGTCGTTAAGCGTGATTATTACGCCGTCCTGTTTAGTGACGCTCAAATTAAGCCCCTTGGGCATACTGAGTCCGTCGTCGCCGTATTTCGTTTTAAGTTCCGCCGCAGTTATCGCGTCCTTGGTTTCCGTGTTGCTCTGTACCGCTTCCACGATTACGGAAAATTTAACGGTTTTACCCTGATAGTAGTTGCCCGCGGTAGTCGGAAGTTCTATTTCGCAAGGAAGCGTCGTGCCGTCGTTGCCGACGGCCAAATCTTCCCACTTGGTTATCGCCGTGCCGGTGTAAGAGCCTATTTTCATATTAAGCGCGCCGTATAAACCGTCGTCTGCGGTTAATAAGATTTTTGTCCTGTACTTAACTTTAACGGTACTATTGTTTTTTACGGTAATGTTGAATATCGCTTTGTCGCCGGGGGTAATGTTTTTAAGCGTTATTTCGTTACCGCTCTGCGTTCCTTCTCCGCCGTTGGTGAAACCGCTTGCGTAAGATTCGTCGACGACCTCGCCTTCGGACGTTATTTTCTCGGGCGATTTTGTCTCGAAGTCGCTTATCGAAGCAACCACGTCGACCTTACCGCTGGTGACGGCAATGTTCACTTTGCTTTCGCTTGTGAAAAGAGCGAAAGTCGCGCCCGCGACAATGCTGACGCACACAATTATCGCCAGAACGGCGGAAACGATTATGCTTCTTTTTGCTGATTTTGTCATAAAATTTTTCTCCTTGTTGAATTTTTACTTTTCAGATTTTTACTTGTTTTCAAAATGATTTTTCTGAGCGATTCAATCGCCGTTTAACGCGGGATCGCTCGTCAACTGAACTGCTTCGACTATCAGATCGAAACTCGCTTCCTGCTCCATGGCGTCGTTATTGACGATTCCCGTCACGCCTTCGTCCGCGTCGTTCGCGAACTCGATTCTGACCTTAAACGACTTCGATGCGTTTTCGCCCTTCGCGACGTAACTCGAAATAACGACTTTTCCGCCGACGATCGCCTCGCTTTCCGCGCTTTCGGTCCTTATGAACGTTGACAGATAGCCTTTGTCTACAAAGCCGACGTCGTCGCCTGCGTCTTCGTCTATCGAGACTTTGAGTTGTTTCGCCAACTCGGTGATCTCCGCGACGGTGCCGTGTTCGGTTTTAAGTTCGATTATTATATCGTACTTAAACGCGACGCTGCCGTTGTTCGTGAGTTTCAAAGTCGCCTCATAGCACGAAGTGGGGACTACGAGTTCGCCGTCTTCTATGCCGAACACGTTAACGCCGGAACCCTTTGTCAGGTCCACGGGATCGTCTTCGTCGGTCTGCACGTCCGCGTCTTTGTCCATATAGCCCGTTTCGTTATTCAGCGACGTTTTTCTCAAAGCGATCCGCTCGAGTTTCAGGTCCAGTTTCCCCGCGACGAGATGGTTCGTTACCGGAACGGTTTTGCTCCACAAAGCGAAAGTTCCGCCAACGAGCATAGCCGCGCACAGCATTATCGTAAGCCCCGCCAGAAGCAACGTTCTGACTCTGCTTTTTCCCATTTGCCTACCTCCTTTCAAATATTTATCATCAGGTCTCCTTTCGGAAACGATTTGATATCGATTTAATTGTTTGCCTGTTTTGATTGTTTTGGCTGTTTTTGTTGTTTTGCCCGTATTGGTTGTTTCGGTTATTTTGGGCGTTTTGCCTGTATTGGTTGCTTTGGTCGTTTTGCCTGCCGCGCTCCCTTTCGGGAAGAGAATTAACGGCGATTAATTCTTCACCGATTGCGGTTTGTTCGCGTTGTTTTCCTTGGCGGATAACCCCGCTATAGCCGCTTTAATCGCCTCGGGGCTTACTATCCGCTTCTGTTTTACGCCGTCCGCGGCTTTAGAAGCGAACATGGTTATGCTTAGTTCGCTTACGATCCCGCCGTTCTTCACTTCCAGAGTAACGAGACGATTTTTGCCTATTTCGTAATCCTTGAAATTCGCGTTTCCGACGCGTTTTTCATCGCCCGCGGTATCGGCACGGCTTAAAATCCCCTCGTAATAGCATTTGAGCGCGGACGAAAGGGCGACAAACTCTTCGCCGAGCGTTCCGTCGGTTACGGGGATAACGATTTTCGCTTTTTCGTCGGACTTTTCGTCGGCTTTATCGTCTGCTTTATCGTCGGCTTTTTCGTCGAATTTTTCCGATATCGCTACAACCGCGACTTTCTCTTTTTCGTCGGCTTTTTCGTTCGGGTTTTCCGCGACCGCGGCGACGTTTTCGGCAGGCTCGGGCGGTTCTTTTTCGTCGGCTTTTTCCGCCTGTTCGCATTTCTGCTCAATCGGCTCGGTTACGGGCGGAACAGCATTTTGTTCCGGCGCGACCGGCTCGGTTACAGGTGGAACAGCGTTTTGTTCCGGCGCGACCGGCTCCGCTACTGGCAAAACAATTTGCCGTTCCTGCGCGACCGATTGCGTTTCCGCCGCTTGCGGTTCGGATTTCGCGGCAGTCTGCGGTTCGGGCTTTGCGATAGTCTGCGGTTCGGGCTTCGCGGCGATTTTTCGTTCGGATTCTTGTTGTCTTCGTTCGCGCGATTCGATCACGATGTCGCGGCATACGACAGTTACGCAGAATATGCCTATCACCAGAACGACCGCTATAAACATGATTATGAGTACGTACATAAAGGTTTCCTCCTTGACTTATCTTTAATCGTCGGCTTTGCCCGACGTTTCGGTTTTTATTTCGGTTTTTTCTTCGGTTTGCGGTCCGGCTTGTTCGGTCGACGACCGGTTTACCTGTTGCAAAGCCGCAAGTTGACGTTTGAGTTCTTCTATTTCGCTTGCGCGGCTTGCATTTTCGGCGTCCGCTTTTTCCTGTTTTTCCGCGTTCACGACCTTCACTATCCGCATAGCCTGAAAAATTATCATCGCCGTGCACGGCACGAGAATGAAACAGATTATCCCCGCGGGCTGCTTGAACGAATAAACGAGCAAGCCGAGCAGATAACTCTGCCCCGTCACGCGACCTATTATATAATTGGCGCTATCCCGTTGCGAGGTGTCGATCGTCTGTTGCCCGACGGTGTTTTTATCCGCTTTGTTGTCGCCCTCCAGGGTTATCACGTAGCCGCCCGTCTCTTTTTCTTCTATTTTCACGACGCGGTGGGTTATCGTTTCCTGCTTGGTGTAAACGTATTTGAACGTAAGCACGTCGCCCACTTTTACCGTTTTAAGCCATTCTTCACGTTCCGCTTCGTCCTCGGGTATTACGTCGATAAACACGCAAGATTTTATTTTTATGCTTTTTATCTTGTATGCCGATACGTCCGTTTGATC
>CAVJNC010000051.1:0-13972 GCA_963650905.1 Subdoligranulum sp. APC924/74
TGGTGGAAGATTCTTCCGCGGGATTGATTTCGGGCCGTACCGCAGGCTTCAACGTGGTCGGCTTTGCCGACGGTAATCTTAAACAAAGCGGCTTAATAAGCGAATGCTTTGCGGTCGTAAACGGTTTTAACGAACTGTTAAATATAATTACAGATTCAAATAATTAAAAATTTTCCGGAGGGAAATAAAATGAAAATCAAAAACGGTTTCAGAAAAAGAATAGCGGCATCGGCGTTGCTTGTGTCGGTCGTCGTTGCGTCAACGGCGTGCGGCGGAACTCCCGACACCGGCAAGTCGTCGGAAGCGGAAGGCAAGACGAGCATCAGCGTGGCGACCTATGACGGCGGTATCGGAACGGACTGGCTCAAAACGGCTGCGAAAGAATTCGAAGCCAGATATGCGGATACTTCTTTCGAAGACGGAAAAACGGGCGTTTCGATTACCGTTTCCAAATGCGAAGGCGGCGATATGCTTAAAAGCAAAAATCTCGACAAAAATCTGTATCTGACGGAAAACGTAGATTACTTTACGGACTACGTGAATAAAGGAAAGTTTGCCGACATTACGGACGCCGTAACCGAAAATCTGACCGAATACGGCGAGAGTCAATCCGTAGCGGATAAACTGGACGAGTCCATGAAAAGTTATTTGACGGCAAAAGACGGAAAGTATTACGCGATTCCGTTTTACGACGGTATTTACGGCTTTATTTATAACGTGGATATGTTCGAGGCAAACGGCTGGTATTTCGGCGAGGACGGCAATTTCATATCGGCAGGCGGAACCAAATCTAAAGGTATAGACGGCGTCCCGGGAAATTACGACGACGGTTTGCCGCAGACCTATTCGCAATTCAAAAAACTCGTCGAGCGCATCAGGAATAACAGCGAAATAACTCCTTTCCTTTACGGTCAGGACGTTAAAGACAAATATCCCAACCGCGCCGTGATCAGTTTCTGGTCGGATTACGAGGGAAAAGAGAAGATGAACGTCAACTATTCCGTAAGCGGAACGACGGACGTAATCACTTCTTTTAACGGAGACGTTCCGGTTATCGGAACGCAAACCGTAGACGAAAGCAATTTTAACGATTTGCAGGCTCAACCCGGGAAATATTACGCTCTGAAATTCCTCGAGGAAGTCGTTTGCGGCAACTCCGGAAATTATACGGAGGTCGGCGCGGGTTATTCGCAGGCGCAATTCAATTTTATCGCCGGCGATAAGGCGACGGACAAAGGAGCGATTCTGATTGACGGTATCTGGTGGGAAAACGAAGCGGATATTTTCGGACACTTCGATAACGCGGGAAGGGTGACGGGAATCACCAAAGCGACGGGAAGATACGCGTTTATGCCGATTCCCATGACGGACGAAGTCGCCGCGAGCGGCGGAAGCCATAAACAGACGTTATTCTCGCTCAACACGTCTTATTGTTTCATAAGCGGCGGAACAAGCGGCGCGAAACTCGAAGTTTCGAAAAAATTCCTTCAGTTTCTGCACACGGACGCGCAACTCAGCAAATTCACGGCGACGACGTCGGTTACCCGTTCGCTGACCTACGTCATTTCGAAGGAAGACGAAGAGACGGCTACCTATTACGGAAAATCCGTTATCGCAATGAAGAAAAATTCAGACATAGTTTATCCGTATTCGTCTTCGAAGTATTTCATCAATCATTCTTCGGATTTTTCCGAAAGCAACTGGGTGTGGAAGGGATTGGTAGGCACGCGTTCCGTCACCAGTCCGTTCGAAGAGTTCACGAACGGCAGAATAACCGCCAAAGACTATTTTAACGGACTTAAAGCGGCGCACTGAGGAGCGTGAGTATGAATAGCGGCATAGCGGGCGGAAATCGGGGCGTTAGAAAAAGACGAGCGGTCGATAAAGACCTCGTCTTTTGCTGCTTGTTTCTCGTTTTTCCCGTCTTACAATTTTGTATATTCTATATCGTCGTAAACATAAACAGTTTTACTCTGGCTTTCAGAAAATACGACGTTTTAGAGAACGCTTACAGGTTTGCGAAGTGGGATAATTTTGCCAGAGTATGGCAGGAACTGACCGAAACTTCGCTGCTTGCGAAGGCCTTGGTCAATTCGTTGATCGTGTGGTTTTTCTCCGTTGCGGTCGGCACGATATTCGCGGTCGTTTTCTCTTACTACATTTACAAGAAGAGACCGCTCGGGAAAACGTATCGTTTCATACTGTTTTTACCTACGGTGTTGCCGGCGATACTGCTCGTGATCATGTTCAAATTCTTCATGAACGAAGCCGTTCCGGTTGTCTGGACGGCTATAACGGGCGAAAAACTCGGGCCTATCCTGAGCGTTCCGACGGTAAGGTTCGTAATGATCGTCTTTTATACGGTGTGGATAGGGTTCGGCTCGCAGGTTTTGCTGTATACCGGTTCGATGGAGCAGATTTCCCCTTCGGTAATCGAAGCGGGAAAACTCGACGGCGCGTCGCCGCTTACGGAACTTCGGAAACTCGTTTTGCCCGAAGTTCTGCCCACGATAGAAACGTTTCTGATTGCGGGCATAGCCACGATATTCACCAATCAGGCGAATCTGTACAGTTTTTACGGCGTTTCGGCTCAACCCGACGATTACACGATAGGTTACTATTTATTCTACCTTGTCAACAACAGCGACTTCGGCGTTCAGGAATATCCTTACGCGAGCGCGTTGGGGCTTTGCTGCACGGCGTTGGCGTTACCGTTGACGTTCGGCGCGAAAAAACTGATAGGGAAGTCAGAGGATAAATGATATGACGGTTAAAAAAATCAAAACAAAAAGGGAAACGAACCCGCTTTATATCGTACTGTTCGTCATTCTTGCCCTTTATACGATTTCGTTGTGTATTCCAACCGCGTGGACGATACTCACGTCTTTGAAAGATCCCGATCTTTATATATGGGGCGGTTTGAAAAACATTCTCGGCTTTCCCGATTCGTTGCGTTTTTCGAACTATAAAAACGCCTACGAAAACTTTTACGTGGAGCGGGCGATCGGGGAACTGAATTATAAGTTTTACATGCCCGATATGTTCTTAAACTCTGTTTTATACGCAGTGGGATGCGCCGTGACGGGAACGATCGTGCCGTGCGTGACGGCGTATATCGTCGCGCGGTATCGTTATAAGTTTCTGAACGTAATATACGCGGTCGTGATAGTTGTAATGGCTCTTCCCGTCGTCGGTTCGCTTCCGTCCGAGATCGAAGTGTCTAAATTTCTCGGATTTTACGATACTTTTATAGGTATATGGATTATGAAAGCGAATTTCCTCGGGGTTTATTTCCTTGTGTTTCACGCTCAGTTCAAAACCATTCCGGCGGATTACACCGAAGCGGCAAAGATAGACGGGGCTTCGAATTTCAGGGTTATGGCGCAGATCATAATGCCGCTTGCCTGGGGAACGATATTCACCGTGTTTCTGCTTTTGTTCATACAGTTCTGGAACGATTATCAGACCCCGATGATTTACCTCGAATCCAAGCCCGTGGTCGCATTCGGAATGTTCGAGTTTTCAAGGAAAACTTCGGGCGACGTAAGCAACACGCCCACAAAACTCGCGGGAATCATTCTTATGGCTTTGCCGATAGTGATCGTATTTTCGCTGTTAAATAAAAAGATAACCGTAAACCTTTCGGTCGGCGGAATAAAAGGATAAACGAGGAGGTTATGATGAGAAAGAGAAAAGTCATTTCGCTTATCGTCGCTTTTGTCGCGATGATTTGTTGCTCTGTCGGGGCGACGCTCTCCGTTACGGCGGAAGAATCCGTGGCGGAAGTCACCGTTCCGTCGGAGGCGTATATCGGAGATAAAATCGTCGTACCCGAATACAGGACGACGATCGACGGCAAAGAATACGTCGCCGACGTTAAGATAATCGCGCCCGACGGAAGCGCGTATACGGGGCAAAGCATCGTGCTAAGCGGCGCGGGGCTGTATACGTTCGAGTATAGCGTAAACGGCGAAACGGTAAAAACCAAAGAGTGCGTGTGCGTTCGTCGCCCGCAGGATCTGTTCGAAGTCAACGGCTTTGCGGAATGCGCGGGCGTAGCGGATTATAAGTACGATTCGTCCTATCGGGGGCTTAAATTCCGCGTGGAAAAGGGCGCGAAAATCTCTTTCACGCGCGAACTCGATATGACGGCTTTAACCAAAGACGACGTTTTATTGGAATTTTTGGTCGAACCCGCCGCCGAAGGCAATGCCGATTTCGGAAGATACACGGTAACGTTTACCGACGTAGAAGACGAGAACAGTACGCTGACTCTCTATATGACGGACAGTACCATGGACGCCTGCAACGGTCAGGCCACTTACGTCCGCGCGGGCGGAAACGGTCAGCAGGCGGGCGGATGGGAAGGCCCGAAATGGCTCACCACGGATATTTACGGAACTCCGTTATACGGAAGTTTCCGCGGAATAAAAAACAACAATTCTCTCTCGCTTAAAATTTTTTATGACGACGAGGAGAAGGCCGTTTACGGCTATTACGGCGCCGATTATCGGCAGTACGGAAAAACTCTGATCGCCGATCTGGACGATTCGTCCGTTTTCGGAGCGTCGATATGGAGCGGGTTTACGAGCGGAAAAGTCCGCGTTTCGATCGCTTTCGATAATTTTACGAATCAGAGCGGAAACTTTTTCATATTAAGTTGCGGCGGTTTCGACCTCGGAGCGGACGATTATAAGGATACGGTCGCGCCCGAAATCACGGTCGATTTAAACGGCGAAGACCGCGCCCCCGATTCGGCGGCGGGGTATACCTATCCCGTATTTAACGCTGTCGCGAAAGACAATCTCGACGAGAGCGTCGAAGTCGAAGCGAAAGTCGCGTATACGAATCCCGCAAACGGAGTTACCGTCGACGTTGCGACGGACGGCGACTCGTTCGTGACCGACAGAACCGGCAAATATACGATTATATACACGGCGCGCGATTTATCGGGGAACGAAGCCGAAAAAACGTTCTCGTTTTTCTGCGCGGGCGAGGCTTCGCCCGTCGTCGTGGAAACGACCGATAAGAGCAGGAGCGTTACGCTTTACGATACGGTAGTTATCGGCGGAATCGATTCCGTGTCCGCGAGCGGCGGCAACGGAAATTTAACGGTAAGTTGCAAAGTGACCGATCCGGACGGAGAAGAAGTCCCGCTTTCGGAAAATCGGTTCGTACCGGAAAAGACGGGCGAATACAGCGTGGAATATTCCGCGCGGGATTATTTCGGAAAGAGCGGAAAAAGCGTTGTGAAAATAACGGCGCAAAGGCTTTCTGTCCCCGTATTTATAAACGATATAGTGTTACCCGAAGTTTTGCTTTCGGGCTTTACCTATGCTTTGCCGACGATGGCGGCTAAAGAATGTTCCGGCAACTCGGTCGCGGACGTTACGGTTAAGACTTACGTCGACGGAAGCGAAAAGAAAGGTTCGTTCGTCGCGCCCGAATCGTCTTCGGTTACGATTGTTTATAAGGCGAACGGAGTAAGCGGCACGACGGAGCGGTCTTACATGATACCCGTCGTAAACGGCAATAACGGCAGAAATCAGTCGGCATATTTTTACGGCAAAGACGTAACCGTCATCGAAAACAGAGAAAGCGTTTCGTTGTCGTTCGAAAAAAAGGCGGGCGTTATTTTCGCAAATCCCGTCAATCCTTACGAATTTACGTTGAATATGTCGCTGGTCGACAAAAAGACGAATTACGGAAGCGTTCGCGTCGTTCTTACCGACGTTAAAGACCCCGATTTTTCCGTTACGTTTACTCTTTATATAAGCGGCAAAACGGTGTCGGTCGGGACGGAGGACGGAGCAACGGGCGTTATGAACGTGCAGGGCAACGATTTCGCGCTTAAATTCGATAACGCGAGCAAACTTATAAAGGATATAAAGAACGCGACCGTCGGGCTTGTTCGGAAAGACGACGCGGGCAACGCGTTCAGCGGTTTCAAAGGGGCGGTTTACGTTAAAATTTTCTTCGACGACGTTCTCGGCGCGAGTACGTTTAACTTAACGAAACTGAACAATCAGAATCTCGGTTACAGACAGGAAGATATAAGTCTGGCGGCGGATAACGCCAAGCCGCAGATCGTTCTCGGCGGCGAGTACGTTTACAGGCGCGCGCAGAACGAAAAACTGACCGTATACGCTTCGCAGGCGTTCGACGTTTTAAGCGAAATAAAATCTTTCACGGTTTCGGTGTTCTCGCCGGACAACGTAGAAATCCTGAAATCGAAACCGGCGACCAAGCCATACGAAATCTACCTTACCGAACTCGGCGATTATAAAATCGTCTATACCGCGGTCGATACAAGCGGCAACGCCGCCTCCGATACGTCCTACGCGCACGTAACGGATAACACGCCGCCCGTTATGACGGTGAATTTCGACGATATAAAAACTCTCTGCCGCGTCGGCGCGAAAGTCGTTCTGCCGGACGTAAGCGTGACCGACGAGACGGGTATTGCGTATTACGACGTATTCCTTCAGATGCCCGACAACGAAACGAGGTTGCTCGTTCACGGCGAGAACGGCGAGGAAACTTCTTTCATCGATTCCTACGGCGGCTCGTTCGACGCGGGAGATCGCTCTGTTTATCTGCATGACGAAGGCAAATATATTCTTACGGTAATGGCGTACGACGGCAATTTCAACTACGTCGCGAGAAGCGTCGAAATCATGGCGGTAAAGGGGTGAAGTTATGAGAAAGAATTGTTTTTATAAAATAATATCGTGTGTTATGCTGATCACGGTCTTGTTTTCGTCTTTCAGCGGATGCAAAAAGGACGACGAGGATCTCGTTTATCCCGACAGTTCGAAACACCTTGTCGAAAGCGATTATAAAATAGTCGAAAACGGAATGAGCGAATATCAGATAGTTCTGCCCGAATCCCCGAAGATGAACGAGCAGACCGCGGCGGAGGAATTGCAACTGTTTATAAAACAGTCGTCCGGCGCCGTTCTTCCTGTCGTTTCCGAAAATAAAGTTTCCGAAAAATCGCCGATGATAAGCATAGGCGAAACGGTTTTTGCCGGAAAGAAAGGCGTTTCGGCCGGCGGCGAGGATTTAGGCTCTTCGGGATATAAGATAAAAACCGACGGTTCGTCTTTATTCATCCTTTCGGACGAAAACGGAACGGGCGAGGGGTGCATTTACGCGGTTTACGACCTTCTGGAAGACGCGATCGGCTGGTGCGCTTACGCGTCCGACGAAATCGGATACGAAGAGAAGAAAGATATAAAACTTTACGTATACGACGAAACGGTGAAGCCGACGTTCGACCGCAGGTCTATAGCCTATCTCGATATCAACAGCGATCCCGTATATCGCCGCAGAATGAGGTTGATTAACCAATACAACAACGATTTCTGGTGCAATCCGTTGTTCGGCCATTCGCAGATTTCGGACTTGTTGAAAAAGGAAAAATATTACGAAGCGCATAAATACGGAACGACGAAACAAATCGTTGAAGACGGCGGAACGGTTGAAGTTCCCGACCATTGGTACGGTTCGTCCGCCGAACAACTTTGCTGGACGGGCGGCGCGGAGATGGAACTGGAAATGGCAACCGTCCTCTATAGTTATATAAAAGAATATCCCGACACCGTTTATTTCATGTTGGGGCAGGAGGATAATCAGAACTATTGCGACTGCGCTCGCTGCCAAAGCGCAATCGACGACTGGGGCTATAATATAACGGGATTGGAAATAAACTTTCTCAATAACGTGATTAAAATCGTCGAAGAGTGGGTAAAGCGCGATTATCCCGAGGGGCGCGACATAAGATACGTGATGTTCGCGTATTACGACGCGCTCGTGCCTCCCGTGAGCGGAAGCGAAGGGAACGAGGCCGCTTTCAGCAAAAAAGTAATACCGGACGATAAACTTTATATTTATTTCACGCCTATCGAAACGAACTATTCGCACTCGCTCGAAGACGTGGAAAACGAAGATATATTGAAAAACTTAAAGGGATGGTATAAACTTTTCGGCGGAAAAGACAGGGTTATCGTGTACAGTTACGATACCAACTTCCACTATTATTTCTATAATTTCGATAATTTCGGCACGTTCAGGTCTCATCTTAAGACCTATTCCGAAAACGGAGTGAATTATTACTACACGCAAGGCGCTCCGTACACGAATCAATGCACGTTTCAGGAGATGCGTATTTTCGTGGAGTCGAAACTGATGTGGAATATCGACCTGTCCTATGACGATCTGGTCAATAAGTTTATGGCGGGGTATTATAAAGACGCGGCGACGGCGATACGCAGATATTACGATTTTACGAGAATGCGTTACGAACAAAGCGAAAAACTTCTCGGAATCGAGTTTAAAGATATCTACGCGGATATAGGCAGTAAAAAGATATGGACGGAATCCGCGGTTTCCGCAATGGATAAAATCTTTGACGAAGCGTATGAAAGCATAGAGCGTTATAAAACGGAAGATCTCGATTTATACGATACGTTAAAATCGAGAATCAAACGTCTGGAACTCACGGTTATTTATACGAAACTTCTGAATTATCGTTTCGATTATTCTCAGGAGAAAATAAACGCGCTTGTCGACGATTTTAATAAATACACGTCCAAGTTCCAGATTCTCGATTACAAGGAAAACAACGGATCTTGCTCCGGCATATTCGATTCGTACCGTCAATGATTTCAACGAAAAGCAATGCGAAACGTTCAGTTATTTTTATATATGCGAGGTCGGTAAAAGTGAGAAATAAAGTTTTACGAAAAATATTGCCAAGCCTTCTTTGCGCGGTTTTTCTTCTTACGTCGTTCGGCGGATGCAAGAAAAACGACGACTCCGACGGCGGCAAAACGAATGAAAACGTCGCTGTTTCTTTCATCGAAAGAAACGTCGAAGTTCCCGTCGGCGAAGAAACGCAACTCGTTGTCTCCGCGTCGGACGGCAGTTCGCCGTCGCTTAAATGGTCGTCCAACAACGATCTTATCGCCGAGGTTAACGAAAACGGCTTGGTCAGAGGAGTTTCCGAGGGCAACGCCGTTATCAAGGCGATGACGGACGCGGGCGCAAGCGCGCTTTGCAACGTAACCGTTACGAGCAACGAAACGAAAAGTTTGCTCTCCGTGTCCTTAAGCAGAAGCACGGCGTCGCTTTATGCGGGCGATTCGATTACGGTAAACGCGGTCGCGAAATACGGCAGTCTGATTCTGCAATCGGTCGCGCCGACGTGGGAAAGCGCCGATCCGAGCGTGGCGAGCGTGAACGAATCGGGCGTTATAACGGGCGTGGCGGCAGGCGAAACGGAGATAACCGCAAAGGCGGAATATAAATCCGTTAAGGGCGAGGCGAAAATCAAAGTAACCGTTTACTCGGAAGGCGTTCTGATAAACCCCGATTTCGTCGCGAAAACGATCATAGAGGGCGACGAAGCGGAACTTGCGGTTTCGGTAATGAAGGATCGCAAACCGGTGACGGAATATACCGTGACGTATACGTCGTCGGACGAAGAAGTGGCGACGATTTCCGGAAATACGTTATCCGCGAAGAAGCGCGGAGATGTCGATATCACGGTGAATTGCTCCGTCGGCGGAGAGAACTATTCCTTCACGCAGAAACTGCGCGTTTACGGCAAGTATTTCGTCGATTTTTATAACGAGGACGTTTTAGTCCGGTCCGAGGAATACAAATACGGCGAAACCGTTCCGATAGAGTATGCGATTTCAACGGGGCGAACGTTGAAATATTACGCGATAAACGGCGTTAAAATCGACGGAGACAAGTTTAAAATGCCCGACGAACCCGTCCGCGTGGACGCGAAGTACGTAAACGACACGGACGACGATTTCACGAACGATTTTTCGTCGGGAACCATATTCTTTTCTCAAGCCGAAATCGAATTCGCGAAAAACGGTCTTCCCGTTGACGCGTCCGGTAATAAGGCAAACGGCAACGGTGCGGTGAAACTGACGGGCAGTTGGGCTTCGAAGCAGTTTAATTTTGAAAAAGAGGTAACGATAACCGAATCGTCCGTTATGCGGCTGCGCATGTATCGTCCCGATGGCGTGGCATTGATATATTTGGGCAACGAAAAAGATAAAACTGATCCACCCGTTCAAATAGGCAACAAAGGCGATTTGGCGGCGGGACATTACACCGTCGAACTTGCCGCAGATACTTGGACGTACGTCGATATTCCTTTGACTTGTTTCGGTGAAGTCGGCACAAAGTTAAGCGCGGTGAGTATCGCTTGTTCGAGAATTTCGGAAACCAAGGTCGGTTATATTTATATCGACGAAATAACGATCGGATAAATAGTATCGGGCGTTTCAAAAAACGAAAAATCCAATCGCCCGATCTATGAATATAATATAAGGAGAAAATTATGAAGAACAAATCAGCAAAAATCGGCAATATTATCAGATGCCTGATAATCGTTGCTCTGAGTCTTACGCTTCTGTCGGTCTGCTTCGCGTGCGGCGCGGGCAATACCGAAAGTGCGAAAAAGACCGAACTCGAAGCCCCGACGATACAATCCGTTGTGTATACGGGCGAAAAGCAGACGGCAACCGTTGCGGCAAACGACGGATACGCCGTTGTTAAAAACGACGGCGGAACGGACGTCGGCGAATACGACGTCGTGCTTAAACTGTCCGATATCGAAAAGTACGTCTGGAAATCCGCTTCGGCGAACGATGCGGGCGAGATAACGTTGAAGTTTGCGATAACCAAGGCGAACGCGACGGTTACGGCTCCCGTGGCTAAAACCGACCTTGTTTACACCGGCACGGCATTGGCTCTTGTAGAAGCAGGCTCTGCGGTCGGCGGAACGGTTAAGTATAAATCGGGCGCGGACGGCGAATGGAAAGAGGAAATTCCCGCGGCGACAAATGCCGGCGAATACACTGTTTATTACAAAGTAGTCGGAGACAAGAACCATAACGACGTTGCCGAAGCGAGCGTTTCCGTTACGATAGCGAAAGCGACCGCAACGCTCACGGCTCCCGTGGCTAAAACCGACCTTGTTTACACCGGAACGGCGTTAACGCTTGTCGATGAAGGCTCTGCGGTCGGCGGAACTGTTCAGTATAAATTGGGCGAAAACGGCGAATGGAAAGAGGAAATTCCCGCGGCGAAAGATGCCGGCGAATACACTGTTTATTACAAAGTAGTCGGAGACAAGAACCATAACGACGTTGCCGAAGCGAGCGTTTCCGTTACGATAGCGAAAGCGACCGCAACGCTCACGGCTCCCGTGGCTAAAACCGACCTTGTTTACACCGGCGCGGCGCAGGATTTAATCACTGCAGGCGAAACGACGTTCGGAACGCTTAAATACAGCCTTGACGGCGCCGATTATAGCGAAGCGATCCCGCAAGGCACAAATGCCGGAAATTACACCGTTTACTATAAGGTAGAGGGAACCGACGATTATAACGGAGCCGAAGCGAGCGTTTCCGTCACGATATCGAAAGCGAACGCAACGCTCACGGCTCCCGTGGTGAAAACCGACCTTGTTTACACCGGAACGGCGCAGGATTTAATCACTGCAGGCGAAACGACGTTCGGAACGCTTAAATACAGCCTTGACGGCGCCGATTATAGCGAAGCGATCCCGCAAGGCACAAATGCCGGAAATTACACCGTTTACTATAAGGTAGAGGGAACCGACGATTATAACGGAGCCGAAGCGAGCGTTTCCGTCACGATATCGAAAGCGAACGCAACGCTCACGGCTCCCGTGGTGAAAACCGACCTTGTTTACACCGGAACGGCGCAGGATTTAATCACTGCAGGCGAAACGACGTTCGGAACGCTTAAATACAGCCTTGACGGCGCCGATTATAGCGAAGCGATCCCGCAAGGCACAAATGCCGGAAATTACACCGTTTACTATAAGGTAGAGGGAACCGACGATTATAACGGAGCCGAAGCGCATGTAGAAGTTACGATAGCGAAGGCGAAAAACGAGTTCTCTATCACCAACGAATCGCTCGACGTTAAGTATGATAAAAAGCCTGCGCCTGCAGTGAGCGAATCGGCGGTAGGCGACGTAACGTTTAAATACGTTGCGGGAACTTATGAAAACGAGGAGTTCACGGCAACCGGAGAAGAGATGACCGAATGGTCCAAGCCGACCGCAAGCGGATATTATAAATGTATCGCTACGGCGGCGGGCAACGATAACTACGAGCAAGGCGTGGCGGAGAAGATTTTCTATTATACGGCAGAGACTTTGCCCGAATACACCTCTGTAACCGATGATAACAAAACGGAAACCATAAACGCTCTGGTAGATTATCTTACTTATATCGATACCGAATATACCGATACGGAAAAATCCGCTTATAAAGAGCCCAAAAAGATTTCTTATCTTCGTAAATATTTAGAAGGCGAATTATACGAATTATCGGTTACAAAAGATAATACTGAATCGAGTGCATATAATTTTATATCTGCCACCCCGGACGAATGGCGGTCTTACGTCTTGAGTGATGATAAGACCAAAATGATTTATGATAAAGATCAGATATTCACAAAGACTTGTACAATATTCGAAATAAACAAGACAGGAGCCGCTTATATTACTATGCCTGCTCTTGATTATAATTTGTTCTCATCGGTGCGTTTCTGTGTCAAATCTGATTTTGCTGGGGCTTTTGCTTATAGCGCGTATGACACCGCAATTACAAACACAGTCTCCGCTCTCTTCTTCTATATAGAGAATGGGACATTGTCGGTATACGTGCAAAATGAAAACAAACTAAAGGACGTAACGTTACCCGCCGATGTCTTATGCGGAAAAGCCGGATTGAAGATTGATATTGAAATGACAGGCTATGGTTCTTTCATGATTACCGAAATGCGTTGTATATTAAACGCGGGTAATGCGGATATTACGGATTATGTTGCCAAAACTTATGCCGACGCTTTGATTGCCGCCGAGGATATCACAACCGAAAACGAATCTGCGGCTTACGAAGCCTTTGTAAACTACCTCGGCTTCATAAAGAATAATAACATTACCGAATCGTTCGGTATCTTCACAATGCCGACCGATGAAACGATAAATGCGTTAAAGACGAAATTCTTGGCTAAGAGAGCAATCTTCACGCCTACGGCGGCAAACATAGGCGATATAACGACAACCGGCGGGCAGGACGGCGCATCGCATAGTGATACAGTTGAGACTTGGATGATCGACCAAGACAAAAATAAATTCCAGACGGCAAATATTTATAATTTCGGTGGGGGTTATACATTAGGAACAAACAGAGATATAACGTTGACGTTGCCGAAACTTAATTACGCATTATATAGCGACGTCAGAATGGCGGTTTGGGTGCAAAACACAAATTCGACATTCCAAAATTTAACGTTAAACAGTCAGACATGTAACATGAATGAAGTCGGCTCTACTGTATATATAATCTATATCGACGGAACGAATAATACGTTTTGGATTTCTTATAACGGAGATTCAACGCCAAAGGTAAGCGGGACGCTTACGGACGCGGTTCTTCGCGGAGAAGAGGGCTTGACGTTGACGATAACTTCGAACGGCTGGACGCAGGTTCAAATCCACGAAATTTACGGCGTATTGGCTAAATTACAGGCGTTGCCGATTTCACCGGCTTTAAAAGTGAAAATCAAATAAAACGGACGAGGGGAGTCGCTTGAAAACGGCTCCCCAATCTATCTTTTTGCAGAAAGGTAAATTTTAAAATTATGGATAAAGTATCAAAGTATATCAAAGAGAATTGGGAAAAGACTTTTCACCCCGCGGGCGAACTTGCGGGAGACGTGAAAATAAACTACCCCTACGTTTCGCCTTGCGCTACCGAACATTACACCGAAATGTTTTATTGGGACACCTATTTTATAAATCTCGGTTTAATGCTCGACGGCTACACGGAGCAGGCGAGAAACAATATAGATAACATTTCCAGGTTTATAAACGCGCTCGGTTTTATGCCCAACGCGAACTATATTT
>CAVJNC010000052.1:0-13840 GCA_963650905.1 Subdoligranulum sp. APC924/74
TAAACGTAAGGATAATCTTCGTAAGCGACAAGTCTGTTTGCAAGCGATCCTTTCGGGAGAATTTCCCTGTCGCAATGCTTATCGTAAATCCTCGATATTTCCATACCGTCGTTAAACTCGATTATGAAATATTTATTTTCGACAGCCCTGTCTTTTACAGAAACGCTACCGTCTTTGAGGACGGGAGTTCTCACGGCATAGCCCTTTGCGGGAACGTTCTCGACGTAGCGAGTTTCCCCGCTCGCTGTTATCGTACTTCCGCAGGTAAACGACGTGGGATTATATACGACGATACCCTCTTCAGAAATATTATCCGCAATCGCATTCAATCTCTGCGCGATTATATCTATGCAATCTTCTCTTACCGCTTCATCTTCGGCGTTCGCGGTTTCGTAAACCTCTTTTATCGCCGACCCCGGCAGGATATCGTGGAATTGATTTGTAAGAACGGTTTTCCACATTTCTCCGATTTTTTCTTTCGGGTAAACCGACTTTAAAAGTCTGTTTGCGATAGTTGAAAACAATTCCGCGTTTTGCAAAGCAAATTCGCACTTTCTGTTGTTCTTTTTGATTTCGGATTGCGAGGTATAAGTTCCGCGATGAAATTCAAAATACAACTCTCCGACCCATTTACTGAGTTGACCTCTCGATTGTTCTTTTATATCGGATATAAATTCCGTCGAATTTGAAAACTCGGTTGTCGGACATTTCGGAATTCCGTACTCCATACGTTTAAGCATTTCGATATCGCTTATCGTAGGACCTCCGCCGCCGTCACCCCAACCGTATGTAATCATCGCGTCGTTTACTTCCCCTTTGTTCAGGTTTCTGCGCCACGATCCCATAACGTAACTCGCCGTTCCGTGAGCCACATAAGTCGTAAAATTCTCTATTTTATCGCCCAACCGCATTTCCTGCGCCGTCATAAAATGAGTAAATATTTCACTGCCGTCGATACCTTTCCATATAAAAGTATCGTTCGGCATCATATTGGTATCGTTCCAACTGATTTTACTCGTAACAAAACTATCCACGCCGCTCTTGTTCAATATCTGCGGTAATGCCGCAGAGTATCCGAAAACGTCGGGAAGCCATAAAGTTTTGCTTTCGACTCCGAACTCGTCTTTAAAGAAACGCTTTCCGTAAAGAATCTGACGGATAAGCGATTCTCCCGACGGAAGGTTACAATCGGCTTCTACCCACATTGCCCCTTCGACTTCCCAACGTCCTTCTTTTACTCTCTGTTTTATTTCGTTGTATTTTTCGGGCGCTTCCTCTTTCACCGCAAGATAAAGCGGCGCTTGCGACGACATAAACTTGTATTCGGGAAACCTCTTCATATATTCGAGAACCGTGAAAAACGACCTCTGCGCCTTTTCACGAGTCTGTCGAACAGTCCAAAGCCACCCGATATCTATATGCGTATGTCCGACGCATTTAACTTTAACGTCGCTTTTACGGCAATATTTTCCGTAAAACTCTTCCGCAAAATACTTGTCCGCAACGGCAAAAGATTTTCGCATCTTGCTTTCATCCCGCCAATCGACGAGATTTAAAGCGTTATTGATAAATCTAAGAATATCGACATATTCTTTCGAGTTTTTATCAATATAAGAAATCACGTCATAAGGAACTACTAAGTCGTAATACAACTTTTCCGCAGTTTCGTCTACGCCTATTATATCGGCGTAAAACTTAATCGGACAAAGATTGTTGAGATTTGTTCCCGTGTAAGCGTAAACGTGCGCGTCAACTTCGCTTTTATCGGGGAGCAGTACACTCGTATGGTGTAAGTCTGCTCCCTGCACAGGGTATTTGTCAAAATACACGATAAACTGCGGGTTTGACGCGTCCCATTCTTTTTCGTTTACGTTTGTTTTAACGGATAATTCATACCTGATACCGTTTTTACGAGCGGGAATCGCTATTTTTTTGTAAAACCACGCGTGGGAATCGGGTTTGCCGCCCCAAAAATCTTCTCTACCGAACGTAACCGAATTCTTTTCGGTAAAAGAAGGCACTTCGCTTCCGCTTTTATAGTCAGCGGTAAAATAGCGGAAATCTCCGACAGGAATACTCGTTTCTACACATTTCTCTTTTATCAGAGAAATCATCGTCGAAACTCTTTGCTCGATACTTGTTATGTCCATTATTATCCGTAATCTCTCTTGTTTCGTATTCTTGTTTCTTTTTATCTCAGAGCAAGCATTACGCCTTCGCCGCCTTCAAGCGTGATTTTAATCGTTTTGCCTGCAACGCCGAACGTTTCCGCTCTTTGAATAAAGTCAAAGCCGTACTTCTTGTCAAACGTAAGCGTTACGGTTTGCTTTTCCGTGGACGAACCGTTTACGACATAAAACGCGCTGTGACTATTATCGCCCGTATAATTGTAATCGAAACAACCGATGATAACGCCCGTACTTCCGCTTGACGTTACGCCTTTAAGTTCTCTCCAATAATCGGAGTTCGCGTCGGGTTTATCCTCGGCAGATATTCTGTCTTTCCAATAACCCGTGGCGATAACGCCTTCGCTTACGGACTTCATAAGAATATGGTCGATTGCGGCAATTTGCTTATTCGCTTTCTGAACGTAATAATACCATCTGTTGACGTTTCCCGCAACGCCTATCATACCGTTTCTCGTATAATCCCTGCCGTCCTCGCCTGCGTCGGAAAATTGTACGGGCTGTATAAACGGGAAATACTGAATCGACGTAGCGCCGTATGCCAAAGACGTATTGACGTTCCACAAAGTTTCGCCTTCGTTCGGGAACAGAGGATCGCTTGCAACGCCTATCTTCGGCTCCCATTGACCGCCTGCCTGAACGTAAACCCAGAACGGTTTACCGTTTTCATCGGCAACCTTACGAGCGGTTGATAAATCGTTGAAATAACTGTTCGGTATGGCGGACGTCGTACCCTGATCTTTTTTCGTGAAGGGGTAATTGTCGTATGATACAAACGGCAGATTTACGTCTTTTGCGTAAGTCGACATATAGTTATAATGAGTTCCGCCGAGATCTGTTCCGTTTGTATAACTCGGCAACAAGTTGATATAGGCGTATTTCTTCTTACCTTTAACGCTTTCGCCGAAAGCGGCAACCGCTCTCTTATATTGCTCGGAATCCTCCAATTTGGGTTCGTCGCGCATATGAACGCCTAAAACGTTAGGCAAATCGATATAGTCTTTTATTTTCTCCGTCATTGCTTCTGCCGTCTCGACGGAGACAAGAGTCGCATCGTTGACAAAATAACCTAATCCGTATTCTTCGCACAGCGACAAAGCCTTGATAACGTTGTTTTTCGACGTACTCCATTGATCCTGCGAATGACCTATATAGTTTACTCCGCTATCTTTAAGCAAAGTAAAAATTTCGTCGGTAAGATAATCGGGAGTTACTACTCCGTTTTCGGAAACGGAAGAAGAAGTGCCGTAAGGACCGTAAAACACGCCGATAGGCATAACTTCTTCGCCGCCGAGAATGTCGAACGAAATCGCATTATTTCCCTCGGTCTGATATACGGTTGCCGCTTCATAATTGTTGTTTTCGGCGTTTATTCTTTCCATATCGCCATTTCCGCTACCGCCGTTATTGCTGTTGCCGCAAGCCGACAAACCGAATAAAACGGACGCCGACAATAAGAAAGAAACGCCTCTGATAAGTATTTTTTTATTCATAAATTCACCTATTATTTACCGCCGAACGGCAAATCCTCTTTCCTCCAAGTATCGGTATATTGATAATCGTAAACCAACGAAGTATTATCTTTGTTTATAAGCGAAATAATGTTTTTATCATAGTCTTTATTGACAACGGATAAAGTTGCGATTTTAAAATTATCGCACACGCCCTCCGTCATATCGGAAATGTCGCTTATAATCTGCAAATATCCCTCGCAAGCATTGTCAACCATACCGGAGAAAATCTCGTGATAGTTGTAACCGCCCGCAAATTTAACGAACACTTTCAGATTTCCGTCCATATAGGAAATTTTTAACATTATGTTCGCTCCGCCGGAAACTTCGCTGTTCCAAAGATGCAATTCCTTCGGCAACGTCACACGGTCTACGGTTTCGCCTCCGAAAGAGAAAACCGCTTCGGTTGCGACCGATTGTCTTGCCGCTCCGCCGTCCTTCGGCTGAAATTTAACGCTGAAAATACTGTCCTCGGCTTTTGAACTCGAATAAGATTTTGCAAGCGATACGGTAAATCCCGTCGAAATGGACGTATCGAAAGTGGAATCTTCTTTATAACTCGCCTCTCTCGCAAGGTCGGCGATTTCGATTTCCGCTTCAAAATTCGAATACTCGCGTTTTGTGGAAAGAAAAGCCTTCTTTGTGTTTTTGAATACCATTCCGCCGTTTTCGGGTTTCACATAACTCTGTCTTTCGGCATAAGGGTAATTAGAAGTATACAACTCATTCAGATTAAAGACGTTTCCTTCAAAATGAGTCAGAATGTTGGTATTTGCGGGGTTTTCCGCCTTATACGTTTCGATATTTATTTCGTTTATAACAGCATTAGTTCCGCCTTCGGTCTGAGCAAAGCCGAGATTGCCTTCGGTAAAGCATTTCGCGTTTTTGTTTTCATACTCGTAAACGCTATTACCGTTTTGCGAAACGGTTATACTCACCGCGCCGCTTGCCATAACTTTAAGTCTGACGTGGAAATAGTTTTCAATATCCGATAATTTTCCTGTTAATTCCTTAGCGGTTAATACTTCGGTTTCAGTCTTTTCTGCTCCCGTATAATTGCTCAGTCCGATCTGCAATCCGTCGTTCTCGGTCGTGAAATACATAAACGACGTATTTGCGCCGCCCGCTGCGGGATTAAGCATCTGAGTGGACAATCCGAACACAAATCCGAAACGTTCGTTTGTGGGAACGGAAGTTACTTTTAAACGCATATAAGCCGTAAAGCACTCTTCAAATCCGTATTCGCCGAAGTTATACGCTTTATTTACGGTTATCATACGGCTTGCTCTTCTCGATTCCGACGTGAAAGCGATACCCTCTCCGTCAACATATTCGACGCCCGTGTTTGCAGACGGCGTCCACCAATAGTCGCTTCTGAGACTTCCGCTTATCGACTGATCCGTTACAAGCGTGTTATCATAAACGCCTGCACTCGCAACGGACGGACTGCCCGCAAGGGCAGCCGTCAGCATTACGGATGTTAATAATGTCGCAAAAATTCTATTTTTCTTCATTTTTTCAATCCTTTTTTTGTTTTTTCTTCGATATGGCGAACGCAACTCCGACAAACGCCAAAGCGCACAGTCCGCTCATTCCGCTGACGGAACCAGAGCATCCGCCGTCGTTACCGCTATCTTTTCCGCTGTCATCCGGTGTTTCAACTTTCTTAAACGACGCATACAAGGATATATCTTTGTAAACGAGCGAGCCGAAGTCATATTTTTCTTCGCCGCTCATCGCGGTATACCAACCGACGAACTCGAATCCGTCTTTTGCAGGAGCGGTTTCGGGCGCGCTTACCTTATAATCGCCGCTGTTTACCGTAACGGTAAGAGAAACCGTACCGTCGACATAGAACGTAACCGTATAGGAAGTAAGTTTTGCATATTCGGTATCGCCAACAAGGACTCTGTTTGCATTGAACGTGCAAGGAATTTCCTTTTCTCCGTCAATGTAGGCAAATCCGCCGTTTTCAAGCAGATAATATGTTATATTCTTTGTCGTTCCGTCTGCCAAAGTAAGGGTTGCGACGTGATCGGCTTTGAGTTCTAACAAGTCTCCGTTTTTGCGATTGACGTACTTACCTAAATATTCGGTATATTCGTCCGCAGAAATTTCAACTCTTGTGCATACGGCGTAAAGCGCAACTATGGTTTCGTTTGCGGTCGTTACTTCTTCGTCGTCTTCGGTCGTCCATTTATTAAAGGTATATCCGTCGGGCTCGAAAGTATAATTGATTGCGTCGTTCTCTCTAAACGCTTTAAGCGCGACTTTCTTTCCGAAAGCGTAGAAAGTTATCTCTACCACTTTGGATTTCGTAAACGCGGAACTATCCGAAAGATCTAAAATCTCTGACCCGACTTTTCTCCTCACGTAAAGTTTTCCGTCGTTAGACAGAATCGTATTTTCATAATCGGCATACCCTTTAAGTTCGATACCCTGCGAGTAAATAACAACTTCTTTACCGTCGGCAGTCTTATAAACTCCGTAATAATCAGAACCCGTCGCAACGTCTATCCACCAACCGTAAAGGTTTACGTCTTCGTCGAGATCGCTCGAGAAATCATAGAAGTTATCGAACGATCTCGCGGAAGCGTCGCTACCTTTAACCCAGCCTAAGAATTTTTTCGTCGCGCCGCCCTTAGGATTCTTATAAAGCGTTTCGGAACCGAGACCCGTTAATGCTTTGCCTGTTTCCGTTTCGCCGCTTTCGGTCGCGTTATAATAAGTTATGGTTACTTCTTTTCTGAGTTCTATATAGTCTATTTCGATATATGCGACACAACCGTTAGGACCGTCGCCTTTATAAGCCTGATAGAAAGAATTCGCGTTAGCGTCGTTGACCTGTTCTGCCGAACCTATCTGAATACCGTAAATTTTACCGTCGCTGCTTAGAAGTTTCTCCGCCTCGTCGCCGCTTAAAGCAAGAAGAACGAATTTATCCTGCGTAATGGTTGCGGGAATCATATAGCCGTCGCCCTCTTTACCCGTAGAATCGAGTCCGTGAAGGCGAATTCCTCCCAATTCGGTATTGTAAGTCGCTCCGTTAGGCGACAAATGCGCCTTTATTCTTATCACAAGTCCCGCTTTCGCTTCTTCTTTCGTAACGGGTCTTTTGAATATTATAGCGTTAGACGACATAGTGCCGTACCAACTGTGGAAATACATCTTGAAGGCATAGCCGTTTTTAGCGTCTTTATCCGCTTCGATATTTATCGGATAGGACATATTCACGCCTTCGGTTTTATCGTTCCAACCGTTGACGCTTTCGAGTTTTTTCGTCCAGTTTGCATTTTCGTTTGCAACTCCCCCAAAATATCCCGTCGCGACATATTTATCTTCCGACATAGGATCGAAAGGAATAAGTTCGACGTAATCGAAGAACAACTGACCGGCACGTTCTGCTTCGGTTTCGCCTTCGCCGCCCGCTCTCTTGATGACGAAAGAATCGACGTATCCGTTTTCGTCCGCCACCTTTTGCGGATCAATTTCAAGCAATACGGCTTCCGTGTCTTTTGTAGTAAGAACCGATCCCGCAACTTCCGTAGAATCAGCCGTCGCATAAGCGGACGTCGTTACGTTTACGGCGTTGCCGACAATTATTTTAACCGTTATCTTGAAGAGATTGTCTGCCTTATATCTCTTGGCGAGAACAACTTTTATCGTCTCGCCTTCTTCCACATCATTTGCAGGGAAAGAAACTTTGGCGTTTTTATCGGACGGAGTAAAGCAACCCCACCAGTTGCCGTTATACGTATTGTCCTTTATGTCGATATAATTTCCGATAAGCCACATATCCTCGCCGTTTGCGTCAAGGAAAACATTTTCCTCAGGCATATCGTCAACCTTTCCTTTTGCGGGAACAAGTTCTACGTAATCGAAGTATATCTGTCCCGACGGTCCGACTCTTTTCAGAACGAACGAGTCTATATACCCGTCTGCGTCCGCTATTTTTGAAGCGTCTACTTCGAGTATGACTTCCTCGTTTGCATTATCTTTTGTTTCGACGCTGCCGGCTATGGATCCAAACGCCGTATCGGAAGTCGCGTAAGCCGAGGTGACAACGGTATTCGTTGTGCTATTCCAACTGCCTACGACCATTCTTACCCGCAAAGCAGAATAGTTGCTCGCCTTATATTTTTTTGCAAGATCTACGCGTATCGTTCCGCCACTTTGAACCGCATTGTTTGTGAAAATGACTTTCGTACTGCCGGTCGCACCGGAAAAAATACCCCAGATAGTATCTAACGCCACCGAGGTTTGCTTGACGCCGTCTATCGTCAACCAAACGTTAGTATAATCGGCATCGAGTATGACGCTATCCTCGAAAGCCTCGTCTACCGTTGCCTTCTCGGGTTCGATTAAGACCCAATCGGAACCGCTCCACTTAAACGAAATATCCGATAAGTTTATTAAATATTGTCCCCTCGTGACCGTAGCATCGCTATCTAACGGAATAGCGGAGTACACGCCGCCAAAATTGAACACGTCGTCGTCGGCGGCGTTAAGGTTTTCAAACCACAGTCTGTCCTCTTCGACAAACCTGAACGTTACCCACGTAGCCTTGCCGTTCTTTTTTGCAACGCCCTTATATTGATTATGCCATGAGTTAACTATTGCATTATTGTCAAGCGCGACCGAGTCTGCATAGAAATTGCTTGCACTACATGCTATATCCGCTTTTTTTAAAGGAACAACGTCATAACTTGTCGCGTCGGACACAACGTCCCACACGCCGTTGCCATAATTCTTAAACGCCGTTTGTTCCAGATTTAATGCGTAATCGCCTAATTGGGTAGTGCCATTATAAATGGTGCTGTCTATGCCTGACATCGAGTACGTTCCGCCGACGATAAGAATATCGCCCTCTTTGGCTTCTATATCGACAAAGTACAAATTCGGAGAAGACGCTCCGATTACCCTGAGGTTAATAGTCTTTGCTTCGCCGTTGAGCGTTGCGTTACCCTGATAGTTGATACCCCACGTTTTGTCTACGTTTTCGGGAACGGTAGCGTCTGCATATATTGCGTTATCGTCTCCCGCAGTACTGCTGACCGTTATCCCCGTAACGTCATAAGTTGTCGTCGCTTCCGCCTTTGCTTTAACGCCGAGCGAAGCAACAAACAGCGCCGAACATAAGCACAGCGCGATGATAAGCGAGAATAAAACTGCTCGCTTACGTGTTAAAAAGTTTTTCATAACACTTTCCTCCATAAAATTTGATTTTTATAATCGAAGGGTTAACCCCTTTCGCTCCGATATCTTCCGACGTAACATACGAGAGAATCATAGTTCTCGCTTCTTATCGGTCGGATTTGCAGGGAATGACGAACACGCCCTCCCCGACGCCCAACGTTAACGATAATTTACCGTTTTCGTCGAGTTTCGCAGTCTTTTTTACGCCGAGTTCGCAGTATATCGCGGAGTCGTATTTTTCCGAATCGAAAGTTATCTCCACGGTATCCGTAAGCCCTTTCGACGTATCGTTATAATTTACGACCATAAAGCCGATATTTCCGCCGTCGTCTTCAAGACAACCGAACAACGTGTCCTGCGACGTATAAACGGATTTTAACTCGCCGATATGAGACAATTTTATTCTGTCAAGTCTTTTAAACGACTCGTTTGCGGTTGCCGTATCCTCATCGTAACTGCTCGCGATAACGCCCGCGTCGTTGGTAAACGCAGACCGATAGTTAAATGGCGAAAGAACAGAACCGAATTTTTTCAGTTCTTCGTTTGCCGTTTGAACCGCCGTATAAATATCGGTTTTATTCCCGTTTCTGTCTATCATCGCAACCTGCTCGGACGTAAACTCGCCGTTTCGGATAACGCTCGGCGAAGCGTAACAGAACATACTTATTCCGTCAAAGCCGAACGCCGTAAGAGTCGCTTCCTGCAAACGGATATCCTCCAAAGTCGGAACTCTGTCTCTCGAACCGTCAACCGCGCCTTTTCTTACTCCGTCGACTGTGCCGAAAGGCATAGTCTGTATAAAGAAATTCGTCTTTACGCCGACATAACTTTTTGCGACGGTTGCAACCGACTGAACGTCGGCAAGCCAACCCGTATCGAGGCATTTATTTCCGTTTGCGTCATACATCAAAGGATATCTGTCGACGGATAACCATTTTTCGCCCGTAGTAAGTTTGGACAAAAAATTATCGCAGAAATATTTAAGATAATCCTCGTAAGAACCGTTAAAATCGTTCGTTACGGTCGGCGCGTGAGACGGGAAAAGGTTGACGTATACCGTTTTGCCGTTCGCGTTTGCGTTGTAATATTCTACTTGTTTTGCCAACTCGTCTATCTGCGCCTTATCGGGTTCGTCGATGACCACGCCGAGTACGGCGTCGTGATTAAAAAGAGTAATTTTCTCCTTACTTTTAACAGCCGAGTTGATATACACCTTAACGCCGTTTTCGTTCAGTAAATTCAGAACTTTTTCGGCGTTATCGGTGTATTCGTCGTAATGGATAGTAGAATCCGCGCCGTCCTCACTTATACCTGTACCCATCGCAAACAAAGAATCGATTCCCGCCTCTTTGATCCAACTTACGTTTTCTTTGCTCAGGGTTGACGGTATAAGCCAAGCCGAAATCACTAAATTATGCATACTTTTCCGTTTTACAACTGAGCGTTTGTCTTATAGTTCTCCCAATTCGCATTGTGATACTTCACAACGGCGTCCCACGTCGCCTGCGCGCCTTTATATTCGCTTCCTCTTCCGGTCATATTTTTGATAACGTACTCCGTCGCATAAATCTGCGCGCCGCCCAAAGTGAATATCGTGCTGCAATCTCTCTTTATCGTGTGGATAGGAATAGCCGTGGACGAGAATTTCTGTTGAGCGATACTCCACGCTCCCCAATCGGACATATCCGGTCCGTTTCCGTTGCTGTACTTTATCATCATAGGAAGTTGCGTAGTCTCCCAATAAGTTTCAAGGTTTTCATCCGAATAGAAATATTTAAGGAATTCTTTCGCGCCTTGTTTCGATGTAGCATACTTCGGAATAACCACGCCGTGAGCGTCGAAGTTGCTCGTCATAAGATTTCTCGCCTCGTAAACCCTGTTTGCGTCCTCTCTCGAAACTTTGTAACCTTCGCCCGTCAAAGGAACTTCCTCTGCCGAAGAAGCCTTATCTACGGCGTCTATAAGCGCGCAAAGTTCTTCGTCCGGTTCTCCGCCGTCATAACCGTCTATCGTCGGACAATTATCGATTATAGAACTTATAACGGGGCTTTTCATCATCGCGAAACTGTCTTTCGAGCCGCTTGTGTTTCTCATTTCGTTAAGAAGCCACGAGCCGTTTATCATCATAGCCGCTGCGTTATGCAGGAATTTTGTCTGCGAAGCCGTATGAGAGTTAACGTTAGAACCGTCCACCGCATAGTCGGGTTTCATTATTCTCTCTAACACTTTAAGCGCCTGATATCTTCCGTCCTCTTTTATAAGAACGTTCTTCGAAGGAGTGGAATCTTCCGCGCCGCCGTCCAACTTCCAGAAAGTGTTCGTTACATAGTCCAAACTATCGTACTGCGCCTGCCATACGCCAAGCATATGCCTCCAATAAACTTCTTCGTTAAAGTTTATCCACGGCTTCATGGTTACGTTTTTGTCTTCATAGAGAGAAACAACCAACGCTTCCAATTCGTCCGTCGTGCGGGGAACTTTATACGTCGTTCCGTCAATCACGGAGGTGTTGTATACTATTCCGTACCAACCTCCGCCATACGATAACGAATAATAGTTTCCGTCGTCATATTCAAGTTCTTTCAGGAAACTGCTTTCGAACTTTTCGCCGATCGTCTTGCTTTCGCCTTCGATTTTCGCTTCAAGCACTTCGTTAAGCGGCTCGGCATACTTGCTGATTTTATAACTTACGTCATCGATTGCGTACATCCAGATATCTGCGCTGTCGACATCTTCTTTACCGAAGTCGCTTGCTATTGTTGATGCGACCGATGAAGGGTCATAACTTACGGTGTAACCCGTATTTTTTGCGTTAAACGCGTCTATTGCTCTTACCAAAAAGTCGGTACCCGTTCCCGAAGACCAGATTTTGATCTTAACTTCGTTTGCGGTATGTTTACCGTTGTTACTCTGATTAGAGCAACCTGCAAAACTGCAAATCGCGGTTGTGAGTCCTAACAAAATTGCTAAAACTTTCTTTCTCATTTCCTTACCTCTTTAAGTTTTTTATTATTCCTTTAACCCACCCATACTCAGGTTGCTCGTCAACGCATTATTGAACACCGAGAAGAGAATTAACGGAGGAATCGCCGTTATCATATAAGCCGCATAAAGTAAGTCCATACGTACTTCATACGTCATATTGAGTTCAAATGTGTAAATACCGCTTGCAAGCGTGGGTAACTTCGGCAAGTAAATTAACGGACTTGCATAGTTATTCCAATCTCCAACCCACGCCAGAACGAATAACGTGCCGAAAACATTCATAACTTGCGGCAACATTATTTTGAAAAATACGGTATAATCGTTTGCGCCGTCTATAAACGCCGCTTCGGCATATCCCCACGAAAGGTTGGAGAATGCCGCCTGAAAATAAAGATAAGTCATATTCATTCCGCCGAACGCGAGAATTATTTGCGAATATGAACTTATGAGTCCTAGTTTATGATAAAGTCTGTATGCGCTTCCGCCGCTTCCGTATATAGGCAATATTACGATAAATGTAACTATTATGCCGTATAATTTCGAGCCGGGGAACTTATATTTTGTAGTCGCATATGCGAGCATACAAGCCATCATGTTCGTAATCAACGGACCTAATATCGAGAAGTACATACTGTTTAAAAGCATCCCGAAGAAGTTATATCCATTGATTTTCATAACGGTGAAAACTTCGAGATAATGCTCGAAATGCGGCGTTGAAGGTAAACCAAACGGATTCATTATAACTTCGTCGTGAGTTTTTAAGCCTGCTAGGAAGCCCCAGACGAAAATATACAAATAACTTAACGATACCGCCGCAAATATCAGAAATACAATGACAAACACAACTCTTTCGGACGCAGAACGACGAACTAATAATTTTTTCGCTTTCATCAATACTGTACCTCCCCGAAAGTTTTATCCGAAAGTTTTCTTACGGTCAACGCAATCGTCACCGAAACAACCGTAAGCAACAAGCCGACCGCAGACATATAATTGAAAGCATTCGATTCTCCTGGGTCGCCCTGTACCGTATACAACTGCATATACATCCAGTTTGCCAGAGTCTGCGTCCCCGCTTTACCTTTTGTCAAAAGGAATACGTTACCGCTCGCGCCGAATATGCCCGCGATGTTCATCATCAAAAGCAACCCCACCGTAGGCCACACCATGGGTATAACTATCTTAAAGGATTCCTGCACCCAGTTTGCGCCGTCGAGTTTTGCGGATTCTATAACCGACTCGGGAATTCTTCCGAACGAGCCGCTTAGCAGAACCATATTTGCGGGGAAATTAAGCCAGATAAGTTGTCCTAACACTACCTTATTGGCAAATCTCTCATCGGAAAGCAACTCAGGCACGTAATTAAGGTTGTACAGATTTTTTACCAGCCCCACGATCGGCCCGTCTACGCCTATAATCTGCATAAACACGGAGTTAACTATCGTTCCCGCAATCAGAGACGGCAGGAAAAAACACACCTTGAATACTTTATACATAAAAATCTTTTTATAAAGGAAATAAGATACAAAGAATCCCACTAAAAAGGTGAACATATTTACGCCGAACGTGATAAACGTGTTCCTGAACGCAATGCCCATCTCCGAACCTTCCGTCGCCATATCGTGGAAAAATCTACCGAAGTTTTCGAGCGTCCAATATGTTTTTCCCTGTTTCGTAAGTTGAAAAGCCATAACGAACGAATTTGCGTTTACGTAAACGTAGAACACAAGGAAATATATAGTCGGTATCGCTATAAACGACAATAAAAATACCGCGCGTTTCAACTTTCTGATACGCTTATCTTTAATTGCCGACTTTATCTGTGAGTCCGTCATAAAGTGTTTTATTGCTCCTTTTCTAAAAAGTTTGAACGACAGAACCTAAAAATATACTACCCCTATCGTCGTCTTAATTCTAAACCACACAAATGACGCCGTGTTGTGTTTTATTATCTTTTTTTTG
>CAVJNC010000053.1:0-13736 GCA_963650905.1 Subdoligranulum sp. APC924/74
CCCGTATATTATACAATACTTTTCGGACAATTTCAATAGCAAACCGAAAATTTTTACCGTTTTTTTACAAATAACCGTTTCGCCGCCTTCGGAACCGACTTCAAATCGTAAAAAAGGCGGTTTTCTATTGCCGGAACGGACTTCGGAACGCAAAAAAGACGGATTTTCTTCCACGAAACAGACTTCGAAACGTAAAAAAGGCGGATTTTCTTCTCCGAAACGGATTTCCGAATGCAAAAAAAGACGGCTTTCCGCCGCCTTTTTATATCTCTTTTACGTTTTCCGCCGTTTTATATTCCGCCGTTTTTGCATTTTACTATTCAACCATTTTTATATACCGTTTTATACTTTTATATAATGATGATATCGGTTTATCGGTTCTTTTCCGATGACACGAACTCGTAACCGGCGTCCTCTATCGCGGTTTTTATCGCGTTTTCGTCAACGTTTCCGTCGTAAATAATCGCCCGCTTGCCGCCGAGGTCGACTTCCGCCGTAAGCCCGAGGTTTTTAAGGACGGTTTCCACGCGTTTTTTGCAATGCTCGCACATCATTCCGTTAATATAAACAATCGCTTTTATTTCCTTCATATTTTCTCCTTTCTCCGCGTTTGCCTGCGATTCCGTTTTCGCCGGCGTTTCTTTTGTCGAAGTCTCTTTTATCTGCGGCTCGGCCGTTGCCGTTTCGTCGGCGGAGGATTCGTCTCTGAACTTTATAAGGCGAAGCCTGAGCGCGTTGCACACCACGCAAACGCTCGAAAGACTCATCGCGAGCGAGGCGAACGAGGGATTTAAAGTTACGCCCGCAAAGGCGAACGCGCCGCAGGCGATCGGGATGAGAATCGCGTTATAGAAGAACGCCCAGAAGAGGTTTTCCTTTACGTTAAGCATAACCTTGGAGCCAAGTTTGAGGCACTTCACCACGTCCGTGAGGTCGTTTTTGATAAGCACCACGTCCGCGCTGTCGATGGCGATATCCGTTCCCGCGCCGATAGCCGCGCCCACCGAAGCCGCGGTTAACGCGGGGGCGTCGTTCACTCCGTCGCCTACCATCATAACCTTATAACCCTCTTTTTCGAGACGGACGACCGTTTCGTACTTCGTGTCCGGCAGAACGCCCGCTTCGTATTCCACGCCGAGTTCGTCGGCAACCTTTTTCGCCGCCGATTCGTTGTCGCCCGTGAGCATAACGACGCGTTTACCCATCGCTTTAAGTTCTTTAACCGCCCGCTTGCTCGAAGGCTTGATTTCGTCGTTAATCGACATATAGCCCGCTATTTGCGAATCGATTGCAAGATATAAAACCGTTGCGCCGACTTCCTTTTGGGAGCGTTTCGCAATCTCGGAATTCTCCCCGTCGGGGCAAACTTCGAGAACGAATCCGAGGTTTCCGAGGCGGAGCGAACGAGAGCCGATTTCGCCTTTTATGCCCGCGCCTTTGACGGCTTCGAAGTTTTCCACGGGCAGAAGCAGAATATTTTCCCGCTCCGCGAGTTCTATAACGGGCTTGCCGAGAACGTGCGAACTTTTCTTTTCGAGCGAAGCGCAATATTTAAGAAAGTCGCCCCTCGAAACACCGCCGGAAAGTTCTACGGACGAAATTTTCGGCTTGCCGTAAGTTATCGTTCCGGTTTTATCGAGAACGACGGCGGTTACGGACTGAGTTTTCTGCAAAGCCTCGCCGCTTTTGATAAGTATGCCGTATTCGGCGGCTTTGCCCGTTCCCGCCATAAGCGCGGCGGGAGTTGCTAAGCCGAGCGCGCAAGGGCAGGAAACCACGAGAACGCTGACCGCTATATTGATCGCAAACGCGAACGTTTCGCCGACAATGAGCCATATAACGAGAGCCGCGACGGCAATCGCGATGACCGTCGGCACGAAAATCCCCGCCACCTTGTCGGCAAGTTTCGCGATGGGAACTTTTGTGGAGTTCGCGTCCTCCACGAGCCTTACTATTTTATAAAGAGTGGTGTCCTCGCCGACGGAAACGGCTTCCGCAACGGCGTAACCGCCCGAAAAAACCGTGCCTGTGACGAGTTTTTCGCCTTTTTCTTTATATACCGGCACGCTTTCGCCCGTTATCGCGGACTGATCCACCCAACCGCCGCCGCTTTCGATAACGCAGTCGCAAGGGATATGGCAGCCGTCTTTAAGCACGACGAAATCGCCCTCTTTCAGATCGGCGATTTTAACTTCCTTTTCCTCGCCGCCGACTAAAACGACGGCGGTGTCCGGCGCAAGCCCGAGAAGTTTTTCGACCGAACCCATGGTTTTGTTTTTAGACTTCTCTTCGAGAAATTTTCCCACGGTGATGAGCGTTAAAATCATCGCCGCGCCCTCGAAATAGAGGTTGTCCATATATTTTTTCATCAAAGCGTGGTCGCCTGTGAAATGCCCTATGCCTATCTGAATTACGGTGTAAACGCCGTAAACGAACGAAGCGGTCGCGCCCATCGCCACGAGCGAATCCATGTTGGGATGCAACCCGAAAAGTTTTTTGAAACCCACTTTGAAATAATCGAAATTGACGATTATCACGGCGAGCGTTATCGCCGCCTGAACCATCGACGCGGGGAACATATACTGCATATTTTCCATATCCATCGCGTTGAGAAAGGGCGGAACGGGAATGCCGATCATCGGTCCCATCGAAATATACATAAGCAGAATCATAAGCGGCACGGAAATTATGAGCCGCCTTTTTAAGGTATGTTCTCTTTCTCTGCCGCGTTTCAGCGAAACGCCCTCTTTGATTCCGTAGCCCTCGCCGACGACGGCGGACATAATTCGGGCGGAAACGTCCTCGCTCATCTCAACCGAAAGCGCGCCCGTGATGAGATTGACCGTGCAACCGGTAACCCCTTCCACCGCCTTAACGCACCTTTCAACTCTTGCCGAACAGGCGGAACAAGTCATTCCGCTCACGGAAAACTGTTTTTTCATCCTTAAACTCCTTTTCAGCCCCGAAAATCCGACATCAACACGCAAAAGCGAGCCTATAAGTCGATTATCGGCGTATTTTTATTTAAAACGTTTTGAATTTGTTTGAAACCGTTCCGGATTTGTTTGAACCAGTTCGCCGAGCGTTCCGGTTACGGTCTTATTACCTCGAAAATATAATTGTCGGCGTATTTTTCCGCCTTTTCCCTGTCCTCTCCGGAACGTATCGTCCAGCAGATAAGCCGTCTGTTTTTTATCATTCTCCCCTTCACGGGCAGATAATTCACGTTCATGTTTATGAAATCGGGCTTGACGGTGAAATTGAAAAACGCCATGCCGAGAAGTTTATCGGCAATCCATGAAAGACTTTTATGTCTGCCCTTGTCCACGAGTTGACCGCGGATAAATCCGGGGCGTTTTTTTCTGAACTCGCGAACGATGAACGGATCGAACGACTGCACGACGAAATCGCCCTTGTAATTATCGAGCATTTTTATCGTCTCGTCGACGATGACGCCTTTCGTTCTCTGCGATTTGAGTTCTATGACGATAGGCGTTCTGCCGTTCACGAATTTTAAAAAATCGTCGAAAAGGGGGATTTTCTCGTCGGTTCCCGCAAGCGAAAGGCTTTCGACCTCTTCGAGAGTTTTATCCCATATAAGCGAATCGACGCCCGTCATACGATTGAGCGAGTCGTCGTGAAAACACACGAGCGCGTTGTCCTTGGTGAGTTGAATATCCATCTCGATCGGATAACCTTTTTCTATCGCGGCGGCGTAAGCCTTCATGCTGTTTTCGGGAATTCCGTCGTCGGGAGAATGTAATCCTCTGTGCGCGACGGGTGTATTCAAAAGCCAATGCCCCTCTTCTATTCTGCATTTTCCCATAATATCCTCTCGTTTAAAACTTTTTTTCTTCAGAAGCGGACGAAAAGTTCGCTTTCCGACCGTTATTATGCTTTTTACGCCGAGATTATAAACCCGCGCGCGCCGTTTTGTCAATTATTTCGGAGCAACTTAAAGGCGGCGATTTTCGAACGCCCGCATTATTCACATAAAATCGGATAGGCATTGCATTCCTTATCACTAATTACCGAAAAGGCGTCTTTTTTGCGGATGAGAAACCGACCGCAATGCGGCTCGTTTAGGCAAGGCAAACGCCCGAAGTTGTACTTATCGTACTACGAGCGGCGTTGCCGAGCAAGAATCAAATCACATTAAGTTTTAGCGGCGCAAAATTTGCAAAATCGGCGTTAAACTCACTTAT
Source organism: Subdoligranulum sp. APC924/74 (assembly GCA_963650905.1). Lineage (GTDB taxonomy): Bacteria > Bacillota > Clostridia > Christensenellales > Borkfalkiaceae > UBA10281. The sequence goes on from CAVJNC010000053.1 coordinate 4,206, forward strand.
AATACCCCGTGGTATTATCGCGTTCGTTTGCCTTGATTTTTCTAAATTTTTCGCCGTTAAAATGCGTAGCACCTTAAAGTCGTATTTTTAGCCACAGGTGATTGCGTTCGAACTCGGTCTTGCCTTGTGTTTTTGACTAATACTTCGTTACGCTCGCGGCTTATACGTCAAGTATTAACCCGTTCGCGTGCCTTGTCTTAGCCTAAAAACGCAAGGCAAGACTTGTCAACAACCAAAACGCCATTATTTTCGATGAATTTTGGCGAAGGCGAACGCAGACGTACTATACGTACTTCAAGCGAGAATTTGACAAAAGGCGCGAAAATTGAGGCGTTTTGGCGGGTTCAACGCAATCACCTGTGGCTATGCGGTTGTGGCGAAGATTTGCGTAGACGTACTGTACGTACTTCAAGCAAAGATTTGCCGAAACAGGCAAAAAAGACGACTTTAAGGCTTGACGGGATTCGATTCTTGCTCGGCATCCGCATAGATCGGTTTATCACCGCAAAAATAGTTAGTGATGACGAATGGAATCCCTATATATTCTATTCGGCGATTTTTCCGCATATTACGACAAATCCGCGGCGACAAAACGCAACGCCGCAACCAATCGTTTTAAAGCGACAATTTCAAGCGACAAAAAACCCGACCTTAAATCAAAGGTCGGGTTTTCAATTGAGTTCGAGCCGAAAATTTTCGGCAGACTCTTATTCCCCTTTGAAGGGAAGAAGAGCGACGAGTCTTGCTCTCTTGATTGCGGTAGAGAGAAGTCTCTGATGCTTAGAGCATACGCCCGTCATGCGGCGGGGAAGGATTTTGCCTTTCTCGGTGACGTATTTTTTCAATTTGGCGATGTCTTTATAATCGATTTCGGTAGCCTTTTCCAAGCAGAAAGCGCAAACTTTTCTTCTCGGCGCTTTTCTCATAGGCTTTTTGGCGGCTGCCGGAGCGGCGGGGGCTGCGGTTGCAGGCGTAGCCGCTACGTTAGTAGTCTTTTCTTCCATGATTTTTACTCCTTTTGAAATTCTCTTTCTCTTTCGGCAAGGCGTTTCGCAAAGTTTTGCATAATTACCCTTGCCGGAACGCTCTGCCCGTTTTGCAAGCGAAGATCAGAACGGAAGTTCGTCGTCGTCGACTTGCTGAAGCGTCGGTTTGGACGGCTTCGGCGCGGGCATTTCGGTTTCACCCGAAGTTTCGCTCTGGTTTCTTACGGACAAAAATTCGACTTCGTTGGCGATTATATCGGTCACCTGCCTCTTGTTGCCGTCCTTATCTTCGTAAGAACGATTCTGAAGGCTTCCCACAACCGACACTTTGCTGCCTTTTTTAAGGTATCTTCCGCAATTTTCCGCCTGCGCTCTCCAAACGGTGATATTGAAGAAATCCGTTGCGCGTTCTCCGTCGCTGCCCGAATAGGGTCTGTTGACGGCTAAGCCGAGCCTGCAATAAGGTATGCCGCTCGGGGTTTCGCTCATTTCGGGATCGCGCGTTAAATTGCCTATCAAAAATACTTTGTTCATAATTTTTCTCCTTAATGCCGAACAAACTTCAACCTTAAATTTCTGCCTTTAAGGTTATCTCCTGGTTATCAGTCTTCTGAGAACGTGTTCCGTTATGCCGACAACTCTCTTGACTTCGCTGACAAGATTGCTGTCGCCTTCGAAAGCAACGTATACGTAATAACCGTCAGTTTTGTAGTCGATAGGATAAGCGAGTTTTTTAATGCCCCACTTTTCCGTCTTTTCGACAATTCCGCCGTTTTTCGTGATAACGCCGTCGATTTTTTCGATAAGTTGATCTTTGGCTTCATCGGAAAGAGCAGATTCCAAAATGTAAATCATTTCGTACTTGTTCATTTTTTTACCTCCCGGACTTATTCGGCTTACGGACGTAACGCCGCAAGCAAGGTTTTATCTTTCGGCCGCCGCGCGAACCGCGCAAACGATCGCAAGTTACATTATTATAATTCTTTTTGTTTCGATTGTCAAGCGTTTGGTCGGACGTTTTTTCGTCCGCGGGCGGGCAATCGCCCGCCCGCGGCGTTAAACCTGTTTTGCTTTAGACACGTTTACGCTGCTCAACAGAACGCTGATAAGTTGATCGACACCAAGCGATTGCCAATATTTTTCACCTATATTGCTTACATATGTGTTATAGTCGTCCAAATACTGTTGTGCTCCTGTTGTATCAGTAGAATAAGTCGATTTGTCTGGCTCCGTGTATGCTTCAATCGCCGCATTGGCTTGACTTTCAGTACCGCTTTTAGTGACGACTGCTAATTTGCCGTCAGACTTGTTTTCATCTTCTGCTTTACGCCAACGTTTATTTTCATCATCGTAGGAAGCGATAAGAACCGTGCCATAAACGCTACTCATATTTTTTTGCGTATCATCGCTAATCGGGAGAAGTTTGCAGTCCATAAGAGTTTTGGCGGTAGCGGTTTTCATAACTTCTTCAATCTTTGTACTGATACTGCCTATCGGGGTGTTGGGCGAGATGAGTTGAAGCGGACCGGCCACCTCGGCGCCGAATATATCGCCTACGAGAACTCCGTTGTTGATCTTGTCGATAAGCTTCGTGGCGAAGTCCGGCTCACGGAAGTTGGTTATGGTCTGATTAAGAATGCAAAGCGTAAGGTTATTGCCATTATTAACCGTCTTGCCTTTATCGTCTTTCTTGTTGATCACGTATTTGCCGCTTGCGGTTTCATGATACCAACCTGCTTCATGCTTATCATCCTCCGAGTGTTTTATGCCGCAGTTTGCAGTGCCGTCGCAATACGCTTCCTTGCCGACAAGTTCCCAATCATCGCCGTTTTGCTTATACCAGCCGTAGGCATGATCGTGATCAAGCATACAGTTGTCATAGTGGTAGTGATAATAAGTGGTGACACCTTCAGCGTCTTCGTGCGCCGTATCGCTATGGCTTGCATCTGTACAAATATTGTACGCCGTAGATGAGGCGTTCACGGTAAACTTCTGACCGCAGAGTTCGTAGTTCATCAGGTTGCCGAGTTCGAGATCTGAAAGTATTTCGTCAACGTTGAAGACGCCGTTTAACAAATCGCTCATAAACACTCCCGCAAACGTTCTTTCAAGAGCGTTTACTCTCGTGTAAATTATGTTGCCGTCCTTGTCTTTTCCCTTTTTATACCACGTGCGCGCTGTAATTTTATCGTGATCGGTATCGTCGGTATGGCTTGCTACGGTACAATCGCCGCCTGCGGCGTGATTGCAGTAAGTGTAACCGAGCACTTCGCCGAGCGTAATGCTGCCGAACATATTACCGAAGTTGATATTCGGGTTGTCGAGAATGTAACCGAGCCTGATATCCGCCATAACTCCCGTTACAACGTCTACCGCTACGTATCCACCATCATCGTCTTCCTTATACCAATTGCCTTTATATTGGTAGGTGTTGTCATGAGAATGATTGGGAACGTTACATTCTGCGTGAACGTGATTTCCTTGATCCGCATGGTCCGCCTCCGTACAAACGATATACTGAGTGGGGTTGGTCGGATTTTCGTTAGCAGAATAGGTGTACTTCTTGCCGCAATACTTATAGCCGATGAGTTCGCCGACGTAAATATCCTGGATGTATCCTTTAACGTTGAACTTTCCGTTGAAGATATCCGCCATCGGGATATTTGCCAACGCTTGTTCGAGCGCGCCGAGATCCTTTCCGTCCTTAGCGTGCCACGTGGCTTTCGCGTCGTGCGCGGTATGACCTACGGTGCAGTTTGCGCCCGTTGTTGTTCCGTCGCAGTAAGTATACTCGAGAACGTTGCCGAGCGTAAGGTCGCCGAACATATTTCCGAAGTTGATTTCGCCGTTGCCGAGGATATAACCGAGCCTGAGGTCCGCCATAACTCCCGACACAACCGATACTTTTTCGTATCCGCTTGCGGCGCTTGTGCTTGCCTTATACCAACCTGCGTCGTGCGTTGTGTGATCGAAATCACATTCGTCATAGTGGTAGTGATAAGTGTCTCCTTCTTTTTCCGAATTCTTATGGGATTCGTCCGTACAAACGTTATACTGAGTATTATTGGGAATGGTCGCATCCTTGCCATAATACTTGTACTTCTTGCCGCAGTACTTATAGCCGATGAGTTCGCCGACGTAAATGTTTTCAATCACTCCGTTGATATCGAATGTTCCGTTTAAGATCTCGTTCATCTTAACGCCTGCCAACGCTTGTTCGAGCGCGCTCGGATCGGTGTATTTGTAACCGGTTACTGTTCCTTCAGTGTTCTTAACCTCTTCCTTTTTATACCAGGTGCGCTTTTCATCGTGCGTGGCGTCGGTGTGCGTCGTAACGGTACACTTACCGGTAGCACCCTCTGCCTTATTCACGTCGCAGTACGCGTAACCGAGAAGGTCGCCGATATAGAGATCTTTGATTACGTCGGTGATATCGAAGTTTCCGTTCAGGATTTCTCCCATATCAACGTTCGCAAGAGCGTTTTCAAGCGCGGTCGGAGCGGTGTAAGTTACTTTTCCGTCAGTTGTTGTCTTTTTGTACCAAGTGAACTCTCTGTCGTGGTCGTCGGTTTCGGTGTGATCCGTAACGGTACACTTACCGGTAGCACCCTCTGCCTTATTCACGTCGCAGTACGCGTAACCGAGTACCTCGCCGAGTTTAAGGCCCTTGAAGAGCGTAGAGATTTCCATATTCGGATTGCCGAGCATGTAACCGAGCCTGAGGTCTGCCATTACGCCCGCCACGGATTCGACTTTTTCGTATTCGTCTTTGTCGTTCTTCTTATACCAACCTGCGTCGTGCTTGTCGGCTTCGTGATCGAAATCACATTCGTCATCGTGGTAGTGATATCCGTTCGTGCCATCCATACCTTTATGGGCTTCATTATTACAAACGATATACTGAGTGGGGTCGGTCGGAGTTTCGGCATAATACGTATACTTCTTGCCGCAATACTTATAGCCGATGAGTTCGCCGACGTAAATGTTTTCAATCACTCCGTTGATATCGAAGTCTCCGCCTAAGAGTTCCTGCATTCCGACGTCCGCAAGAGCGTTTTCAAGCGCGCTCGGAGCGGTGTATTTGTAGGTTACTACTCCTTCGGTCTCAACCTTTTCCTCTTTATACCAGGTGAACTTGTCGGCGTGGGCACTTTCTTCGGTGTGATCTTTCACGTTGCAGTCGTCCGCTCCGTTGCAGTGCTTATAACCGAGCATTTCGCCGAGTTTAAGGTTGCCGAAGATATCCGCGACTTGCATTTCCGAATTGCCGAGGATATAACCGAGCCTGAGATCCGCGATTACGCCCGTAACCGCTTCGACTTTGTCGTATCCGTTGTCGTTGTTCTTCTTATACCAGCAATACTTATACGCTTCGCCGCTTTCGGTATCGGAACCGGTATGATCGTGGTCGGGAACGTTACATTCATCATGATAGTGATAAGTGAATTTACCTTCGGCGTTTTTGCCCTCGTTATCTTCATGATCACTGACTTCACAATAGTTATACTGAGAGTGTTCCTCATCGATCTTTGTGTACTTCTTGCCGCAGTACTTATAGCCCATGAGTTCGCCGACGTAAACGTCTTTTATCAAATCATTGATATCCAACTCTCCGTTTAAGAGTTTCGTCATTTCAACGCCTGCCAACTTGGTTTCGAGCGCGCCTACGACATCTCCGTCCTTATACCAGGTGAGTTCTTTGTCGTGGGCGGTGTGTCCCGTTACGTTGCAGTCGTCCGCTCCGTTGCAGTGCTTATAACCAAGCACCTCGCCGAGTTTAAGGCCGCTGAAGAGCGACGCGACGTCCAGACTCGAGTTGCCGAGCATGTAACCGAGCCTTATGTTCGCGATTACGCCCTCAACCGCGCCGACTTTGTCGTATTCGCCTTTGTCGTTCTTCTTATACCAACTGCCGTCATACTTATGATCGGCTGCGTTGGTGTGAGTCGGAACGTTACATTCTTCGTGGATATGATATCCGTCGTCATTATCCTCTTCCTCGCAACTCTCGTCGTCGCATAAGATATACTGAGCAGGATCGTCGCCCTTTGCATTATGGGTGTACTTCTTGCCGCAATACTTATAGCCGATGAGTTCGCCGACGTAAACGTCCTTTATGATATCGTTGATATCGAAGTCTCCGCCTAAGAGCGTCTTCATCTCGACTTCTGCCAACTTGGTTTCGAGCGTGCCGAGATCTTCTCCGGTCTTGCTGTACCAGGTGAACTTGTCGGCGTGCTGTTCGTGACCGACGTTGCAGTCCTCGCCCGTTCCGTCGCAGTGCTTATAACCGAGAACGTCGCCGAGTTTAAGACCGCTGAAGAGGGTGGCAATATCCAGACCGGAGTTGCCGAGAACGTAACCGAGCCTGAGGTTCGCCATTACGCCCGCAACCGCTTCGATTTCGGAATAACTTCCGTCGTCGTTCTTCTTATACCAACTGCCGTTATAGGGGTGCTTGTAGGCTGCGCCGTCTTCTCCGTCGGTGTGATCCGGAACGTTACATTCTTTGTGGATATGATATCCGTCGTCATTATCCTCTTCCGCGCAACTCTCGTCGTCGCATACGTTGTATTGAGTATGGTCGCCTGCCGTATGGGTATATTTCTTGCCGCAGTATGCGTAACCGATGATTTCTCCGACGTATATATCGCCGAGTATGTTTGCGATGTTGAAGTCGTCTCCGAGAATCTCGCTGAGTTTGATTCCGTAAACGAGTTTTATTATCGCGCCGCCGCTTTCCGCGGAGAATTCTTCCGCCGTTCCGTCGGCTTTATACCACTCTTCGTCAACGAGATATTTGCCGAGCAATTCGCCTACGCAAACTTCGCCGAGAGTATCGATAACGAACTGTTTGAACGAACTTATGTTCCTGAGCAAGCCGGAAATCGTAACGTCGTTGCAGAGAATCGACAACACGTGCGAGAAGGACCTTTCAATCTTCCATTCGCCCGAGGTTTCGTCTCTTTCAACGTCGGTATTACTAAGGAATTTACTGAATCTTTCCGACTTGACGAGATAACCTATAACGTCGCCGAGTTTCGATCCGCCGATAAGTCCGTCGGATTCGCCCTGCTGATCGCCGAAGAGATAAGTTTTGATCGTATTATCTCTTATCGCGCCGAGGAGATCTCCCGCCGACGAAGAGTAAACGATATTCGCTATTTCCTTGAAGTCGCCCGTTACGGTAAGGTTATAATTCTCATCGTAATTATAGGTCATCTTAAGGGCGTTGGCGGTGAACTTGCCGATGATCGCGCCGAGAACGTCGCCCACGGTGAGCGAACCGTAAACGTCGGTCACGAAGTCGAATATCACGTTCTTGACGGAACTGCCGCCCTTACTGATATTCTTGACAAGCGAACCCGCTTTCTTAACGATGATATTGAACGTTGCCTTGACAACTTTAGCAAGTTTGCCGCTGAGCAAAGCGTTATCCGCTTTATACTCGTAAGCATATCCGCTTGCGGTGAGCGCGAGTTTATTCGCGAGATATTTCGAGAACAGGTCGTAAGCAAAGTCGCCGACGGTGAGATCGCCGAAATGGTCTCTGATAAGATTCTTGAACTTCACGGCGAAATTACTGCCGATACAGTTGTTGATATCGAGAATCTGAACGTTGAACACCGCGCCGATAACGTCCGCAAACAGTTTGTCGAGTGTATATCCGTCGTTATCGTCGAAATTAGCGAATCCGTATCCCGAGCAGATTTTGCTGTTGGAAACGTTCCTTACTATATCGTAGAACAAATCGCCGAGATAAAGCGTCTGGAATTTCTCTTTGAGGTGAACCGCGACGTTCGACTTCTGATCGATCAGATCGTCCTTGAACTTCAGGTTAAGAAGCACGTCGTAAATCCTCTTGAAGTTTCCGACCGTTTCGTAAAGCCCTTCCGCATTGATATTCTCGTATGCGTAGCCCGAAATTCCGTATCCCGAATTGCCCTTCGAAAGAACCGAGATTATATCGAACAGATAGTCGCCGACTTCTCTGTCGAGAATAAACTTGGTTTTAATGCCGTTGACGAACGTACCCGCTTTGATATCGGAAATAACGTCGTTCACCGTTAAGTTCACGAACGTTTCCGCAACTTCCTTGAACGAGCCTTCGACGTAGAAGTTGCCGTCCGATTCGTAAATCGTAGAATCGAACTTTTCGAGCGCGTTGTTATAAGTCTTACGGATAATCTTACCTATCTTATAATCGCCGATCGCGTCGATGAGGAGTTGCGGCTGAGCGATTACGACGACCGCGGCGAGCAGATAAGTCGTGGGTATGTCGTAAATCGTCTTGAGCAGACCGGTCACTTCCGTGCCTTTGTTGTACCACGTTCCGTCGTCGTCGCGATATACTCCGTTCTCAACGTTGTTTGTCTGCGTGAGGTAATCGCCGAGAAGAACCTTATCCGTTATGTTGCAAACGTAAATCACAAGGTTCTTGATTCCGGAAGCGAGACTGTTGGTTACGCCGAATTTATCGAGAGTTCCGCCGTCGTTAACCTTCACTTCGAACGTGTTGACCTTCAGAGCGACGGAAACGAGTTCCGCTATTCTAATATCGATAAGATCCGCAAGACCTTTGATATTGATAACCTTGCCGACGATATCCTCGACATAAACTTTCAGAGTATGATCGTCGTTCTTGGTGTATTTCCCGACAAGCGTAGCGATTCTGTTTTTCCATGCCGGCAGCGTTTCGCCTTCTTCCGCGAAGAACAATCCGATAACGTCGTCGAACTTGAGATCCATAATGTCGCCGAGAACGTAGGGGATATTGCCGGACTTATAGGTCCACTTTCCGTCTTCTTCCGCGGGAGATTCGACTCCGTTGACAAGTTCCGCAATCACTCCGAGTTTCATTCCGGTGACGAACGACTTAAGGTATTTAATCCTTGCTTTGCCGTTTTCGGCAGTCACGAGTTGTTCGACGAAATTGCTTACTTCTTCCTCACGGATAGTTTCGAACAACGCTTTGTTGCTTACAAAGTTCCATCCGAGGTCGCTTGCGTAAGCCTCGAACGTTCTCTCTTTGAACAACGTATCGGCGATGTCGACGATTCCGCCTTTATAATTCTTGTTTTTAACGAAAAGTTTGACGATTCTGTAGATATCGTTTATCGTTATGTCGAACACGTCGCTTATGATGATATACTTAGCCTTCTGTCCGTTATTCTTCCAGATCGCCTCTTCACCGTCGTATGCGATATTTCCGTTTACGACGTTAACCATATCGCCGATTTTCGCTTCGCCGAAGTAATTAGTTATTATGTCGACGTAGGCTTTCTTCTTCAGGTTGCTTATCACGAAGTCGATCGTCTCCGCAACTTTTTCTTTAACCAATTTTTCGAAAATCGATTTATTGACAATATTCGTTACGGTCGCATTTTTAATATCGAGCAGGTATTCTTCATGCGTTCTGTCGCCGAACACGTCTTCGGCTATCTGTCTGATAATATCTTCCGCTACGCCTTTCTTGATCACAGACGCCCAGCCTTTTATATCGGTTACGGTAAGATCGAACAAGTCGCTCACGATAAGTTTAGCC
>CAVJNC010000054.1:0-13583 GCA_963650905.1 Subdoligranulum sp. APC924/74
GGTCAAAAACTACGCGACGGAAACGCAGGCTCTTCCCGCGCTCGGCGAGTTTTATAATATGGCGTATGCCGAGATCGATATGTTCGATACGGACGACGACCTCGCAGATAGGTTCAACCTTAATTTTCTTAAAAAAATAAAAGCCGTTCCGCTTTTTGAAACGGACGCGGGCGTCCTTCTCGTCGCCGTCGGCAGACCTCTCGATTTTAACGCGATGTCGATGCTTTCTACGTTTTATACGGGGCAGATAGAATACGTTCTCGTTCCGCCCACGCAAATCGACGTGTTGATGGATTCCATTCTCGCCGTCCGCTCCACGACGAGCGCGCTCGAAACGCTTCAGACGGAGAGAGACAAACAACTTCTTCGCGACGCGGGGGCGACGGACAACTCGAATTCCGTCACGAGTACGGACGATATAATAAACGCTCCGTCGGTTAAACTCGTCGATTCGATCATCAAAGAGGCGATTCCGTTCAGAGCGAGCGATATTCACATAGAGCCTTATGAAAAAATCGTTAAGGTTCGCTATCGTATCGACGGCGATTTGCAGGAAAGAGCGGATTTCCCGATCGAATCTTATCCCGCGATCTGCGCGAGAATCAAGATTCTTGCGGGACTGAACATAGCGGAGAGAAGAGTTCCGCAGGACGGAAGAATCAATCTTACCGTAAACGGAACGGAATACGATTTCCGTGTGTCGTCGCTTCCGACGGTTTACGGCGAAAAGTTCGTTATCCGTATTCTCGATAAAACGTCGTTCAGATTTACCCGTCAGGAACTCGGTTTCACGCCTGCGGAAAACGAAGTCATCGATAAAATTCTCAGTCACCCGCACGGCATAGTTCTGCTTACCGGACCGACGGGCTGCGGAAAATCGACCACGCTTTATTCTTTCCTTAAGGAAAAGAACACTCCGGAAGTCAATATCGTAACTGTCGAAGATCCCGTAGAATACACGCTTAACGGCGTGAATCAGGTTCAGGTCAACGCGAAGGCGAACATGACGTTCGCGTCGGCGCTCAGAAGTATTCTCCGTCAGGATCCGGACGTTATAATGATCGGAGAAATCCGTGACGAGGAAACGGCGGAAATCGCCATAAGGGCGGCAATCACGGGGCACCTTGTGTTCAGTACTCTGCATACAAACGACGCCCCGGGCGCGGTAACTCGTCTTGTAGATATGGGCATAAGCAGTTATCTTATAAAGGATTCGCTTGTCGGCGTCATCTCTCAAAGACTCGTAAAAAGGCTTTGTCCGGTTTGCAAAAAACGTTCCAAAACGACGGAAGAGGAGATGCAACTTCTCGAGATAACCGAACCCGCCACGATTTTCAGAAGCGTTGGTTGTCAGTTCTGCAACCAGACGGGCTATAAGGGCAGAGCGGGCGTTCACGAAATTCTTTATCTCAACAACGCGCTTAAAAACAAAATAACCGCCGACTCGAAGGCCGACGAAATCCGCCGTTATGCGGTTGAAAACGGAATGGTGGAGATGAATAAATGTTGTCGGGACCTTGTTCTGAACGGAACGACGGATATGACGGAATATATGTCCATCAACGTTGAATAGTCGGAACGATATTCGTCGGTTTGCGGCGAAACGGACAGGTTGCGATTCGGAAAACCCGATTCGCAGCCTTTTTTCGTATTATTTTTTTTCGTTTGCGCAAAACATTGTTATGATATCTACCGTTACGTTGAAAAACAAGCCGTCTATAATCGCGACTTACACAGTCGCCGGCCCGAAAGAAGGCGAAAGCCGACTCGGAAAACATATCGACAAAATTTTTTACGACGACACGATGGGTGAGAAAACCTACGAAAAAGCGGAATGCGAAATGCTTACGTTCGCCATAAAAAAGGCGACGGAAAAGGCGCGGATTAAAGAAAACGAAGTCGGCGCGATTTTATCGGGCGATTTGCTTAATCAGATCATATCGTCCAGTTTCGCCGCGCGGAAGTTCGACGTTCCGTATATAGGGGTTTACAACGCGTGTTCGACGATGGCGGAAGCCTACGCTCTCGGCGCGACGCTTGTCGACGGCGGATATCTGAACAACGTCGTCGCCGCAACGGGCAGCCACTTTTCCACGGCGGAAAGGCAATACCGTTATCCGCTCGAACTCGGCGCGATTCGTCCGCCGCAGTCGCAATGGACGGTTACCGGCGCGGGCGCGGGAATTATATCGAAGAAAAGAAGAAATTTCCCGAAAATTACGTCCGTGACCTTCGGAAAGGTAATAGACTTCGGCGTTACGGACGCGAACAATATGGGCGCGGCGATGGCGCCTGCCGCGGCGGATACGATCGTAAGGCATTTTAAGGAATCGGGTAAAGATACCGATTATTACGATCTCGTACTGACGGGCGATCTCGGCGCGCTCGGATCGAGGCTCGTCAAAAAAATATGCTTCGAAAAATGCGTCGATATAGATAAAAATCACGTCGACTGCGGCGAACTGATTTACAATATCGACGAAGAAGAGTTTCAGGGCGGAAGCGGCGCGGGGTGCAGCGCGGTGGTTTTCAATTCCTATATTTATAAAAAAATGCTGAAAAAAGAAATCAAAAGAATATTGTTTGTGGCGACGGGCGCGCTTTTGTCGACGCTTTCGAGTCAGCAGGGCGAATCCATTCCCGCCGTTGCGCATGCGATAAGCGTCGAAACGGAGGTGTGAAACATGCAGGAAACGTTGTTGATGTATCTTAAAGCGTTCGCGGTCGGCGGGGCTATATGTACGATTGCTCAGTTGCTCATTAATTACACGAAGATAACTTCGGGTAAAATTCTGGTTTATTTTATGCTTGCGGGGCTTGTTCTTCAAGCGTTCGGATTGTATCAGTATATAGTCGATTTTGCCGGCGCGGGCGCGACGGTACCGATAAGCGGATTCGGATATCTTCTTGCGAACGGAGCGATTAAAGGGGCGGAACATGGCTTGTTCGGCGCGTTCACCGGCGGACTTGCTTCCGCTTCGGCGGGCGTGACTTCCGCCGTCGTGTTCGGCTATTTCAACGCGCTTTTATTCCGCGCGAAATCGAAAAAGAACTGAAACCGGAATTTTTCCGCGGCGTCGTCGCTAAAACCGAACCCGTATTCATATAATTTAATATGAAAAAGAAGAAAAGGGTTTTCAAGTCCGCGTGTTTTCTCGCGGCGTTCGTCGTAACGGTCGTTTCGATTTATTTTTCATCGGACAGAATCGTGGTCGGCTTTGCGGAAAAGACCTTCGATTCGATTATTTCGTCGGCTTCTTACCACGCCGTGGATATAATCGTGGAGGAGAAATATAACTATTCCGATCTTATCGATATAAAAACGGATTCCGAAGGTAACGTCGGCATGATAATAACCGACAGTTACGCCGTTAATAAACTCGCAACGACGGCGGCGACGAAGGCATACGACTATTTGTCGGCGGAGATAGAAAAAGGCGTCGAAGTGCCGGTCGGCGCGTTTACGGGCATAAGACTCATAAGCGGTTTCGGAACGAAAGTAAGAATGAAAGTCATCTCTGTCGCGTCTGTCAAATGCGATTTCGTTTCCGAATTCGCTCAGGCGGGAATAAATCAGACGAGACATTCGCTTTATCTCAATATCAACTGCGTCGTCAACGTGGTCACAAAGACGAAAACCGAAACGATAAACGACAAAATCACCGTCCTTGTTTTCGATAATCTTATCGTCGGGAAAGTACCGAATGTGGTCGTAACGCCGATAACGATAGGCAAAAGCGAAATAAAACCATAAAAACTTTTCAAAACGGGAGAATTTCTTCCGTTTTTTCTTTTCAAAATCCTTTATTTCTGCTAAAATACACTTATGATAGAATTGCTTGCGCCCGCGGGAAACGAAGATTGTTTCTTTGCGGCGATAAATAACGGCGCGGACGCCGTTTATCTCGGTCTGACTTCTTTTTCGGCGCGAAAAAATGCGGGGAATTTCACCTCGGAAAATATTCGGTTTTACGTTTCTTACGCGCACGCGGTCGGCGTAAAAGTATACGTCGCGCTTAACACTTTGATCAAGGACTGCGAATTCGACGATTTTATTTCCGCCGCTAAAACCGCTTACGAGGCGGGCGCGGACGCGCTTATCGTGCAGGACGTTTTTCTCGGGAAAATTCTTAAAGGGATTTTGCCCGATTGCGAACTCCATTTAAGCACGCAGGCGGGGATAAATAATCTCGACGGAGCGAAACTCGCGGAAGAATACGGATTTTCGAGAGTGATTCTCGCAAGAGAAACGGAAAAGAGGGAAATAAAGGCCATCGCCGAAAAAATCGATACGGAGATATTCGTTCACGGCGCGCTTTGCAGTTCTTTTTCGGGGCATTGTTATATAAGTTCGTTTATCGGCGGAAACAGCGGTAATCGCGGACTTTGCAAGCAACCTTGCAGAAAAAAATACGTTATCGAAACAAAAACGGGCGAGGGAAAATATTCGTTTTCTCTGTCGGATCTTAACCTGAGCGGCAGAATGGAGGAGATAACAGGACTCGGCGTTAAAAGCGTGAAAATCGAGGGCAGAATGCGTACCCCCGAATACGTCGCCGCATCGGTAAGGTTATACAGAAAAGCAATCGACGGACTTTATTTCGATTTGTCGGAGATTAAGCGGACGTATAACAGAGGCGATTACACCGAAGGGTACGTTTTCGGTTTTAACGGCGATATTTTATCCGATAAAATTCAGAATCACCGCGGAGAATATTTCGGCAGGGTAAAACGCGTGTCGGGCGGAAAACTTGTTTTCGAGGGATTAAAGTCCGCGCGCGTCGGCGACGGTTTTAAAATCGTCAGAAACGGGTTCGAGACGGGAAACGCCGTTTGTCTGCGCGACGGAAAAGAACTCGACTGCAAAGGCGACGTAAGGGTGAACGACGTTGTGATGATTACACACGACGCCGCTTTGTCCGAAAAACTTCTGAACACGGAAACAAAGCGAAAAATCGTTAAGGTAAACGCTTGTTTTTCGGAGGGCGAAAAACCATATCTTGAAGCGGAGAGCGTAAAAATCGTCGGCGAAAACGTCCTCGAAAAAGCGAAATCGAGTCCGCTTACGAGAGAAGAAGTCTGCAAAAATCTTATGAAAACGGACAAATATCCGTTCGATATAGTTTCGTCCGCTACGGTTAAAGGCGAGCCGTTTATCGTCAAATCCAAACTCAACAAACTGAGATGCGAACTGTATGAAAAGGTTTTTTCACGTGACGTAAAAACTTTGAAAAAATCCGATTATAAATGCGATTTTATCGGTAATTGCAAACTTGGTTATAAAGGTGTGGTGATGTCCGACGGAGCGGCGTTTATTCCCGAAAATCACGCGTTTGTTTTAAGACCGGTTTCTTATGACGACACAAAATCGGTCGCGGATATCCTCGGAAAAATCAAGGCGGACAAATTTTTGTTCGTACCCGCGTTTTTGTCCGAACGCGACGATACGGCGATAAAGAATATTCTCGATATGTTCGACGGCGTTTATGCCGACGGACTCTGCGGAATAACTCTCGGACGCGAAACGGGTAAAAAAATCATCGCGGGAACGGGTTTAAACGCCTTTAATTCCGCGGATTTTTCGGAACTCAATAAACTCGGCGTAAGCGATATCGTTTATTCCGAAGAAATGAGCCTTAAAGAGACAGACGAGATGAAGACGCGCGGTAACAACGGTTATGTCTTTTCGTTCGGCAGGATAAAACTCGCCGAATTCCTCTATTGTCCGTTCGGTAAAAAATGCGCGGAATGTAAAAGAGGAAACGTGTTTTCCGTGACTGACGAAACGGGGCATAAATTCGTTTTATCGAGATATAAACTCGGCGGAAGATGCCGTTTCGAATTATATAACGGCGATTTATTAAAAAGCGATAAAATCAGTTGTAATTTCTATAATTTTACAGGTTTTTCCGAAAGACGAACACTCAATTTTTTCAACGGCGAAAGTCTTGAAAAAGAATTCGGTTTCACAAACGGAAATCTTAAAAGGGGTATATTATGATCACGCAAAGAGTGGTTAAAGCGCTTGAATTCGACAAGGTTTTAAAGATTGCGTCGGAGTTCTGCGTGCTATACGAAACGAAACGAAAATTCGAAAATTTTATTCCGGACGGGGATTTTTCGGATTCTCAACTTCTTCTCGATAAAACGAGCGAAGCGTATGATCTTTTGTTCAACCACGGAGCGAGTTCGATCGAGTTTTACGACGACACGGGAGATATTCTCGAACGCGTAAAAAAAGGCGCGACTCTTTCAATGGGCGAACTTCTTCGTTGCGCAAGGCTTTTAAAGAGCGGGAGGATTCTTTACACGTCCGTGGGCGATTCCAAAGCCGACGCGCCGTATATAAAACAGGAAACGTCGGGCATTTACGTCGATTTGTATCTCGAAAACGAAATCCGCGAAAAGATTCTCAGCGAAGATACGATGAGCGACAACGCTTCGGAAAAACTCAGTTCGCTCAGAAAAAGCATAAAGAGAATAAACGAGCAGATTAGGGAAAAATTGCTTTCGTTTATCCGTAGCGGCAACAACAAATACCTGCAGGAAAACATAATAACGATGCGCGGCGACAGGTACGTTCTGCCCGTAAAAAGCGAATACAGAGGTCAGATAGGCGGCTTCGTTCACGATCAGTCGTCCACCGGTTCGACCGTTTTCATCGAGCCGACCGCCGTTCTTGAACTCAACAACGCGTTAAAAACGGCAACTATCGAAGAACAACTCGAAGTAGAACGGATTCTCGCCGAACTTTCGCAAAAAGTGAGCGTAATCGCTTCCAAACTCGAAACGAACGAGGAGATAATCGTCGACGTCGACGGTTTTTACGCAAGGGCGATTTACGCTTACAAGACAAAATCTCACAGACCGAAAATCAATCGCTCAGGCAAAATGTTTATCGTCAACGGCAGACACCCGCTTATCGATAAAAACAAAGTCGTTCCGCTAACTCTTTCTTTCGGCGATAAGTGCAATTATTTGCTCATAACGGGACCTAACACCGGCGGAAAAACGGTCACGCTCAAACTGACGGGGCTTTTCGCGCTTATGTCGATGAGCGGATTTTTCGTAACGGCTTCCGAAGGAACGGAAATATCTTATTTCTCCAACGTTTTCTGCGACGTGGGCGACGAGCAGAGCATCGAGCAGAATTTGTCCACGTTCTCGTCGCATATAAGAAACATCATCGAAATAACGAATAACGTAGATTCGGAATCGCTTGTTTTAATCGATGAAATCGGCGCGGGAACGGATCCCGAAGAGGGCAGCGCGATAGCCAGAGCGGTTATCGAAAAATTGCTCGAAAAAAACAGTTTCGGAATAATCACCACTCATTATTCCGCGTTAAAGGAATACGCCTACACCGACGAGCGGATACTGAACGCGTCCATGGAATTCGATCCCGAAACGTTCGCGCCGCTTTATAAAATAAATCTCGGTATTCCCGGATCGTCCAACGCGATAGAAATTTCTTCGATGCTCGGACTCGATAAATCGATTATCGAAAGGGCGTTTTCTCTTCTTAAAGGCGAAAAAGTCTCGTTCGAAAACGTTCTTAAGGAAGCCGAAAAATCTCGCAGAGAAGCGGAAAATATAAAGGAAGAACTCGAAAAAATCAAAGAGGACGAGTCTTTGAAACTCAAAGAAATCGAAACCGAAAGAAACAAACTCAACGAGGAAAAAGAGAAATTCTATCAGAAAGCGAAATCCGAAAGCAGGCGTATCGTAAACGAAAAACTCGACGAGGCGGACGAAATAATTGACGAAATCAAGGTTTTGTTCGATAAAGCCGAACTCGACAGCGGCGACCTGATCAAAGCGAGAACGTTGAGAAACAAACTCGAGGACAAGAAATATTCGCTCGAGGACGCGGAAGAGAAAATCGTAAATTACAGCCCCGTCAATCCCGAAACGCTTAAAATCGGCGATAAAGTTTATTATAAGCCGACGGAAAGTCTTTGCGAAGTCGCTTCGATAAATCTCAAGAAAAAGGAATGCGAAGTGTTTATGGGTTCGATAAGATTAAAGGCGAAAACGTCGGATTTGTTTTTCGTTTCGCACGGAACCGTTCCGAAAACGTCCGTCGCGCTCAGGCGGGAAGCCGTAAAGCCGGTCACCGAGATAAACGTTATCGGCGAAAGCGTTATGGAAGCCTTGCCGGAAATAGAGCAGTTTATCGATCAGGCGGTCGTCAACAATCTCGAAGAGGTTAAAATTATTCACGGAAAAGGGTTGAAGATACTCAGCACGGCTATTCACGACGCCTTAAAACGCAATAAAAACGTCGAAAGTTTCCGCTTCGGCAAGTACGGAGAGGGCGAAAGAGGCGTTACGTTTGTCAAACTCAAATAATTGATTTTTCATTTTATTTGTGCTATAATTTTTAATGTCGGTCGGCGGCAGACTTTTGGCAGCCTTGCGACGGTTGCTCTGCGACCTGACATTCGGGAGAATTTATGAAAGAGGTTTTATACGAAGAATCGGCAAATCCGGTCAACTTAAAATTTCAAAAGGTTATATATATAATTTATACAGTCCTTATCTGGATGTTCGGAGTGTTTGATGTTTTGACATTGTTTTTTTATCCGACACAGTATTGGGTCGGAATGATTTTTTCACTTGTCTTCTGCACGGGTTCCGGTGTAATATTCTGGTTTTTGCGCAGAAAAATTTATTACTGCGTTGACCTTGTGTTCGTCACGGGACAGACGAGAATAATAAAAGTTATCCATTACAAATTCAGAAGAAAAATGATGGTTTTCGATTATAACGACGTCGTTCAGGTCGGCAAAATCGGAAGCGAATCTTTTGAAAAACTTTATGCGACTCCGAAACTTAAAAAGGTTTACGCAACGCCGAACAAATATATTGCCGAAGGATATTACGTTTATCTCGCTCAGGACGGCGTAAATTATCTCGTTATTCTCGAATGTAAGGAAGATTATCTTGTCAATCTCGTCAATTTTGCGGGCAGAAAGATAATCGAAAAGGACTATAAATAATGATTTATCTCGACAATGCGGCGACGACGAAACCCGACGAAAAGGTTCTCGCCGAAGCCGTGAAATATTACGAAGAAAATTTCTGGAATCCGTCGGCTCTTTATGCCGGCGGTCTTGCCGTAAAAAAACGGATAAACGAGATAAGAGAAGAAATTCTTAAAGGTTTTCCGTCGTCTTTCGAAACGGTTTTCGTTTCGTGCGGAAGCGAAGCGGACAACGCCGCGGTTTTTTCTTTCGCGAAACGCGGAAACGCCGTAACGACGAGCGGAGAACATTCCGCCGTTTACGAAAGTTTTTCGGAACTGAAAAAAAGAGGAGCGGAGCCTCGGTTTGCGAAACTCAACGCCGACGGAAGCGTTAACGCGGATGACCTTTTAAGTCTTGTCGACGAAAAAACGACTTTCGTATCGGTCGTTCACGTAAATAACGAAACCGGCGCGATAAACGATATCAATACAATAGCGGAACTCGTAAAAAAGAAAAATCCGTCGGTTGTTTTTCATAGCGACGGCGTGCAGGCTTACGGCAAAATCCCGTACAGATTAAGCGATAAAATCGACGCATATTCCGCCAGCGCGCATAAAATAGGCGGGCTTAAAGGCGTCGGGGTTTTATTCAAAAAGAAGAATCTCGTCCTCACGCCGCTTATTTTCGGAGGCGGGCAGGAAGGCGGCAAACGAAGCGGAACGGAGAACGTGTTAGGGATAATCGATTTCGGTTACGTTGCGGAAAAACATAATGCCGCAATTTCGGAAAACTTTGAAAAAATGCAGAAGTTAAAACGGATTTTAACAGATAATCTCGATAAGCGGTTCGTCAGAATCATAAGCGGAGAAAACTCGTCGCCTTATATTTTGTCTTTTTCGGCGGTGGGGCTTCGCGGCGAGGTTGTCATGCATATGCTCGAGGAGTTCGGAATCGTAGTCGGAACGGGTTCGGCTTGTTCGTCGCGGCAACGCCACAGCAGAGTTCTGAAAAATTGCGGATACGGCGCGGACGTTCTCGACGGCGCGCTTAGAATCAGTTTTTCGAGCGAAACAACCGAAAACGACGCGACGTGCGCTGCGGAAAAAATCAACGAATGCGTAAAAAAATTAAAAGGCGTAATGGACAGGAACGTATGAAAAAAGTAATTATAGTAAGAGTATGCGAAATTTTCCTTAAAGGAAAAAACAGATTTTATTTTGTAAACCTTCTCGAGTCGAATATAAAAAAGGCTCTTTCGGGCGTTAAATTCAATATCGTGAAACTTCAGATGAGATATCTTATCGAGGATTTTGACGAGAACGATTACGATCTCATTATTTCGAAACTTCTTAAAGTAAGCGGAATTCATACCTTAAGCGAGGCGTTGTGCGTCGAAAGCGACGTCGATAAGATTGCCGCGGCGGCGATAAAGATATGCGACGGCAAGGGCGGTACGTTCAAAGTCGAAACGAACAAAGCGGACAAAACTTTTCCGATTCATTCCGTCGAACTTTCCGCGGAAGTGGGCGGGAGAATTCTCGAAACTTATCCCGACAAGTTCACCGTTGACGTGAAAAAACCTGCTTTCGTCGTTCACGTCGACATAAGAGAGAACGGCGAAACTCTCGTTTATTCGGGCGTTATCAAAGGCGTCGGCGGTATGCCGGTCGGTTCGTCGGGCAAAGGATTTTTAATGCTTTCCGGCGGAATCGACAGTCCCGTTGCGGGTTATATGATGTGTAAACGCGGAATGAAACTCGCCGCGGTGCATTTTCACAGTTACCCCTATACGGGTGAAGCCGCGAAGGAAAAGGTTATAACTCTCGGTAAAAAATTGGCGGAATATTCTTCCGGAATGACGTTGTACGTGGTTAAATTCACCCATATTCAGGAAGAAATTCATCAGAAGTGTTCCGAAGAATTTATGATAACCATGATGCGGAGATTCATGATGCGAATAACCGAACGGCTTGCCGAAATTCACGGCGGACAGGCTATCATCACCGGCGAAAGTCTGGGGCAGGTCGCCAGTCAGACAACCGAAAGCATTACCTCGTCGAACTCCGTCGTTAAAATGCCCGTTTTCAGACCGCTTATTGCTTTTGACAAACTCGAAACGATCGAGATAGCGAACAAAATCGACACTTACGAAACTTCGATTTTGCCTTACGAGGATTGTTGTACCGTTTTCCTTCCGAAATTTCCCGTCATAAAACCGAGAATGGACAAGGTACTTAGAGAGGAATCCAAACTCGACGTCGAAGAACTTGTCCGCTCGGCGATGAGCGAGGTCGAAGTGATCGAATTGTAATTTAAACGCCGACGCGGTAAAACGTCGGCGTTATTCTTGTCCTGCATCAAAGCAAGCCGTGTGTCGATATCATTCTTCCCACCAAGGCGAATCGACGATCGTTTTATTTCTTCCGACGGTCTTGACCGTCGGAAGTTTTTTTACTTCGCCTTTTATTTCTTCGCCGTCATCGCCGATGAGATAAGGTTGAACGAAGAACTCGTATTCGGTATCCGCTTCGAGGTCTGAAATCACGTATCCGGCAGATTTTCCGGATTTGAAAACAACGTTTGCCTTGTTGTCTAAAATATAAAACCCGCAGTTGTCGTCCGTTGTGACCGAAATTGTGATTTCTCCGTTACTATAAGCAATTTTGCAATCTTTTACGACAGGCGAATTTTTTTTTGGTTCGTATTTTTCGGTCGGCAAATCGCTTGCGGAAAAGAAAAACGATACGGAATTTTTGTCATCCTTACCGGTAATGGCAATCCTCTGATTCTTTTCGTATTCGTCTTTCGAAATAAAGACTTTTTTTACCGAATCAGGCATATCGAAGCCTTTCGGTTTGCGGTCTTTATAAAGATTTTCGAAAATATCCTTGACGATAAGCGTCGGATAATTGCCGCCCGAAACCGAGTTGTCCATTTTTTTACCGTCGGCGTTTCCGAGTCGGACCGCGATTATGTGTTCGGTTGTGTATGCGACGCAGTACGCGTCGACGTTGCCCCGATTCGTCCCGTTCGTTCCCGTTTTCGCATAAACTTCATACGGAAGAGAGGAGAGTTTTTTCGCCGTTCCGCTTTTAACCGTTTCTTTTAACATATCGTTTATGATAAACGCGGTGGAATCGGAGAAAACCCGCTTTTCGGAAATACGCGAAACGTAAATGGTTTTGCCTTTTGCGTCCACGATTTTTTCGACGCAATCGGGTTCGTAGTACTTCCCGTCGTTTAAAAAAGGCGTGTAGCAGGAAAGAATGGAAGAAAGAGTTATTCCGCCCGAAAGGTTTCCGAGTCCCACGGATAAATCGTCGTTTTCGAAGACGATATCGAGTTTTTTTGCGTATTTTTTAATTTTTTCGATACCGAGCGCGTTGGCGAGTTTCACCGACGGAACGTTGTAACTTTTCGAAAGGGCTTCTTTCGCGCTTACGTAACCGTGAAATTTCCCGTCGGGGTTGGAGGGGGAATATCCGCCGTAATTTATTTTTTCGTCCGATATCTTCGTCGCTTCGGAAATCAATTTTTCTTCTAAGGCGGGCGCGTAAATAAGCCACGGTTTCGCGGTCGAAGCGGGGCATCTTTTTAGGTCGCCGACGGACGAATCGTAAGCGATTATTTTCTTTCTCGCCGCGTCCGCGATGATGATCGTGTAATCGCAGGAAAGAGAATAGTCGCTCGGTTTCGGAATATAAGAAGTTACCGTTTTACTGATGGAAGTGTATATCTTGCAGCCGTTCAGTTCCGCTTCACTTTCATAACCGAGTTTTGAACAAGCGGACTTTTTGATGCTGTCGATCAGTTCGTTCCGCGTATCGTAATCTGTTTTAAAATTAATGATTATATCTTTGTTTTTCGAGATATTATATTGCGAGTCCGTCAGATAGTTCTGTTCGCGCATGAGTTTCAGAATCAAATCTTTCCGTTTCGCGGAATTTTCGAAATTGTCGACCGGATTGTATTTCCCCGGAGATTTTATAACGCCCGCAAGCATTGCGGATTCGCCCGCGCTCAGTTCGGAAACGTCCTTTCCGAGATAACGCTTTGCCGCGCCCGATATTCCGTAAATCCCTTTTCCGAAGTAAATAGTGTTGAGATACAGTCCGAGTATTTCGTCCTTCGAATATTTCTTTTCGAGAAGCAGGGCGAGTCTGATTTCCTTGAACTTCCTCGTCAAGGTTTTTTCGCCGGAAAGATATGCGTTCTTGACGAGTTGCTGACTTATCGTAGAGCCGCCTTCTTTGAGTCTCCGCGAAAAAACGTTCTTCACTCCCGCGCGGAGTATTCCCTTTAAGTCGACGCCGTTGTGATTGTAAAATCTTTTGTCCTCGGCGGCGATAAACGCTTTTTTGGTTATGTCCGGAATTTTGTCGTAAGATACGAATTCCGTCTGCGCGGTTTCTTCGATAACGCTTCCGTCGTCGGCGTAAACAACGCACGCCGTCGTCCGACATGCGAGTTTTTCCTCGTCGAGTTTAACGTCCGAGGTGACGAGAAAGAACGCTAAGAAAACTGCCGCAACGACGGTTGCCGCAACGAAAAACAACGCCGCTATTATTACAGAAATGATTTTTAATGTTTTCACAGTAATATTATGTATAGCGT
>CAVJNC010000055.1:0-4542 GCA_963650905.1 Subdoligranulum sp. APC924/74
GAAGACGGGTGGAACGAGTATTTCTAACTGCAAATTCGAAGGGTGCGGATATACCAATAAAAACGTAAAGAAAGCGCTCGGACATAAAATGGAAGAAACTTCCGAAAAACCCGCGACGTGTACCGAAGACGGTTATTACGCTTACGGAAAATGCACGCGCGAAGGTTGCGATTATGCGATAGAAAAGCGGGTGATCAAGGCGACGGGGCATACGCTTGAAAACGTCGCGGCGAAAGCCGCTTCGTGCGACGCCGACGGCCATTCCGCGTACAAGATATACTGTACTAACGAAAACTGCGATTATACGGAGGGCAAAACGGTTTATCCGCGAGCAGAGCATTTACTGAAATCGCAGAAAGGAGAAAAACCGAATTGTATGCGTTCCGGCTATAACGATTATGAATATTGCCGGAGATCGGGCTGTTCGTACACGACGAAAACCGTCGTCAAGGCGACCGCTTCGGAGCATAAAATCGTAAACGGCGTATTCCGTCGCGATAAGGTCGGACGGCGTTATCAGACGAATATTCTATATGCTCGATACCAACGGTTGCGGAGATCTGCACGAAAATTCGCTCGTCAATAAACATACGACGTCCGACGTCGGGCTTGCCGACGACCAGATAAACTGGGTTACCGAAAGAGCGAAAGAGTTTCAGAAATATTGCGGTGCGCCGATAAGCATTGCGTGCCATATACAACCCGAAGTTTTTTCGGACGCACTTTCAAAATACGGATTTCCTGCCAACGTTCCGATAAATATTTATAAAGCGGAAAATCGCGCGGACGGCGATTTCGGATATCTCGGCAGAGGCATGAAAGGCACGTGGAACGGAAGCAAAAGGTTTTTCAATTCGGTGAAATCGCTCGGCATGGACAGTATGTTCGTCGGACACGAACACAACAATTGCGGAAGCGTTACCTATCAGGGCGTGAGGCTTCAGTACGGGCAAAAATCAAGCGCATACGACCGTTTTAACGGAGTCGATCCCGAAACTCTCGTAATAGAGGGCAGTTACGCGCCGAAAGCGAGCAATATCGTTCCGCTTATCGGCGGCACGGTGATTCCGCTCGGAACGGACGGAACGCTGAAAACGCCGTGCATTTTTCTCTGCGAAAACGCGGGAGGAAATATCGATTGGAATAAGAAATTTATCGACGTCGCGGGGTTGAAAATCGGTAACGGACTCTCGGCGGAAAGCGGTCTGAAAGTCGAGGCGGTCGAATACGGTGGAGCGAACGCATACGAAATCACGGCGAACGAACAAGGTAAAATTTTTATATCGGCGGGACTTCTCGCGAATAAAAGCAAAGTAACTTTTTCGGTGTTTATGCCCGAAACGTCGACGGCGAAATTGTCGGGCTACGGCGAATTTTCCGTCAGGGTAAAGCCGAATTCGCTCGTAATCAACGGATATATACTTTTCTCTTCCGACGTAGCGGACGATAGCAGAAAAATAGTATCCGGACGGTGGGCGACGTATGAAATCGATATCTCGTCTTTCGGATCGTCGTGTACGGAATTGTCGATAATTTTAACAAAAGGCAACGTTATGTACCTTAAAGACGTGACTATATCATAGTCGTCGCCCGATATTTTTTTAACGCCCGTCCGCTGCGCGGACGGGCAAATCCGGATAAAAGAAGAATATGAATAATCCGAAATATATCATAAAAAACGCCTTTCCTGCGGCGAAATGGCAGGACGCGACTCCGCTCGGCAACGGCAGAGTCGGCGCGCTCGTCTACGGCAGCGTTTACGACGAGAGAATACTTCTGAATCACGAGTCGCTCTATTTCGGAGCGACTGATTTGCCTATGCCCGACGTGTCGGGCGATTTGCCTGTTTTACGCAGACTTTTAGACGACGGGAAATATTCCGAAGCCGAAACTTTTTATAAGCGTAAACTCCGTAAACTCGGATATAAATGCAAAAACGGCGATTATATGCCTGCCTTCGATATCCGTATGATAACCGACGTGAACGACGCTTTTACGGATTATTCCCGCGAACTCGATATGTTTTCGGGCGTCGCGACGATCGGGTGGCGTTGCGGCGACGTGGATTTTAAACGCGAAATTTTCGTCGATTACGATAGCGGGAACGTCGTTCTCGATATAACGGCAAGCAAGCCCGCGCTCGATTTTTGCGTAAGGATAGAAAAACACGATTTAAACGACGCCGTCGACCGTAACGGAAGAAAACTTACGAAAAAAGAAATGCCGTCGTATGAGTTTTATTGCGGCGAAAGTTCGCTTATAGGTCGATTAACGAACGATAACGGCAAAAAACACGTTGCCGTAATCACCCTTGAAAGCGACGGCGAAGTAAAACTCGTAAAAAGCGTAAGCCGTAATAAATTATACGGAATGCAGGGGGCGGCGACTTTTGACGAGAACTTTTTTTCGGTTAAAAAAGCGAGCAGAGCGACGCTCGTCTGCAATCTTTACGAGTCGGGCGAAACCGAAGAAATCCGCGCCGGCTTAGTTCGCGATATGAAAGATTTCGATTATGCCGCCGTAAGGAAAAATCACGTCGGAAAATTTTCCGCAGCGTTTTCATCCTGCGTATTAAGCCTTACCGGCGAAACGACCGCCCAAACGACCGACGAACTAACCGACGAGCCGACGGAAATGCAAAGGGTGAAATCTTATAACGGCGACGTGACTTTGCTGCAGATCGAAAAACAGGCTTTGTTCGGCAGATATCTTCTTATTTCGTCTTCCGCGAATTGCCGTTATCCCGCAAATTTGCAGGGGATATGGAACGGCGCATATCGCCCCGCGTGGAGTTCGACGTTTTTTAACAACGAAAATATTCAGATGTGCTACTGGCAGGCTCTTTCGGGCAATCTTGCTTTCACGATGAAGCCTTTTTTCGATTATTATCTGTCCTTTACGGACGATTTCAGGGAAAACGCGAAAAAGTTGTACGGTTGCAGAGGTATTTTGTTGCCGCTCTTTTCGGATAACGCGAGCGGAAAAAAGAAAAATCTTCAGCCGCACGTGCTGTACTGGACGGCGAGTTCGGCGTGGATAGCGGATATGTTTTTCGACTATTATTTATGTACGCGCGACAAAACGTTTTTAGCCGAAAAAGCCTATCCGTTTATGAAAGAAGCCGCGCTTTTCTACGAAGATTTTATGAAAACCGACGAGAACGGATATCTCAAAAGTTATCCGTCCGATTCGCCGGAAAATTGCGCGGACGGCGATTTTAAAGGCGCGAAGTCGGTGAACGTGTGCATAAACGCGACCATGGATTTCGCCGCGCTCAAAGCCTTGCTTTCGGATCTTCTCGAAGCCGGAAAAGAACTCGGTTTTACGGACGAAAAAGACGAAACGTGGCGCGATATGCTCGAGAGAATTCCGCCTTACAAGATAAACGAGGACGGCGCGATTGCCGAGTGGATTCACGACGATTTCAGGGATAATTACGCGCACAGGCACCTTTCTCATCTCTTCCCGCTTTTCCCCGGCAGGGAGATAACCGAAAAAGACGAAAGGCTTTTCGCCGCGTGCAGAAAAGCGATCGATTTAAGGCGGAGTCTTGGGCTTAAAGAGCAGACGGGCTGGAGTTTCGCTCACCTTGCCAACCTTTACGCGAGCGCGGGCGAGAGCGAAAAAGCCGAGGAGTGCCTTAAACTTCTGATAAGGTTTTGCGCGGGCGAAAATCTGTTTACTTACCACAACGATTATCTCAATCAGGGCGTAACGCTCAAATTTCTGTGGGCGAAAAATCCGCCTTTCCAGATCGACGCGAACATGGGTTTCACCGCCGCGGTGCAGAATATGCTCGTCGAATCCGCCGAAACCGAACTGAAAATTTTTGCCGCAACGCCTCGCGCGTGGAATAATATAATGATAGGCTTTTGCCTTACGCGTTGCGGGGTGAAAGTCCGTCTCACACGGCGCGGCGAAAAGGTTAAAACGGAGATAATCGCCCTTTGCGATACAGGATTTACCCTTTCGAGCGGTCTGCCGCTTAAAGGATTTTCTCCGCAGAAAATCACGCTCGAAGCCGGCGAGACTTTCGAAAAAGACTTCATAATCGAATAATTTTTAAGCCGACGGAAAAAACGTCGGTTTTTTTTGCCTCGGGGCGGGTAAAGTGCTACCGTCATGCCCGAATGGGTAAGTAAAGTGCTGCCGTGTCGCCCGATTGGGTAAAAATGTCGCCCGATTGGGTAAGAAAACTGCTGCCGTCCTGCCCGACAAGTGTAAAAAAACTGCTACCGTGTCGCCCGATCAGCGTGAAAACCCCTTGATTTTCCGCCTGCAAAACGAGTTTTTCGCCCGATTTTAAAAAATATTTTAAAATTTTTCAATTTTTTTCATGAAAATCTGGCTATAAAATATAAAACGAGTGAAAGAAAATACAAAAATAAAAAGAAACACCCAAAACACACAATCAAAAAACTCAACTGTTAGCCGTGTTTGCTTATATTTTCGCGGTAAAAAGCGTTAAAAACCGAGGTAAAAACCTAAAAATCGACAGTTTAGGCAAAAATGGGTGTTTTTTTTTTTTTTTTTTTGACTAAA
>CAVJNC010000055.1:4573-13582 GCA_963650905.1 Subdoligranulum sp. APC924/74
GCACTAAAATATACTTAAAAATTGGCAAACCTTTAGTTGTCGGCGTATTAAGAAGCGAATTGAAAGCGAATTGAAAGCGAGTAAAAAGCGAGTAAAAAGCAAACGAAAAGCGAGTAAAAAGCGAACTAAAAGCAAACCAAAAGCAAAAAAGACAAAAAGAACAAAAAAGACAAAATGCAAAAAATGCAAAACGTGCATACTCGGCGCATTCGAAGCATACTTAAATTTGTGAAGTAAATTCGAAGCATACCTAAAGAAGTATACTTAAATTTGTGAAAAGCATACTTTGAAAAGCATACTAAAACTTGTAAAGTATTAAAAGGGGCAAACGAAAGGGTAGAAGGACGGAAAAAAGCGATGAAAGTTTTTAAAGCAATGAACAAAGCGATAAAAAAAGGATTTACGCTTGTCGAACTTGTCATAGTTATCGCGGTTATAGCGGTTTTGTCGGCGGTTCTTATTCCGGTTTTCGGCAACGTCGTTAAGGACGCGCGCGTTTCTTCGCTCAAAGCGAGTTTAAAAGCCTGCACGAGCAACCTTATGATGTACGCGACTTATAATCAGGTCGATTATTACACCCCCGCGGTCATCCGTGATTTTTTGGAGTCCGAGGGCATAAAGGGCCTCAAATCGGGTGATTCCGAGTTTTGCGAGGACGGCTATAGTATCTGGTACAATCAGGAAAATTTCAACTTATCTCTCGTTAAAAACGAAGATTTGGCGAGTTACGTTGCGA
Organism: Subdoligranulum sp. APC924/74; assembly: GCA_963650905.1. GTDB lineage: Bacteria > Bacillota > Clostridia > Christensenellales > Borkfalkiaceae > UBA10281. Next base: position 5,310 of record CAVJNC010000055.1, read on the forward strand.
GCGGCTCTCCGTCGGCGGGCGTAAGCGGCGGCGTAGCGACTTACTCCGTTGATATTTTCGGTAATCTTGCGGACGCAACGCAGACTGTCGGCACGGATATAGGCGCGTCGAGCCAGTTAAAGAAGTTACCGCGCCGCCCCGAAGCGTTGACGCCTAACGAGAATCTGCTTCTTCTGGCAACGGACGAGAGCAACAAGTCCGCATTGGAAGCGATAGAGACTATGTATACAGGCTTGGATGCAGGTAATGTCGGCATGACTCCCGAACAAGTTATAGATAATGTCGCAAATCTTTTGGATTCGTGCGATTTATTAAAAAACAGTAACGATTCCTCTCAGACCGATAAATGGACATCTTCGTCGTATACCGAAAAATTTTCCCCTGAAAAAACGGCATGGCTTGCTAATAACGGTAAATTTTATACCGGTGCGAAATTTGAAGAAGTAGACGACAAAAATATAGCGTATATTGAAAATGTAATAGTTTCACCCAATCTTGGTACGGCAATCGATGCCGGAGAAAAAGATGGAATTTCCGGCGAAATTTATAATGCGAACGGGGAAAAAAAAGTGGGTGCATACCTTAACGTTAGTTGCGTTATCGAAATCGCAACGGCTAACGACGTTAAGTTGGGAAATGGTTTTTTCGAATCGTTAGGGAACAGAGGCGCAAATATAGTCGTTTCCGGTAACGTATCGATATCGGCCGAAGTTTCCTCGGTCTCGTCAGGCGTAACGATGACTACGGTAAGCACAGTAACCGGCGGGGGCAGAAACATATCTTCTGCCGTTACGAGCGGAGGCGGTTCCGCGGTCACGGGCGGTGGCGGTTCTAAAACCATCACTCAAACGATTTCCGCAGATGATTTCAAGAAGTGGACAACCGGAAAAGACGGAGCGGCACCCCTTGTTGCGTGTTCGAACGTCAGCAAGGTCTATAAGGACGGTGAAGAAACAAATCAAATATATGTGTCCGTCAGAACTGAGAACGGCGAATACGTCAAACAGGCAGCAGATGCGGATTTTTTTAATAATTCAACCGTCACCGTTGACGGAAAAACGGAAGCCGTTCAGTATAAGTATAACGAAACTTCGTTCAGTATCAACGTTAAAGGCAGTCTTGCGCAACTCGACATTACGGATAAAACTGCAAAAAGCGTCACGATTAAAGTGTACGAAAGGTCTTATAACAGCGTTAATTCAACGTCCGTTTACGTCGAATATGAAGGTACGGACGGGAAAATGTACGGAAAGTCGATAAATTTCGGCGTAGGGTATATCACGACGTTTGACCATTACTATCGTTATTATAATCCGAAATTCACAAAAGAGGAGACGGGTGCGAACACAACGCCGGTTTATTCATCAATCCCAACAACAGAGACTACTACCGAAGAGACTACCACCGACGCCGGTTCTGTAGCAATCAAACTTCCGGACGGCGCGTTTAACCTTCAGAGTTATAAGAACGACGACTTTACTATCGAAGTTTACTATCATGAAACCACTGATTACTATAAGGAAATTAAGAGTGATTTCGGTTTCGGCACGTATTACAAGCGTGTGGCTACGCTCGTAAGCACAGAAGAAAAATCCCTAATACAGGACAACAATTGCCAAAAAGTAAAACTTTCGGACGGCAGTTATCTGTTTTCTTTCGGCTCACACAATATAATTAAGCAAACGGAGGCTTTTTCTTCCGACGAGGTGACGCATTTCGTAAACACGGTGCAGATCGATCGTATTATCATTAAAGATAACATCGGTAACGTGCTTATAGCAAAATATCCCACCGTAGCGGAAACCGCTTCGGGAACTACAGCGGAAACCACGGAAACGACTTCGGGCAGTGCGGCATAAAAACTCTTCGTGGTTTTGGAAATTATATAATAAGGCAAAAAGTGTCTGAAACACTTAAAAATAAAGGAGAACATTATGAAAAAGAAAATTTTGGCAATCTGCTTAATGCTTGTCATGGCGTTAGCGGCGGTCGTCGTAGCCGGTTGTTCTGCGTTCAACGATGTCGGTACGATAAGTTGGGTTGAAAAGCCCAAGTCGGTTTACAAGAAAGATTCGGAGGAAGAACTTGCTTTCTCGTTCACGGTTGAAACGACTGTTAACAATGTATCGCAAACGATTACGGTAGAGTATCCTAAGGATAAGGGTACATACCCGATTACGATCAAAAACTTTTCGACCGCAACCACCGGTTCGAGAAACGCAACCGTAACTTACACGGCATCCGACGGCGAACTTGTTCTTTCGTTCGCTTACAGCGTTGTTGACGGTATCTTTGCAAGCGGTTCCGGCACGGAAAGCGATCCTTATATCGTCAAAACTGCAGAACACTTCCAGAGCCTTCTTGATCAGAAGAGTTACAACTATTACAAACTCGGCGACAATATCGATTTCTCGGGCGTAACGTTGACAATGGCTAACCTCGGCGATGCGTTCAAAACTGTCGAAGACGCAAATAACGGCGCTTGGGCAGGATATATCGACGGTAATAACTATTCGTTGCTCAACCTCACCAAAGTCGTTAACCCCGAAGGTAAAGTAATCGCAAAGCACAACGAACTTTTCGGTTTCGTCGCTTCTAAAAAACAGGGCGGTTTCACCTTGAAAAATATCACTATCAATTATAAAGCAACCGGCGAAGGCGCAATTTCTGCTTTGATCGGCTCCAACGGTCCCGACGGCGTAATCAAAATGGAAAACGTTAAGTTCACGGGTACTATGGACGCGGCTTATATCAACAACTCGAACATTTCGCCCGTCATCTCCACTTTGAACGACGGCAAGGGCGCTGCAAGTTCGGTTGAATTCACGAATTGCGAAAACTCCGTCAGTATCTTTAACAGTTACGCGGTTCCCAACGTTGCGGGTTACTTCAACATTCAAGCAGGCAGCGCAAACCAGACCGAAACCGGTTGGAATGCATTCGCGGGTAAGGAGAACGTTGTTAAGTTCACGAACTGTAAGTTCACCGGAACTATCGAAAGCGCATGCGACGGCGTTGCTTCGTTCGTTATCGTTAACGATACCAATGAAAAAACCAAAATCGGTTGGCTTAGCATGACCGGATGCAGCCACGACACAGCAACTATGGTTAAAACGAATAAGGAGCCTGCCGCGGTAGTTGCAAACGCAACCGCTTTGGCGACGGTTAAAGGCAATGCCGTTACCGGAGAGGTCGAAAAGCCCGAGAAAGGCACGATAGAAATAAAGAAAGCCGAAGGTTCGGCGACGAATCAATATACGCTTACTTCTTCCAAAACAGCCGATAAATACGTTGTGTTCGCTCTTCTTAGCGTAACTTACACCAGAGGCGGTGGCGGTAACATTAAGGTAAGACTCGGTGAGTTCAAAAGTGTGACTGTTGACTTGATGGCAATTGACTTCGACGCAACGGAAGAATACACAAAGAACGACAAACTTACTTACGGTTCTACGCTTATCGTCAAAAAAGACAATAAACTCGTATTTTACAACAAGACGTTGAACGGCTACTGCTCGAGCAGTAAATGTACGTTAATAGCCGTAGGTTATAAAGATGGAACGGTTGTTTCCGTTGGTAAACTTGGCGGCGTTACGGGTATCTGCACGGAAAACGACGGTAAAACGGAGTAAGTTAAAATTAATCAGGTTTTAGTGGGAGAGAGGGTGTTTGAGTCCGTCGTTGCCGATTCATTCGGCAACGACGGGCAAAGATAACCAAAGTCCGTCGTCGAACATAATCGGCTATGGACAAGATAATTAAGTCCGTCGTCGAACATAATCGGCTATGGACAAGATAACCAAAGTCCGTCGTCGAACATAATCGGCTATGGACAAGATAAGTGACCGCCAATGTCGACCATTGCGGAACAGATAAGTTTCCGCTTAAGTCGGCAACGACGGACAAAACGAAAACTCTTTTCTGCTGAAAACCAAGGAATTAAAAAAACACAAAAAAAGCAAAAAAATCAAAGAAATCAAAAAATCAAAGAAAAATATATAAAAAGGTAATGTTTAAAATGAAAAATAAACTCAAAAAAGGTTTTACTTTGGTAGAACTTGTTATCGTTATAGCGGTTATCGCTATTCTCTCTGCCGTTCTTATCCCCACCTTCGGCAACGTAATTTCCAACGCCAACGACAGCGCAGCATATTCTACAGCGTCTAATGCCTTAACCAAGTATACAACCAACATGGCAGAAGCCAATCAGGCTACAAATCTTCCTAATGGTTATATCCTTGTTTATAATAAAGACCAGGGTTTTTCATCTTCTTTTGATATTTACGACAGTACAAATGTTCCTGCTTATGTTTTTCGTTTTGATGGTGGTGCGATTAAACAGAAAGATTCAAGTGATAAAAAATATGTTTTTGAAACAGTATGCGGTACTGAAACACAATCATTAGTTGTTAGTTTAAAATGTAAATATACATATTCCAACGGAAAGTATACATATGATAAAGAAAAAGGAACTGCTGCTATCAGTGTTAGTGATTCTAAGGCAACTTATGCCGGTGCTTTTGTCCTTGACGGCGTAGTCGGACAATCTACAGTAACGGGCAGAGTTCTGCTTGTTGCAGATTTAGATAAAGGAACCAATATTTCTTCTGGGGGGGGGACTAAAACCGAATAAACAAAAGAAGAAAATACAGACCAAGACAAAACAGATGATAAAACTGGTGGTTAATAAAATATTATAAGATAACAACTTGCACTTTTGGGCGCGGCGCGTTGTGCGCCGCGCCCATTAAGCATAATATAAAGGCGAATAAGGCAGGCTAAAAATGGGCATCTCCGGCGGAATTCTCGGAAAAAAACAACTTAATTTAATTATCGGCTTCGACGCGATCAACTATAACCTTAAAATAATGCGTATTTTAAGCAGAGATTATCATTCCGTGAAAACGGATTTCGTGAGCGTTAATCAGGATTATTTCATCCGCGGAGAGTGGGAGAAAATCATCGCGGAGGGCTTACCCGAATTTTTATCGAAACAGAGTTTCGACCAATCGTTCGCGGTGCATCTCGTTCTGCCGGACGGCGTTATCGGCACGGACATTTTCAACGTTCCCACGCTCGGCAGAGCCAAAATGGAAACCGCGCTCGACACGCAAATGAAGGACCTGTATTATTTTTACAACGACTACAAGTTCAACACGACCATAGTTTCCTCCAACAAGACGAACACCACTTTCGAGGTGGTTATGGCGAGCAAATCTCTGCTCAACAGAATTTATAAAGCGCTCAACGAGCAGAAACTTTACGTTAAAAACGCTACCTTCGCCGCCAACGCAACGGTGAACGCCGCGCTCGCTTTAAGGCCGAAGAACAGGAAGCAATCTTTCATCATGCTCGATATCTCGCCCGAATCGGCGAGAGTCATCGCGGTGTCCGGCGGGCAGACTGTGGGGTGGAAGCAACTTAAATTCGGCTACAACGTTTTCGCATACGAAAAAGTGATGATCGAAAACAACATAGTTTTTAACGATACCGCGCAGATTGCGGTTATCAACGCCACCGAAAAGGCTAAAAAGAAGAAAATGACGGGGCAGGTTGACGAGGACGAAGACGACGCGGCTATCATCGAAGAGAACGCGATCGTCGTTAACGAAATCGACAAGCACTCCGAAGAAATAAACAAAATAGAAAACAGCGATCTGGCGGAAGTTATCGATTCCGCCGAGGCGATAAGGGCGGAAAAGGACAAAAAAATCGCTTCGGGCGAAAACGCGGACGTTTTAAACAGTTCCGCGGCAAGCGGGGCGGTTCTCACGGAAAATTCGTCCGCTACAGACGGCTCCGCAGGCGATTCCGCAGACGGCTCCGCAGGGGGCTTCGCAGGGGGCGCGACGGAAAATTCCGCCGAGGCGGCAACCGAAGAAAAAGCCGAAACCAAGGCGGAAGTTAAGCCCGAACCGCCGAAAGTGAAGGCTTATCAAAGAAAACTCAAAAAATTGCCGGCTTATATGCAACGGCCTGCGCCCGAAACGATAGAGGGGGTGCGCGTCGAAAACTTCCGACTTTTCGTGAAGCACGTCATGCTTATGAAAATGCAGATAGAGCAGGGCGGAATTTACGACGTTCCGCGTTACGCGCTCGTGAATATGCCGAAAGATTACGCTTATATCGTGGGCGAAACGAACAAAGAGGACGACAGCGACGGCTTCGAATTCAGGTTTTTCGAGCCGGAAAAAGAGGATAACGTGGAACTTTCGGAACACCTCGATTTGTTCGGCGCGCTCTTTATGGGGCAATTCAACAAAATCAATAACGTGTAAGGACAAATGCACGAAATGAAAATTACCGGCAAAAACAACCGAAAAAAGGGCTTTACTTTGCTCGAAATGGTCATCGCGATGACGCTTTTGCTTATGGTCATCTCGATGATTACCGCGCTTATCGTCACGATCGTCAAGAGCGCGGAGAAAAACGAGCGCGAGGGCAGGATTTATTCCGACCTTTACTTCGCGGAGATAAGCATTAAAAATCGGTTGAACATTTACGAAGGTTACAGAAGCGACGGGGTTACTTACGATATCGCCGCCGTCGAACCCGACGAGGAGAACGAGGGACAATATAAAATCGTGAGCGAGGGGGAATATCTCGCGATTTTTCCCGTCGGTACGGTTGTTTCGGGGGCTTCCGTGGCTTCCGTGGCTTCGGACGGTTCGGAAGTTTCGGACGGTTCGGTTTCTTTTAAGCCGACCGCCGTCATCCGGTTCGACAAGACGCAAAGGTCGGTTATTTACAGCGACAAGTACGACAAACTTCTGCTCAAAACCGTGGACCGCATGACCTTTTTCAAGGGCGAGGACGCGCTCAAAGTTTCGATATATTACAACGAAAACGAGTCGCCTTACGTTTTAATCATCGCGTTCGGGAGGAGCAGAAAATGACAAGACGTTGTTTTAATTCCGAACGAAATACGTTACAAAACGATTTACGAACAGATATTTGCGGCTCGGTCTCAGCGGCTCGCGATTACGCCACAGCGGCTCACGGCGTCGTCGCGCAGAGCAGAGATAATACAAAAAAGGGGTTTTCGCTCCTCGAAACGGTCATCTCGATGACGGTTATCACGATAGTTTTTTTCATGGCCGTAACGACGACGCTTTTCGTTTCCACTACCTTGAAAAAAGTCGACAATCAACGCTTTTTCACCAACGAAGCCGCAAACTTTCTGGAATGTTACAAGGTCGGCGGTTCGGCGGGGTTCGCCAAAAACGCGAACGAATTCTTCTTCGACGCCGAGGATAATGACGGCGCGAGTAGTATTGTAGTCCCCGAAACGGGTGGTTATACCGTGCTTATCGGCTACGATTCCGACTATAACAGGCAAATAATCGCGACTTACGCCGCGGGCGAAAATATCCCCGAAGAGGCTTTCAGGCAGAAATATTTTACGCTCGTCATCAAAATCGACAAGAGTTTCGAATGTTCCGTGGTCAATTTCAAGGGCAGCGTTCTCTTCGAGGGCGGGAAATTTTACAGCAGGTACGACTTATGAGACGGTTGCTTTTTGAAAAATTCAATAGATTTTATCGTTCCGACGGTCGTCGCGTTGAAAATTCCGCAGGCGCGGCAGGCGATTCCGCTAAGGTTTCGGCGGGGGATTCCGCAGGCGCGGCGGTCGGGGCGAAGAAGAACCGCGGGTTCATTCTCGTTTACACGGTGATGATTATGACGTTCGTCGTTACGCTCATCGGCGCCGCCGTCAGCATGCTCCAATCAACCGTTTCCCTCTCGCGCAAAGTCAGCGATAAATACACTCAGGACGCCGCTTTTTATCAGATCGAAGAGTATATCGCGGTCGGTCGTTACGCCACGGCGAACGATTACGCGCTCGACAACGGCTTTTCACTCGAAATTTTAAGCGAGACCGACGACTACGGCGCGAATATCTCGAAACTGACCGTTTATCAGGGCTCGCGCGTGAGACTTTATATCGAACAACGCAACGGCTCCGTCGTTAAATATATTTACGGGGAGGACAAGACCTCGTGAGATTTTATATCGAGCAACGCAACTATATCGAGCAACGCAACTATATCGAGCAACGCAACTATATCGAGCAACGCAACGGCTCGGTCGAAAAATATATTTACGGGGAGGACAAAGGCTGATGGAATCGTATTTTTACGCCTGTTTTTGCGTTCTCGCCACCGTTTTCGGCGCATGCTTCGGCAGTTTCGCGAACGTTCTGATTTACCGCCTGCCCGCCGGCGAAAGCCTCGTCAAGGGCGCGTCGCATTGCACGTCCTGCGGAAAAAAAATAC
>CAVJNC010000056.1:0-13396 GCA_963650905.1 Subdoligranulum sp. APC924/74
AGTTTATTCCGCCACGGAACGGAGTTTATTCTGGCACGGAACGGAGTTTATTCCGGCGCGATCGCGTTTCTGTGCGAAAGTTTGTAGTCTCTCAGCGACTGTCGTTCGATTTTTTTGAACAATCGGCTTCCGTAAGCCGGATCGGAAATTCCGACTTGCAGACAAGCCTCTTTCAGAGATAAATTCATGTTCGTTATAATATTTTTCAAAAGGCATATTTTCTGCTTGTTTATATAAGCGATTATCGTTTCTCCCGTGATTTTTTTGAATATGCCGCACATGTACGGCGCGCTTATATGAAGTTCTCCGGCAAGTTGCGACAGGCGAATGTTCCTGCCGATATTTCTGCCGACATACGACTTGATTTTGTTGATATACATCATTTCGCCCGTAAGTTCGCGGCAAGGTCGAATGGCCGAGAGTTCTTCGTTTATCTCGTCCGTTATCAGGAAAATCAGGGAGTATATTTTCTGCATATGCTCCGGATCGACGTTACACAACAAGATAAGTTTATCGATCGCGGGCCTGATTTCGCGGCATTTCGGGCTGTCTTTTAAAATAATCGGATTATCGCCTTCCGTTTCGTTCCTGCAAATCATACCGGAACAGTGATGTTCGGACAAACTGCCGTTCGGGCAGGAACAGTGGCTTTCGGGTTGTGTGTCTGCTCCGTAACGCGCAGATGTTTCTATTATTTTTACAACGAAACGGGCGGGAACGGGAAAGTCGGTTCGGGGAAAAGAATCGGTTTTTTGTGTCGGAAAAAGCGGGTAAAGGATTGACAACGGCGGGAAAATGACTTATAATATTGGCGACTTGCGGAGGACTTCGTTATGAAAACGCGCAGGCAAAAACAATCGGGGGCAATTATGAAAAAAAACGCTTCGTTCGGTTATAAACAGGGCAAGGCTCATGTCGCTCTGAAAGAGAACGGATATTACGTCTGGGATTCGTCGGTGATAAGGGCGCAGAACGGCAAATATTATATGTTCGCCTCGAGGTGGAAAGAGGAAATCGGCTTCGGCTGGAACTGGGTTTTCAACAGCGAAATCTGCCGCTTCAAAGCGGATAGTCCGGACGGAAAATTCGGGTTCGACGGCGTGGTTCTGCCGCGCAGGGGCAGGCAGTTTTTCGACGGAATGAACACCCACAACACCTGCATAAAATATTGGAACGGCAAGTATTATCTCTACTATATGGGAACTACTTATGGCGGCGACATTCCTGGCGATTATCGACTTATAGACGAACATTACGCTTTGGAAACGTGGAACAGAAAGCGTATCGGAGTCGCCGTCGCGGACGATATCGAGGGCGAATTCGTCCGTCGCGACGAGCCGCTTTTAGAGCCGCGCGATTGTTCGCATTGGGATTGCACGATAACGACGAATCCGTCGGTCGTGATTCTCCCGAGAGGCAAAACTTATATGATATACAAGTCGAGAAGGGCGTTCGGGAAGCCTTTGCAGTTAGGCATTGCCGTTGCGGATAAGCCGGACGGAAAATTCGAAAGGCTAACGGAAAATCCTGTTCTCGAATTCGACGATACGAACAAACACATGGAAGATCCGTTTTTGTGGTATGACGAGAGCCGTAAGAAATTCTGCATGATCGCCAAAGACGATTCCAAAAACGGCGACGGCGGGATAACGGGCGAATGGGGCGCGGGATTTTACGCCGAAAGCGACGATTGCATCCACTTCGAATTGCCAGAAAACCCGAAAGTTTATTCGAGAAATCTCGAATGGGAAGACGGCAGAAAAACCACGCAGTGCAACCTGGAGCGCCCGTCGCTTTTGTTCGACGAAAACGGCAAACCGATATATCTTTATTGCGCGAGCGGCGACGGGGACGGACCTTACGCGTTCAGGGGCGCGACGTTTGTGGCGGGAATAAAACTGGAGGAAAAATAACATGAAAAAAGTGACTTTGCTCGGCGATTCGATTCGTATGATAGGATACGGACAAACGGTCGCGGAGGAACTCGAAAAAGAAGGAATCGAGGTTTTTCAGCCCGAAGACAACTGCAGATTCGCGAAGTACACGCTTCGCATGCTTTTCGATTACAAAGATCAGATCGCGGGGAGCGACGTTATCCACTGGAACAACGGACTGTGGGACGTTTCCGATCTTTTCGGCGACGGGCAGTTTACGTCTACGGAAGAGTATTGCGAAACCATGCTCCGCATAGCGGATCTGCTTTTGAAGATTACGCCGAACGTGATTTTCGCGACGACCACGCCCGTCAGAAATGATTATCCTTATCAGACCGCCGAAGACATAGCGCGGTTAAACGCTGCGGTCGTGCCTCTTATTAAGGCTAAAAATATCGCGATAAACGACTTATACGGGCTTGTTTATCCCGTGAAGGAAGAAGTTATCCGCGACGACGACCTCATTCATTTAAACGACAAAGGCATTGAATTGTGTTCGAAACAGGTTCTCGATTCGATAAAAAAATTCCTTTAAAATCCGCACGCGGGCATAGGCGACGTCTGCGGCAGAAAAACTTACTTTTCCCGAAAATTTCCGAGGAGAGTAAGTTTTTTCTTTTTTACGGCTGGTTGCGGAGAGTAAGTTTTTCTTTGTGCGGCGGGTTGCTGAGAGTAAGTTTTTCTTTTTGCGGCGGGTTTATGCTCACGTCTTTAATTGACATTGCTTATAATATAGTCTATAATATATAAGAATTCTTATTATATATATATCTTTTATATATATCTTTGCCGCGAGGCGAAAATCGTAACGATCGACGACAAAATCAACCCCGCAGGCTGCAACGGAGATAAAAATCATGGAAGAAAAGATTCAGGAGATCAAAGGCAAAATCGCTCTGGAACTCGCCGACGTCAAGACGAGCGGCGAACTTTTCCAACTCAAAGCCAAGTATATTCTGGGCAAAGCCGGAATAATTCCGGGGCTTATGAAGGAACTCGGCAAGGCGGCGAAAGAGGACAGACCGAAACTCGGAATGGTCATCAACAGTCTTAAAGAATGGGCGACCGACTATTTCGCGAAAAAGGAAGCGGAAATAAGCGAGGCGGAGAAGAACTATCGTTACAAAAAAGAAACGATAGACATCACGATGCCCGCAAAAGCCCTGAAACAAGGCACTCTTCATCCCGTCAGCATAGTTAAGTCCGAACTTATCGACATATTTGCGGGAATGGGTTTCAAGGTGCTTGAAACGAGAGAAATCGAGGACGATTTCCACAACTTCACCGCGCTCAACACGCCCAAGGAACACCCTGCGAGAGACAAGCAGGACACGTTTTATATAAACGACGATTTTATGCTCCGCACTCACACTTCCCCGGGACAGATCCGCAGTCTCACGACGATGAAACCGCCGTTCAAGGTACTTATCCCCGGGCGGGTTTACCGCGCGGACGACGACGCGACTCATTCGCCCATGTTCCACCAGATGGAAGGGCTTGTAATCGACGAAAAAATCACCCTTTGCGACCTTCAGGGAATGCTCGACGTTCTCGTGAAGAAAATGTTCTCCGAAGAGGCGAAAACGCGTTTCCGTCCTTCGTTCTTCCCGTTCACGGAGCCGTCGGTTGAAGTCGACGTGAGTTGCTTCGAGTGCGGCGGAAAGGGTTGCAAACTCTGCAAAGGCACGGGCTGGATAGAGATTCTCGGCGGTGGAATAGTCAACCGCAAAGTTCTCGAAAACTGCGGAGTGGATCCCGATAAATACACGGGCTTCGCGTTCGGCTTGGGGCTCGATCGTATCGCGATGCTTAAAAACGGCGTGAACAACATTCACGTTCTTTACGAGGGCGATCTTCGCGCGCTCGGACAATTCAAAGGTTAAGGAGGACGAAAAAATGTTAGCGCCTTTAAGTTGGCTTAAAGAATATGTAGATATAGACGTAACGCCCGAAGAACTCGAAAAGAAACTTTTCGATTGCGGCTTCGAGGTGGAGCAGATCATTCCTTACGGCGATAAAATCGACAAGGTCGTGACCTGCAAAATCAAAGAAATAACCCGGCACCCCAATGCGGAAAGACTGCGTATCTGTCAGGCGGACGCGGGCAAATACGGCGTTCTGCAAATCATCACGAACGCTGCGAACGTGTCCGTAGGCGATATCGTTCCCGTAGCGGTGGACGGAGCGACTCTCGCGACGGGCGACAGAATTTTCAACGGAAAACTTCGCGGCGAACCTTCTTACGGAATGTTCTGCGGCGGCGAAGAAATCGGCATAGACGATAATTTTTACGACGGCGCGTCCGGCGACAGCGTGCTTATCTTCAACGAAAAGGACCTTCCGCTCGGCGAGGAAGTGAGAGATCTTCTCGCTCTTAAAGATTACGTTTTCGATATCTCGGTGCTTGCGAACCGCCCCGATTGCCAGAGCGTTTTAGGCATCGCGCGCGAGATCGCGGCAACCCTTAAAAAACCTCTGAAAGAACCTTCTTACGAATATACCGCTAAAAAAGCGACTGCCGCCGACGCGGTTAAGGTTACCGTTAAGGACGGCGAACTTTGCCCGCGTTATATCGCTCACTTCGTTGACGACGTGAAAATCGGGAAGTCGCCGAAGTGGATGTCGAGAAGGCTTAAAATGTGCGGAATCAATTCCATAAGCAATATCGTGGACATAACCAATTACGTTCTTCTCGAACTCGGTCAACCCATGCACGCGTTCGACGAAAACGACCTCGAAAAGAGAGAAATAATCGTCCGCCGCGCCGAAAACGGCGAAAAAATAATCACGCTCGACGAAAAGGAACTTACGTTAAACGCCGACAATCTCGTTATCTGCGACGGCGTGAAACCGGTCGCTTTGGCGGGGATAATGGGCGGACTCAACAGCGAAATAAAGACCACCACGAAAGGCGTCGTTTTCGAATGCGCCAAGTTCAAGAGAGATAACGTCAGAAGATCGGCGAGAATGCTCGGCAAATCGTCCGATTCCTCGAAGAGATTCGAAAAGGGCGTGGACGAATACACCACCGAAAGAGCGATGAAAAGAGCGTTGCACCTTGTCGAAGAACTCGGGGCGGGCGTTCCCACCGACGTTCACGTCGACGTTTCGGCGGGCAAAGAACAGGAAAACAAAACCGTTAAAACAACGTTTTCAAAGATCAACGGCGTTCTCGGCATAGAAGTACCGAAGGACGTTATCGTCGATATTTTAAAACGTCTCAACTTCGGCGTCGAAACGAACGGCGACGAAATAACGACCGTCGCTCCGCCTTACAGGGAGGACGTGGAGGGTTATCCCGACCTTGCGGAAGAAGTTATAAGAATGTACGGTTACGAACACGTCGTTCCCACGCTTTTAAAGGACGCGAAAATCACCGCGGGCGGTTACACCAAAGAACAGAAAGACGAACTGAAAGTTAAAAAAATACTTATAGAGCAGGGATATAACGAAGTCATGACCTATTCGTTCTATTCCAAAAAGGACGTAGCCGCGCTTCATCTCGGCGAGAACGACGAAGAGGGAAAAGTCATCGTCATCGAAAACCCGATAAGCGATAACTACGAAGTCATGAGAAGAACGCTTATTCCGTCTCTTTTCGGCGTGGTTTCGAGAAACGTGAAAAAAGGCAATTACGCGGGGCGTATTTTCGAAATTGCGAAAACTTATATCCCGAAGAGCCTGCCCGTTTCCGATTTTCCCGAAGAGAGGAAACACCTTTGTATAGCCGCTTTCGGAGAGGGAGAAGATTTCTTCACCGTGAAAGGCGCGCTCAAAGTCATCGAGGATAATTTCGGAATCAGATTCAATCTCGGCGTGAGGGCGGAAAAGACTTATCTTCACTCCGGCGTTTCGGCAAAGATAATCCTCGGCGGAGAGGAGATCGGTTGTTTCGGTCAGGTTACTTACGAAACCTGCGCCGAATTCGATCTCGAATGTAAAGTTTTCGTTCTCGAACTCGATTACGATTCGCTTCAGGCGGCGTTCACCGTTCCGTTTAAATTCGAGCCGCTTCCGAAGTTCCCCGAGGTCAGGAGAGATCTCGCGCTCATCGCGGACGAAAAAATAACCTGCGGCGAGATAGAAGAAGTCATCCGCTCCGCGTGCAAGCAGAGCGTCAAGGACGTCGAACTGTTCGACGTTTACGTCGGCGATCAGATCGGCGCGGGCAAAAAGAGCATGGCGTTCACGGTGACTTTCTCGTCGGACGGAACGAAACCGCTCGAGGCGGAAGACGTGGACGGTTTCGTCAAACGTATTTTAGGCAGTCTTAAACACAGACTTAACGTTGAATTAAGATAACGAAAATAAGGAGCGGAACGCCTATGGTTGACATCGACAGAATAAATTTTCTCGCGAAGAAACAACGCGAGGAAGGTCTTACGGACGAGGAAAAAGCCGAACAGGCGAAACTTCGCAGAGAATATATCGACAGCGTGGTCGGCAATCTCAGGTCGCAACTCGACAACACTTACGTTGTCGAGGGCGATAAAAAGACAAAACTCGAAAGAGTAAACGTCGGCGGCGGCAAGGACGACGGCGAGCCGACGAACAATCCGAACGAGCCGAATTAATCGGGCTATAAGTCGATTAACGGCGGTTTTTCGATTATTATTTGCGGCGTGCGCCGCGAATATGGTTACAAATTCAGGGTGCGTTTTATGGAATATACGTTGATTACGGGCGCTTGCGGAGGTCTGGGGAAGGAATTCTGCCGCCGACTTATAAAGAGCGACGATTTGTTCCTTACCGGCAGAAGCGAACGGAGATTGTCGCTTTTAAGGGAAGAACTTTTAAAAATCGAACCGGATAGAAAAATAGAGATATTCGCGGCCGACCTCACGAGCGCGGAAGAAAGAGAAAAACTGTTCGCTTACGCCGACGAAAAGGGAATAAAATTCTCGGGTTATATCGGCGTTGCGGGGGCGGATATTCAGAAGGAGTTTCTGAAATACACCCCCGAAAAAATCGTGTTTCAGATCAGGCTCAACTTCGAGGCGAACGTCGCGATATGCCACGCCGTGTTGAAAAGGCGGGCGGAGAATCTTAAAATTCTCACGGTGAGCAGTATGAGCGGAAGCACTCCGATGCCGTATTTCGCCGTTTATTCCGCAACGAAATCCGCGCTCATAAATTTTTACACGTCGCTTCGTTACGAGGTCAAGGACGCGAAGATAACCGTTCTCGCCCCCGGGGGAATTCCCACGCGCGATGATGTAGTGAAAGATATCGAACGGCAGGGTTGGACGGGCAAACTTTCCTCCAAGCCCGCGGAATTCGTCGTGAAAAAGGCTCTTAAAGGGCTTGAAAAAAACAAACGGCTCGTCATTCCCGGGGCTTTCAACAAGTTCGTTTACCGCGTCGAGAAAATCGCGCCGTTGGGGCTGAGATGCCGTTTCGTGGCGAAAAAATGGAAAGGCAAGGAAAAAGACGCATTCTGATTTCAGCCGACGCGGTCTGAACGCGATTAAACTTAAGGGGATAAAATTCCCGCAATACGATCAAGGAAAATAAAAATGAGTTACGCAGACAAAGTTTTTAAAGAAAACGTAAAAGACATACTCGAAAACGGAGTGTGGGACACGAATATGGAAGTCCGCCCGAGATGGCTCGACGGAACGCCCGCGCACACCGTCAAAAAATTCTGCATAGTCAACAGATACGATTTGTCGAAAGAATTTCCGATAATGACGATCAGGAAGCAGGGATTTAAAAACGCGATAGACGAAATCCTTTGGATCTGGCAGAAAAAATCGAACAGGATAGCCGACCTTCATTCGCATATCTGGGATAGTTGGGCGGGCGAGGACGGCACGATCGGCAAGGCTTACGGCTATCAACTCGGCGTTAAACATAAGTATAAAGAGGGTGAGTTCGATCAGGTGGACAGGGTTTTGTTCGACCTTAAAAACAACCCCGCTTCGCGAAGGATCATGACAAATATTTACACTTTCGCCGACTTGCACGAGATGAATCTTTATCCCTGCGCCTATTCGATGACGTTCAACGTCGCGGGGGGCAAACTCAACGGAATTTTAAATCAACGGTCGAACGACATGGCGGTCGCGAACAACTGGAACGTTATGCAATACGCCGCCCTTCTGATAATGTTCGCGCAGGTTACGGGCTTCGAACCGGGCGAATTCGTTCACGTCATCGCGGACGCGCATATTTACGACAGGCATATTCCTTACGTTAAGGAAATGCTTGAAAATCCCGAATATCCCGCCCCGAAACTTATCGTCAATCCCGACGTGAAAGATTTTTACGATTTCAAGGTTGAGGATTTCGTCCTCGAAGATTATCGGGCGACGCCGCTTTCGAAAAGACTCGAGGTCGCCGTATGAGCGGGAGCGGAAAAATCAGGGCGATCGTCGCCGTCGACGAGAAGTGGGGCATAGGCAAAAAGAACGATTTATTGTTTCGTCTGCCCCTCGATATGAAGTATTTCCGCGAGAAAACGGACGGGAAAACCGTTTGCATGGGCTATAACACCCTGCTTTCCTTTCCCGGCGGAAAGCCGCTCAAAAACAGAAAAAATATCGTCATCTGCCCCGAGGGAGTGGAGCGCGACGACGTTGTTATCGTTCACACGTTGGACGAAATGCTGAAAACTATCGCGGCGGAAGAAAACGACGTTTACGTTATCGGCGGCGCGTATTTTTATAAAAGCATGCTCCCGTTTTGCGACGAAGTTCTCGTGACCAAAGTCGCGGCGGACGGGGGAGCGGAGGTTTTTTTCGAGAATCTCGACGAGAGAAAAGACTTCGGACTCGCGAGCGAAAGCGAAACGTTCGAAACGAACGGATATAATATAAAATTCTGCGTTTATAAACATATATAAATATATTCGGTCGGGCGGATAATCATAAACATATTCGGTTTGGCGGATAATCGAAGATTATGCCGATGATTATGCCGAGACCGAAAATACGAGACCGAAAACAAAAAGGTGTAAACATGAAAATCGAATTCGGCGGTTTAACCGAAAAACATATCGAAGAATTCAACGGCGGAAAGGGCGCGATAAATCTCAGGTCGATCGATAAAAACGACGTAAAATTTTTATCGGCAAGGTTGGAACGCGGCTCGTCCGTGGGAATGCACAAGCACCTCGATACCTGCGAAATCATCATAATTCTGTCCGGAAAGGCGAAGGCGATCTGCGACGGCGAAACCGAAATGCTCGTTGCCGGCAGTTGCCATTTCTGCCCGAGAGGCAGTTCTCATACGCTGATGAATATCGGCGAGGACGATCTCGTTTTCGTCGCCGCCGTTCCGCGTCAGATATAAAGAACGCGGAAATCGCTACCGGAAAAACCGGCGTAAAAACCGGCGGAAAAAATCGGTGCAAAAATTAATG
Source organism: Subdoligranulum sp. APC924/74 (assembly GCA_963650905.1). Lineage (GTDB taxonomy): Bacteria > Bacillota > Clostridia > Christensenellales > Borkfalkiaceae > UBA10281. The sequence continues at coordinate 9,298 of CAVJNC010000056.1, forward strand.
TTTGGCGACGATAAGTCCGCCTATAAGCCGATTAACGGTATTTTTATTAAAACAATGTATAAACTCGAAACTCATTTGCACGTTGCCGGCACTTCTCCGTGCGCTCAGACGGAAGAAAAACTTATCGCGGAGATTTATAAGCGGGAAGGGTATAACGGCATAGTTTACACGAGCCATTATAATTCTTTCCTTTACGGATATTACGGCTTCAAGAATTTTGCCGGATATAACGATAATTTCCTTAAACATTACGAAACGCTCAGAAAAGAATGCGCCGACCTCGGCATAGACGTGTTTTTCGGAATGGAATTCATGCCGGACGAAACCTCCTATTACGAGCCGACGCCGATGAAAGCCGAATTCCTTATTTTCGGCGCAACGGAAGAAATTCTTAAAGACGGCGGAACGCTTCTGAAAAACGGCGTAAGATACGCTAAGGACTATTGCTCCGAAAGAGGATTTTTGTTCGGGCAGGCGCACCCTTTCAGGGATTCGATAACTTATCGTCACCCCGAATTTCTCGATTGCGCCGAGGCGATAAACGGCAATCCTCGCCAGCAGAGCCATAACGACAAGGCGCGCGAATACGCCGTGAAAAACGGGCTTATTTTAACTGCCGGCAGCGATTTTCACGAGCCGCAGGATTGTCTGGCGGGCGTTTTGCTCGAATCGGAAGTGAAAAACGAGCGCGAACTTGTCCGCGAACTGAAAAAACGCAGACATAAAATTTTTTCGCTGTAAGTAAGCGGTAGTAAATTTTTTTTTGCTATAAACGGCGTTAAATCTTCTTATTATAAGATGCGATAAATTTTCTCGTCGCGGCGGTTCCGTAAGTTCCCTTTATGCTTTGCGCGGCATATTATGATAAGGGGAGAACGGAATTGCGGGAAATCGGCGGCGCGGACGAACTGAACGGCTACATAACGGAATGCGTGAACAAGTGCTTTATAACGGACGTTTCGCCGCTTTTCATAGTGTCCTGCGAAAATCCCGACTATAAATTTTTGCAGAAGTCTATCGGTTATTCCGTCGCGCTTGCCGGCGCGGACGCGGTTCTTGCCGAGGGCGACGCGAAAAACGCGTATTCGCGGTTCGATTCGCTTCCCGCGGACGGAATATTTATCCTGACTTCCTCCGCGCGCGGAATAATTCTCGAATCGCGCCTTATCTGCGGCGAAAAGGAAAAGGTTTTTCTGGCGCGGCGCTTCGGAAAAACGGGCAGAATATACCGTCTGGGGCTTGCAAAAGAGCCGAAATCGGCAATATTCGACCTATAAATACATAAAAAGACACATAAGTTACAAAATAAGACACAAAAATAAAAATAAATTGATTTTAATTTACTTTTATGTTATGCTATGGTATTATGTTATTGTCAATTGACGAAAGGCTTGTGCGAAAGCGCGGAGAGCGAAACCCACGGCAGATAGCAGTTGACAGAAAAAAATGCTCATCATTTTCCCCCTTATCATATATTTTTCAAAAGGCAGTTTGCGAAGAGTTCGCGAACTGCTTTTTGAGTATTACGGCAAGATTTGTTTTATTCTTGTCCGGCATAATATCGGGCGGCGGGGCATATATTATATCGAAATGAAGCAATCGATTGCTTGCGGGAGGTATAATATTATGATAAAGCCGGAGTACGGAAAAGTATGCGGCAGCGAAAAAACGACTTACGAGGCGAAACTCGGCGCGGAAAGCGCGATCGCCGCTCAGGAGGACGTTAAAAAACCTATATCTTTGTCCGCCACGGCGTTTATCGTCGGAACGGAAAGCAAGGACGCGACCACTACGGCGAAAATCAAAGTCGCGTTCTGTTTTATTTATCTCGCCGAGGACGGGTTTAAAAAAACCGATTTTTCGACCGAACTCACCGCCGAAATTCCTTTCCCCGAAGCGAGCGTGAAAGCGCGCGCCGAGGACGCGAGAGCGGTTTTCGCGCAGGCGGGTTACGTTGCGAAGTGCGCCGTTAAAATCTGCGCCGAGGGAACGAAGAAAATCGAGAATAACGCGCTTATAGGCGGGGATAACCTCAAAATCAAGGAGAGGACGGAGGAGTTCGATTCGCCCTCCGGCATAACGACGGACACGTTCGTTATAACCGACGAGTTCGACGTGGACTACGGCATAAAAGAGGTGTTGTGTTACGGCGCGACGGTTTGCCTTAAAAGCGTTACGAGCGGCGTTTCGTGCGTGGTTTTCGAGGGCGAAGTCGATTTGCTTTTAAAGACCTTGCCTTTTTCCGACAATAATGATATATTAAAAGAAAGGCGCGTAGTTCCGTTCAGATTCGAACTGGAAAACGCCGGCTCTCTTCCCGATATGCGCGCCGAAGGCGAGTGCGAACCGATCCGCGTTTTATTCAAAGTGTTTACGGACGAGGCTAAGGGTAAAAGCACGGTCAACGCCGAAATAACGCTCGCGTTTTCGGGCGAGTCGATCGAAACGACCGCAATGACGGTTGCCGACGACGCCTATTCAATTTCGAGCGATATAGAAATTTCCAAACGCGAAGTCCCCGTAGCGTTGTTCGCGGGGCAGAGTTCGGCGAGCGAATCGTTCGGCGGAGCGGCTTCGGGCGAAATCCCCGAGGGCGGAAAAATCGTCGCGTCGTTCGGCGAGCGTATCGCGGTTCTCGGAACGACGAAAACTACCGACGGCGTAACGGTGAACGGAATCGTTCGCGCGGACGTGGTTTTCCGCAACGCAGATAACGGAACGAGCAGCGTAAGCGCCGAAATGCCGTTTTCGGTCGACGTTACGGGCGAGGGCGAAATCGTTGGTTTAAAACTCGATTTAACCGATTTCGAAGCGACGTTAAAGGACGGGGCGATTTACTTCAATTGTTCGGTAAAAGCCTTCTATAAGTCGATTATCGTCAAAAAAATTACGGTAATAGACGGCGTGAACGAGGTCGGAATCAGAAAGGCGGACGAGTGCGCGATAAGCGTTTTCGTTCCGAAAAAAGGCGACGAGTTGTGGGATATTTCCAAACAACTCAGAGTGAGCGAAGAAGAGATAATAAAGTGCAACGAGAACCTCGAATTCCCGCTCCGCGGCGACGAAAGGATAATTATTTACAGGCAAAAAATTTAAGCGTCGCGTATAGAAAAAATTTAAGCGAGGTTTCGCGGCGGGTTTGCCCGAGGCGACGAATATTTCGCAGAGGATAAAACATTACAGAGGATAAAATGAAAAAAAGCGTAAAGGCGTATGCCAAAATCAACCTCACGTTGAACGTAACGGGCAGAAGCGACGGGTTCCACGATATCGAAAGCCTCGTGACGACCGTCGATATTTACGACACGATAACCGTTTCCGCCCGTCGCGACGATAAAATAACGCTCGGAATGAGGATGGCGGGCAACAGATTCGCCGAAGATATTCCCGCCGAACGCAACAACGCTTATAAAGCGGCGAAACTGTTCGCCGAGACGTTCAAAACGGGCGGCGCGGACGTGAAAATCGTCAAGAGAATACCGCTTGCCGGCGGCTTGGGCGGAAGTTCGGCGGACGCCGCGGGCGTGCTTAACGCTATGAAGGCTCTTTATAATGCGGACGGGGACGTTAAACCGCTTGCGGATATGCTCGGGAGCGACACCGGATATATGACGAGCGGCGGATTCGCGGTTATTTCGGGCAGAGGAGAAAAGGTCGAAAAAATCGAATCCGAAACGAAACTGCATTTCGTGTTGATTTATGCGAAATCGGGAGTGAACACCGCGGAATGTTATAAGAAATTCGACGAACTCGGCGCGGAAGGCGTGTTGTCCGATAACGTCGCCGCCGCGGAAGCGGTGAAAAACGGCGACCTCGGCGCGCTCGGGAGATGCGTCGGAAACGCTTTGTATCTGCCGGCGGCCGCGTTGAACGAAGAAGTCGGAAAAAATCTCGGAGAAATTAAAAATCTTTCGCCCGTCGCTTGCGGAATGACGGGCAGCGGTTCGACCGTTTTCGGAATTTTCGAAACGGAAGAGTTGTGCCGATGGGCGGCGGATAAACTGAGGAAAAAGGATCTGGACTGCGAATACGTTTGTTCGGCAGAACCGGTTGAAACGTCGGGCAAGAAGAAATTTTTTGTATAATCAATATAATAATG
>CAVJNC010000057.1:0-731 GCA_963650905.1 Subdoligranulum sp. APC924/74
CGCGAAAAGAAAGAATAAGGCAGAAAAAAACAAAAGCGTTATCGAAAAGTTTTATCTGACCGATATTTTCGCCGCCGACGATTTACATAAACAATTACTTTCCGAAGTCACCTATGACAAACGTAACTTAAAAGATTTTTACGATAACGTCTGCAATATATGTATGGCGGAACAATACGTTAAACTAACAGGGCGAATTCCAGAAGCGATTGACGAAACAATAAAAGCGAAATCTGCGGCTATAAGGCGATTAACGGCGCAAAAGAGAGAATTTGAAAGCGATTATAATCAAGCGGATTCGATGCAGGAAAAAATGGATATACACATGAAAATAAAACACATAGAAAAACAATTAGAGGATATAAAATAATGAAACTATACATATTAGGAAACGGGTTCGATATAGCGCATAGATTGCCAACAAAATATTCGGATTTTAGGGATTATATAAAATCACGCAACAAAGAACTTTATGACAAATTAAACGATATATATCCGCCATCGATATTATGGTCTGATTTTGAGAAAGGTTTAGGAAAAACAGATAAATCGTTCTTGAAAAAAATAGATAATTTATTTGGAATAAAAGACATTTTAGGTGAATCCTTTGCTGACGAAATAAGCGCTATTTTCGGTCGGTGGATTTCTAAAATTGATTATAGTCAAGCGGGAAAGTTATTCTCATTTACGGACAATGATATTTTTTTCTCCTTTAACTATACCGACACATT